>CAVJFW010000075.1:0-2145 GCA_963648975.1 bacterium | reverse complement strand
TACAGTCGGAAAAATCACGTATTACGGCATATTACGCTGGTTTGGAATCACAACTATAAAATAAACCGTGACCCTTCTAAGGTAGAATCACGAATATCAAACAATATCATTTTTCCTTCGGATTCAGATCTTCAGCATCATGAAGAATAGATTTCCATATTTCCTTTGCATCAGTCTTTTCTTTTGTGGTGCCAGATGATTTCTCTTCCATCATCTTCTCGATTCTATGAACCAGCATTCCATTTCCATTGGAATGCATTTCAAGATAGTTATGATATGTCACAAGCGAAGTCAACGATAGGTCATAGTGATTGAGATACCGGATGAGTCTCTTCTTCTTTGTCCCTGCCATCTTGATGATAAGTTTTCCGTTTTCTCCCAGCCTGTATCTGAATCCCAGGTAGGTCACTCCCTGGGATATGGAATGGATTTCGTTCTTTTTTACATTCATCCCGAGATGAACCATGGACAGTTCCTTTTTCAGTTCATCATTGAGTCTCCTGAGTTTTTCAAGATCATCGGAGATGATGATTCCATCATCCATATATCTGGAATAATATTTCATCCGGAATCTCTCTTTTATGGTCCTGTCCATATGGTCGAGATAGTATAAGGCAAATGACTGACTGGTCTGATTGCCTAAGGGAAGTCCCTTTCCAGTATCTCCGTTGAAGGAATCGATGATCATGAAGAGAAACTTCAGGATCTCATCCTCGGGAATGAGTCCACATAATTTTTCCTTGAGTACCTTATGGTCTATGCTTTCGAAATAGTGATGAACGTCAAAAGTCAGGACATAGAAATCATGTCCGTATCTTCGATAGGCTTCAAGAAGAAACTTCTTCAGTCTGTTCCTTGCAAAGTCCGTTCCCTTATCCTTCCTGCAGGCTGCATTGTCATAGATGAGGTGATTTTCCAATAGAGGGCCTAAATAGTTCTCCACGAAGCAGTTCTGGACTACCCTGTCCCGATACAATGTGGCATCCACCCTTCTCTTCTTCGGCTCATGGATATAGAAGGTATTGTAGGGAGAAATACGATATTTTCCTTTGATCAGCTGTTCATGGAGAGAGGTTATTTCCGCTGCCTTGTTCAGTTCAAAGGCAAGGACATCCTTCTTGTGAAGTTTTCCCTTTCTTGTCTTTTCATGTGCCTTTCTCAGATTTTCGATGGTGAATATCTCATCTATTCTCATATTTTCCCTCCACCATAAATGGCCATGGGGAGATAGGGAAGAAATCCTTTTTGAGGAGTCCTTCCCACCCATGGCCTGTTTTGTCGCCTGAACGACCAGGAAATCCATTCCCTTTCCTTTTCCTGATCAGCCACACGACTGATCAACACTTTATGGGAATTCCATGAATTCCTCTGAAAGGAAAGTCTGGGGCGGACGCCATTGTTGTCATTGTTGACGTTGTTGTTGTTGAGGTTGCCATCGTTGTTCACGTTCCATGCGTTGTTCGAGTTGTTGCTGTTAGGGGAACGGCACCAAACCAGAAGAGACAGACAATAGACCCTATAACGGACTCCTATATTGCCGAAGCCTTCTTGGCATGATTGTAGTATCCAAGAAGAAACTTTGAGCAATCACCGATTTTGCCTAACAGGATGTCATACTGTTTCTGAGTAAAGCATCCTGCATCCCTGGCCACAGATGAGACGAAGTCAATCGTCTTCAGCCTAGCCATGGCCGAACGTATCTTCTCTGCTCTGATCTTATCCTTCGGATCCAGTTCATTCGCCTCATAGAGAAGATGAATCATATCCAATGATTCATTGATCAGGGTATTCAACAATGAATACCTGTACTTCACCGGTGACTTCGAAGAGACAAGAAGAATATAGGAAAGGACAGACTTTGCCTTTATGAATACGACAAGCTCATTGTCTTTTCTTTCTTCCTTCGTCTTCGGATTGTTCACCATATGAGAATAACCTCATTCTTTCATGAAACTGAATTTCGGGGCGCCCCTTTCTTGATTGATGGGGCGCCCTACGGATCTGATACGGATTCCTGATTTTCTCCGCTTCGCTACGAAAGTTTTACGGAAAGGCTGGGGCGGACGCCATAGATGCCATAGTCGACGCGGAAGTCGCTGAGGTAGCCATAGTTGCTCACGCACCATGCGAAGTACGAGCTGTAGC
>CAVJFW010000074.1:0-2281 GCA_963648975.1 bacterium | reverse complement strand
AAGCAATACATTGAGAAATGTCTCAATGAATTCCAATCCCAGAAAACACCAAATCATGAAAAGAAACTAAGATTTATCCTGACGGATACTCAGGATGGTTCCAAAGAAATGCTTGAAAAGAATAAAGCATGCTTTGACATCGTTTCAGAACAAGAATTCAATCATGCACTTACCAGGGAAAAAGCCATCCTTTCATCCGATGCCGATATCATCATACTTCTGACTCAGGATGCAAGAATGACAAAAGATGATTGTCTGGAGAAGCTGGCCGATTGCCTTGATGACGATATCAAATATGCATACCTGAGACAGGTAAACACAAACTGGTCCATTGAAAGATATACCAGAAAGTTCAACTATCCGAAAAAATCATTGGTCAAGGACAAAAGTCTCATCGACAAATTGGGAATCAACGCATTCTTCGCCTCAGATACCTGTTCAGCCCTCGACAGAGCTTATTTTGTCTCCGTCGGTGGATACGACGCCAAGCCACAGAAGACAAACGAAGACATGTATTATGCCCATAAAGTCATTTCCAATGGCAAGAAAGTCAAATACTGTGCAAACACCTATGTAGAACACACTCATAAATTCAAGCTGAAGGAATTGGAAAAAAGATATGAGCTATTCGGAGCTTTCTTCAAGGAAAATCCAGAAATAGGCAATTATGCATCAAATGGTTCAGGATTGAAATTGGCTTTGAAAATCTTCGGAAACATCCTCCTGAATTTCAATATTCCGGCCCTAATCATGTTTGTTCCGAACATGTTGGCAAGATATATCGGAAAAAAGAAAGGAATGAAATAAAGATGTTATATATCCTTTCCGTCGTATATGATAAGCAAATAAAAGATTCCAAAATATTCGAATATAAGTCAGAAGACGTCAGACATATCCTTTTTGACAACTCTGAAGATCCGGTGCTCATAAGCAAAAACACGGAATTTGCCTGGAAACACGATTGCATCTATTATGGATTTGGATATAACTGCGGATTATCAAAAGCTTACAATCTTGTCATAAAGGAAAACCTGAAGGATGGAGATTTTTTGATGATTCTCGATGATGACACATCATTGGATGATAGTTATGTCAGCCTTGTCCTAAACAGAATCAGGCAATCCGATTCCCTGGTTTTTTCTCCCATAAACATCAACGGAAGAGACAACAGCATAGATTCCCCCAAAGTATTCGGCGACTCAAGGATGCTGAAATCCCATTCGATTCTTTTGCATGACAAAGACAAAGAATTGTACAATTCCATCAACAATGGCACAGTCGTTTCAAAGAAGGCATATGACATCATCGGTCCATATGATGAGGATTTATTCGTCTATTTCACGGATGCATATTTTTATGCAATGCTTTATATCCACGATATAAAGACAGAAATCATCGATGTCAGAAACATCTGTGATTTTTCCATCCGCTCGACTGATCACAGGAAAATCGTCCATCGACTGAAAATCATCAAAAAAGATGGATATCACTTTTACAGAACCATTTACAAAAAAATGGGAAGACCACTTTTGGGAAAAATGCATTACCATCTCTTCTTCTTCAAAAAGGCAATCGAATGTTCAAGACAGACATGTTTCCTTCATTTCTTTTCATATTTATTCACAATAAAGGCAAAATAAAAGGTAACTGACATGAAACTAGATGCAATAATCGTCCTTTATAATCCAAAGAATGAATTTTTGGACCATCTTATGGAATATTCCAGATATTTTTCCGATGTATATTTTCTGGACAATTCTGAAATTCCAAATTCCCTCATCAACGATGAGCTGAGAAAGTCACAAAACAATCATGTCATCGAGTTTAAGGAAAACAAAGGTATCGCCTATGCCCTGAAGCATGGTATGGAAAAAGCAATGGGAAATGACATCGATTATGTCCTGACGATGGACCAGGATTCCATCTTTCCGTTCGACAGGCTTGACACAATCATGAAAATCCTCAAAAAAAATACCAATTATGGAATCATCAGTCTGAATTTCAACTCCGATGAGACGGACATAAGTCTGGTGGATGTGCCTTGGTGGCTAACAAGCGGAAATTTCATTTCCAACAGATGGTATAAGAAGCTAAAGCAAGGATTCGATGAAAGACTGTTCATAGACGCCGTCGATCAGGACATCTGTCATTCATTCAGGGAAATCAATGCCAAGGTCGGCTATATCAAAGGCATCTCCATAAAGCACCAGATTGGAAATCCCAAGACAATCAATCTCGGTTTCAGGAAAATACATTCCCTTAATTATGATCCAGTCAGATA
>CAVJFW010000073.1:0-2753 GCA_963648975.1 bacterium | reverse complement strand
TGGCGCGTTCTTTCAGTGCAGGGATGTCAAAGACAGCCTTGCAAATCAAGATCCTGATTGTTGAGCGATGAATAGAGATTGTTCAGCTCGAATAGTTCTTTCATTGTTCGGCACTCCTTATATATTAATGTTTTTGAAAATAGGCTTAGTTGATCTTGGCAGTCGGATTGCTTCTGTCGATTCCGTCATCATCCGGGGTGATGTTGCTTACGCTGTCCGGGTTGAACTTGACCGGTTCCTTCTTGGCTTCACCGGTCTGATTGATTGGGGCATTCTGGACGGTTTCGCTGACAGCTTTTCTGTTTTCCCTGAAGGCGACATGGAGAAGGGTACGGACGACATCAGAGGAGATGTAGTGATTCATCTGGTCGAACATGGCAAAACCTTCATTGGTATAGGCCTGGAGAGGATCAGTCTGGGCATAGGATCTGAGCCAAATGGCGTCTCTGAGCTTGGACATCTGGTCGATATGCTTTGTCCATCTCTTGTCGATGCAGTCCAAAGTGACTGTCTTTTCGGCAAAGTTTCTCATCTCCTCTGTCCAATCCTTGGAGTGTTCCTTATAGGCACGCTGGAGTCTGGCGGAGAGAAGCTCATTTGCGTCTTCCACGGAGATGGCATCGAAAGCCTCAGGTGGGCAGATTGCCGGATCGACGGAAAGTTCCTTGACCATGGCTTCCTGGAGTTTCTTTCCGTTGACGACCTTCTCCTGGTCCTTCACATAGGAAGCCTGGGCAGAGATGGCCTTGGCGGCAATGTCGAAGTAGGATGGTATGGTATCCGTGACGGACTTGGAATAAAGGATGTGATCTCTTCTTTCGTACATGGTCTTTCTTTGACGGGAAAGGACATCATCGTAGTTGAGAAGCTGTTTACGGGTATCGAAGTTCTGACCTTCGACTCTCTTCTGTGCAGAGGTGATGGCGTTGGACATCATTCTGGATTCGAATGCCTCGTCACCGAGTTTCTCATAGAGGTTTTTGGTGGACTGAGGTGCAAAACGGATGAAAAGCTCATCCTGAAGAGAGACATAGAAACGGGAATAGCCCGGATCGCCCTGACGGCCGGAACGACCTTTGAGCTGGTTATCGATACGTCTGGATTCATTTCTTTCGGTTGCAAGAACGGCAAGACCACCCAATTCCTTCACACCTTCACCTAATTTGATATCGGTACCACGGCCTGCCATGTTGGTGGCGATGGTGACGGAACCTTTCTGACCAGCCTGGGCGATGATGGCAGCTTCACGGGCATGGTTCTTGGCGTTGAGAACATCGTGTGGAATGTTCATCTGGGTGAGGAGATTGTCGACGATTTCGGATTTTTCGACGGATGGTGTACCGATAAGGATCGGTTGACCCTTTTCATGTCTTTCCTTGACTTCGTTGGCAAGGGCTGTGTATTTGGCCTTTTCTGTTCCGAAGATGAGGTCCTTGTCATCGACACGCTGAATCGGTCTGTTGGTCGGGATGGTGATGACACGCATGTTGTAGACCTTACGGAATTCTTCTTCCTCGGTCTTTGCCGTACCGGTCATGCCGGAGATCTTGTCATAGAGACGGAAGAAGTTCTGATAGGTGATGGTTGCCAAAGTGACGGTTTCCGGTTTGATCTCGACATGTTCCTTTGCCTGAAGAGCCTGTTGCAGACCATCGGAATATTCTCTTCCCTTCATGACACGTCCGGTGAAGGAATCGATGAGAAGGATATCATTGTCTCCAACCATGTATTCCGTATCACGCTTCATGATGTAGTTGGCCTTGAGAGCCTGGGTGATACGGTGGGTGAGATCAGCCCACTGGGCATCGTAAAGATTGTCGATGGAGAACATCTTCTGAACGAGTTCGACACCCTTGTCAGTAAGGGAGGCGACCTTCTTCTCGATATCGATGGTATAGTCTCTGTCTTTTCTCATCATCTTGACGACACGGTCAGCGGTGACATAGGAAGAAGCGGTGATGCCACTTCCACCGGAAATGATAAGAGGTGTTCTCGATTCATCAATCAAGATGGAGTCGGCTTCATCGATGACGCAGAAGTGAAGTCCTCTCAGGACTCGGTTCTGGACAGACTTGGCCATATTGTCTCTAAGGTAATCGAAACCCAGTTCGGAGTTTGTGGAATAGGTGATATCGCACTTATAGGCTTCCTGTTTTTCCTTGGTGGACTTTTCCCTGAGGTTGACACCGACGGTTAAACCAAGGTAACGATAGATGTTGCCCATCCAGTCGGCATCACGGCTGGCGAGATATTCGTTGACGGTGACGACATGGGTACCTTTGCCTTCGAGGGCGTTGAGGTAGACGGCCATGGTAGCGGTGAGGGTCTTACCTTCACCGGTTCTCATTTCGGCGACGTCGCCTTCATTGAGGACGGTGGAACCGAAGACCTGGACAGGGTATGGGAACTGACCCAAGACACGTCTGCCAGCTTCTCTGGCAGTGGCAAAAGCTTCAGGAAGAATGTCATCGACTGTCTGTCCGGCAGCCAACTTCTTCTTGAGGTATGGGGTCATACTCTTCAGTTGGTCATCTGTGAATTTGGAATAGGCTTCTTCGTACTGGAAGACACGTTTTGCCTTCTTTTCGATCTTCTTGAAGGAACGTTCATCAATACGGAATACTTTGTCAAGAAAGCTCATAAGACTTCTCCTTTGGTTGAGATAAATAGCACGACAGTTTCCTTTTTTTGCAACAAAAAACAAAAAAAGAAAAGTTGCACTCTAGAAATATACCATTTTTGACACTAAACAC
>CAVJFW010000072.1:0-2767 GCA_963648975.1 bacterium | reverse complement strand
CTGTCCTCCCTGATGAAGGACTTCCATCAGACTGACTCCGATAAGATTGCTAATGTACATCTGAGAAATAGTGCGCTAAAATATATACAAGGAGGTAAGAACGCCATGATCTACAATCCACTGCAGGAATATTATGAGAAAGGGACCAAGGAAGGTATCTTACTTGGAAGGCAGGAAGGCATTTTGGTCGGAAAAGAGGAAGGTATCATGCTTGCCAAGGAAGAGAGCTGCATTTCTCTTCTGAAGGCAAACATCTGTTCAGAGGAGATGATAGCCAAGCTTCTCAAGTTGCCTCTGGAAAAGGTATTGGAACTGAAGGAGAAAATCTCCTGATTTATATCTTTTTGTTGATTCATGAATCGAAAAAAGGATTTTCGGCTTTTACACCGAGAATCCTTTTTATTTCGTCTATTTTGATTTCACAAGACTGTCTCTGACGAAATCACAGTTGATGTGCTGGAATGTGATGGTATCGACATATGGAAGTGATGATGTGACGACATCTTCCTTTTCCACGGTCCAGATGTTGATGATGTGTTTTTTATGATATTTTTGTATTTTCTTCATGCTTAAGAAAGTATATTCAAGATCGACACCTTCGAAGAAATGACGGAAATGATAAACGTATTCATGTTTCCCGTCATGTGCGACAAGAAGCTGTCTCATGAAGCCTGATTTCCTGAATGGCAGCAATGCCCTTGGGTCAAAGGAAATCAGCATGAACTTTGTTTTGTCATGGACGGAAAGAAGCTCTTCCTTCAGCTTTTCAGCCAACGCCTTATAATTTTTTCTGTAGACTTTCAGTTCTATGACGATAGGCACCTGTTCATCAATGAGGGAGAACACTTCCTTCAATGTAGGTATTTCCTCACCATCAAGGAGTCTATATTCTTCCTTGATTTTTTTTGTGGACATATCTTCGATGATTCCCTTTTTCCCAGTAACTCTTTCTGTCTCGGAGTCATGGATTACGACAAGCTCGTTGTCTCTCGTCAGATGGACATCCAGTTCGATGGTCATGTTCTTTTCCAAGGCGTTCCTGAAGGCATTAAGTCCATTTTCGGTATCTTTTTCATTGTGATAACCTCTATGACATATGCCTTGGAAAAATCTGGGATCCACCGATTTGATCAGTTCTTCTTTTTTCATTTCAGTCCTCCTGGTCAAAGGCTTCCAACCCTTTGGCAATCTTTGTTTTGTTCGTCTTTACGTTCTTGACAAAGACGAAGGTAATCATGGATAAGGCAAGACATATGCTGGCGTAGACTGGCAGGTATCCGAAGTTGAAGTTTGGATGGAGAAGCAACGTTCCCAAGGCAATTGGAGTGATGGTCTGGGCTGCCATGCTGGAAGCGTAGTAATATCCGGTGAAGGCTCCGATTTTCTTGGAAGAGCATAATTCAACGACCATTGGGAAGGAGTTGACATGTACAAGAGACATACCTAAACCCTTGGCAAACCAAATGATGTAGATGACAAACGGGAAAGTTCCGCTTCCAGCTGCACCTTTCAAGAAGGTGAAGGTCGCAATCATCCAGAAGACGTAGCTGAGCAATGCCAGTGAAAGGCCGGAAAAAACGGTCCATTTTCTTCCAATCTTGCCGGCGATGATGCCACCGATGGCAAAGCCGATGACGGATCCGATACCACCGACGATGGTGTTGATCATGTTCGAGCTTGTGCTTGCCTGCAGATAATAGATCGTGTAATTTCCCATGAAGGTACCGATTCCATTGTCAGCCATGAACCAGAAGAATTCGGCAGCGAGGATGAGGAAGAGCATGTTGCGGTTTGCCTTGCTCATCGGTTTGTCATCATCGACCTTCGTCTCGATTTCCGCAAAGGCCTCGCCACGTTCGAGCTCATCCTTGACCTCTGCCTCTATCTTGTTTTCGTTTATGTTGAAGAAAAGCACGGCGGCAGAGATGACCATAAGAACGGATGCGATGAGGAAAGGTGCTTCGATGGCCCAGATATTTCCTGTCTGCCATGTTGTCTTTCCCTTGACTCCGAGATATTGGCTGAGGACGAAGATGATTCCAACGACGGTGGCAAAGGCACCTCCGATATATCCCATGATGTTGATGATGCCGTTTGCCTTGGAACGTAATGGTTTTGGGGTCATGTCTGGCATCAAGGCAACAGCCGGGTTTCTGTACATCATCATGAAACAGACGATGACAGCCATCATGATGATTGTTCCGACAAGATTGTTGTAGTGGAAAAAGACAGGAATGAACGGAAAACAAATGGAACAGACCAGGGTTCCGATGAGAATGTAAGGCATTCTCTTTCCGATTTTCGTATGTGTTCTGTCCGACAGCTTACCGAATATCGGCAGAAGAATCAAAGCTGCGAGATTGTCCATTGCCATCATGATGCCGACGAGATACTGGACTTCTTCGTCACTGGATCCCGGGATGGCCTTCTTGAAGAGCTCCGTCAGGAATGTCGGACACCAGGAGTCATATACCTGCCATAAGAGAAGGATTCCGAAAAACGCGAAACCGATGATGAAGGTCCTCTTCATGTTCAGCTTCAATGGCTTGTCTTGATTTGTATCCATATTGTCCCCCTTTAAGGATGTAAGATACTATTATTTTAAACATTTATAAGCGCTTCCAAAGAGAAAAAATGACAACTATTTACATTTTCTTTACTTTTTATGTGATGAAAATGAAAAAGTGTTGCCCGATTTGGCAACACTAGCTGAATAATTTCTCTACAAGGGCAGGAAGTTCATCAAGGGAATCTATCTTGTATGGAT
>CAVJFW010000071.1:0-2808 GCA_963648975.1 bacterium | reverse complement strand
CTTATATATATATATATATATATATATAATTTTAGGTAAGGCGATAAGAGCCTTACCTTTTTTTTGTATATGGTAAGAAAACAGAACAATAAATTGAAACTCATCGCTGCGACCAGTATGTCAATATTCTCATTGGCAGCTGTTTTCGTTGCTTCCTTTGCCTGGTTTACTGCTGCAAGGAACGCAGATGCCGGAGGAAGTGGTTTTGAGGTGATTGCCTATGACGGACTTGTCGAAAACATTTCCCTTTATAAGCAAAGCCAATACACTTCTTCGACTGATGGGACATATACCTACACCTATGGAAATAAGATTGTAGATATAGATGTGGATTCTTCCGGTAAGATGACATACACAGAACCATCCGATAAAGAAAAACTCATGGATGCCTATGACGGATATTTCTATGATGAACCTGTTTCCGTGCTTGCCCTGATCAAGATCAATACGGGTGTGGCTAAATCCCATACGAATGGTATTTCTCTCACTCCGGTATCCAACAAGACAGAGGAACAGCTTGAAGAGAGTACAAAACTGGAATTGGAAGGTAATTCCCTTTCCGACATTCTCCAGTTTTCCTATGTGAACATAAGTGAAAGTGAGAAGACTTCTTTCTCAAATGGTGCCTTCATCCAATTGGGTGACACCAGATATCTTGAATCCTTCATGACTCTGTCAAATGGTTCTTCTCAAACGACAGCCAGTTATAAGAGTGTCCTTACGGGAAATACCTATGGATATGATTCCTATAAGAATCAAAGCGGAGAGTCCTTCTATATCGGCTGTGTCTTTGAATACAATACGGAGAACATCGAGCATATCTATTCCATCAACATCGCCAATGATACAATCAATGATGTCAGCATCGGTGGTTCTCTGAAATATACGCAGGATTTCTATTTGAGGATTGACTGAAAAACATGAAAAACAGAACAAAGAAATCAATCATCGCAGGAACCTTCCTTCTTAGCCTTTCTCTTCTCTATATGGGTACTACCCATACTTTGGGATGGTTTGACAACAGGATTAAGTCTCCGGTGGAATTGGTTGAGGGTCAGTCTACTTCCGCCTATTTCTATGATGGAAAAGGAACAGAAGAGAATCCATACATCATTACCAACAGAAGACATCTCTATAATTTAGCTTGGCTTCAATATATCGGTCATTTCAACAAGGCAGATGAAAACGGTGTCATCACCCCGGTCTACTTCAAGGTGGCTTCCACGGATGCTGAAGAAGGAAAGGCTACTACAGCTGAGAAATACGTGACTCCTGCCGATATTGACTGTGCTGGTCTTGTCATTCCTCCGATAGGAACAAGCCAGTATCCTTTTGTCGGTGTGTTTGACGGAAATAATTCCATCATCAGGAATTACACGGTGACGGATGATTCAGATGGTATGACAAGTGTTCCAACCGCAATAAAGAGTTCCACCGAATATATCGATAATGGAAAACTGAAGCATTGTTCCATCATCGGAACTTTTGGTGTTGTCGGATTGGCTGATGACAAGGTAAATGCCGTTGAGGGTAGTACTCCCTCAACTACATTCACCATTTCTGGTGAAGTGAAATCATCTGTCAGCAATTTCTATGTCGATCAGGTAAACATCAAGCCGACAGCCACCAACACCTTGGCTGGTCTTATTGTCGGTTATGCCAACGCCAATGTCTCCTATTGTGGTGCATATCGTTCAAAGATTGAATTTGCTTCCGGTACTTCAAAACTTGGTACCAAGGTTTCAGATACGGATGCTTTCTCTGCAGTCAGTTCCTATACCTTGATCGGAGACTATAATCCTGATGCTGTATCTTGGAGTGACAGGCCTGGACAAGGCCAGTCAACGGGATGGGGTGGAAGTATCGATATTGCAAGCTTTGCAAAACGTATCAATTATATTGCCAAAAGCGTTAATGGTGGAAATACACCATCTGCTTATGGTATCTACACATCTACAAACTTCAATGCAAAATTGTATTATTCAAGATCTTTTGATTGGGATACAACTTATCAAAGCGGACAATATGTAGCCTTGATGGAAGGAACATATATGCCTTTGAATATAAACCTGGAAACAGCCACAATTTCTGGATCTTACACTGGCGACAGGGGTTCTTATTATACTTCTGGGAAGAATATAGGAGAACCGGTCCTCACTACAAATACAGGATATATTGTAGGTAAAAATACTAACACTGGTAGTGCTACGCCGAGATTTCATAATAAGACATTTAATTCAAGCAAAAATGGTATTCCTTATTCCGTTAATGTAACAGATCAAGGCGGAACGATATATTCCAATGATGACGATTGCGATAGCGATAAAGATGGTCTGTTTGATATTTTTTCTTACGATAACATTTCCTTTTTCTATGTTGATACATCAACGTCTACAACGTATAGGATATTGGATGATGAAAATAAAAGTAAAACCTGGTCTAATAAAATTGGCTCTACAAGTAGCCCTATAACTATTTCAACAATAAATGTTTCAAATTGTGGATTTGGAAATCTAGAATCGGGTTATTATAACGTTAAACATCAATTTGCTCAAATGCTAAGCGATGGCAATACTACAAAAACATTGTCTACTAAGGCGATTAATATCAACGGTATTCAAATTTACGGTGGTTCTTCAAATAAAGACATTATTAAGAACACTTACTCGAATGTTAGAATTCATAATCAAACTTTTGGTAGCTATGAAATGATGCAGGGCGGATTTAATTTTGAACTTGATAAATCAGGCTCTGTAAAAATAGTCATAGGCCCATATACTTCTTCAGGTGATAACCATGTTTTTCCAT
>CAVJFW010000070.1:0-3096 GCA_963648975.1 bacterium | reverse complement strand
TCATAACATAGTACAGCTTCTATATTTTTTTCAGTCATCAAATAATGATAACTGTTCATCATTCTTCCCTGTAGCGGAAAGAATGATATCTCTGATTTCTTCATAGGATTTGACAAAGGTGTTTGGGATAGATAGGAACTTCCACCCTTTTTCCTTACATATTTCCTGTTTCTTTTTATCCAATCGTTCTCTTCTTCTGTCTCCGAAATGTTCACCGCCGTTGATTTCAATGACGATTGCTACTTTCCTTGTCAGAAACTTTCTTTCATATAGGACCAAGTCAAATTCCATACCGGAGTTAGAAAAAATAGGGTCATTACTGAAAATATCCTTGAAAGCCACATTCCTTTCCGCGTCGAAGCTTTTGTTGGTGGTACAAAACTGACTGATTGTCTTGTAAAACTCATCCTCAGCTTTGCTGCTATTTGATTTGCCGATGGAGATGTTATTTATTAACGATGGGGAAACTTCTGTCTCACCATTGTTTCTTACATAGTTGATCAAGGCGTAGAGGTCATCTGATTTGTCCGATAATTTATTCAAGGCCTCGCTATCGGCTGAGACTATCAGTTTCTTTTTTGCCCTGGTTACGGCAACGTTGATGAGTTCGGCATTGTTTTTCAGCCATTCAAAGGTTCGTATGGATGTCCTTGGTGATATGGATGCTGAGAAAATGATTGTATCTTTTTCGGCACCTTGCAGGGAATGGACGGTCGAACAAGATATGTCAGTCAGACCATTTTGGCTCAACAAATCGTTCATTAGCTTTTGCTGACTTCTGAAAGGAGTGATGATGGCAACGTCCTTCATCTCATTTCTTTTTATGTAGTCTATGATGCCAAGGCATTCATCTATATTTTCGTTTTTGATTTTGGAGACATTATTATTTTTTATGTCCATGAATCTGAGGTCGCCATCAAAGTTTATTTTTCCTGTCTTCAGGTCTGAACCATAGTATCTTTGATTGGAAAAATCTATGATTTTCTTTCCGCAGCGATAATGATAAGAAAGGAGAATTTTCTTCGATACGGAATCATGGGATTTCATAATGGATAGAATTGAATTGCTCTTATAACTGTATGAAGAATCAATTTCATATTTTTCCATCAATCTATCATTGATACTGTCTTCTAAAATGATGACAGGTCTTAGTTGGTTTGTATCACCGACCAAAAGGAGATTTTCTGCACGTGCAATCGGTAATAAGGCATGGGCGACATTACATTGCCCAGCCTCATCTATGATGGCCAAATCAAATTTTGTATCAGTGTTACCTAATCTTGAAGCGGATATGTTTGTTGTGAGTATGATGGGAAAGGCGGAAATCAGCGTCTTAAGATTTTCATCATTGCCTGTCCAATTGTTGAACTTCCGGACTCTTTCATCATCAGCTTCGATTTTGCATATGTTGATCAACTCCGTAAACTTTCCTGTCTTGAGCTTGCTGATGTATTTCAATGACTTGAAAAATAGATAAGACATAAACTTCGTATCTTTGCTGATTGGCTGGAACAGGGAAAGAACATCTTCATCCTGAATGTATGGAATTGAATCAAGTTTCTTCTTATATTCTTCTATTTTCTCCTTGATGCTACTGATGAGGCCTTTGTTTTTCTCCTGACAGGCATCAATCAGTTTGTTTGCTGAATCGATTAGTTCAATCAAATCAAGGCGCTTTTCATAATCTTTTAGTTTCTGTCTGAGAATTTCGTTTTTCTTGTTTGTTGATTCGATGATTTGTGTAATTAGGTTGTCATTTGGTTTCTTGTCGTACTCAAATGAAAATAATTCTCTGATTTTCAATGTCGCTTTTCTGATTTCTTCGTTGTTTCCCAGTCGTAGAAATGGAAATTTCACTTCTTTGTCAAAATATTTAAACCTTAATTTTTCCATGATTCCATTTATTGGAGTGTTATTGGATGATGAAATCAATAGTGTTTTATCTGAGACAAAAGCAGTCAGGATGACATTTAGAATTGTTTGAGTCTTTCCGGTTCCAGGAGGGCCTTGGACATATGTGACCGGTTGTGTCATGGCATTGTATATGACTCTCATCTGATCGATGTTTACTTTTTCATCGTAAAGAATGATAGGTGGTTCTTTTCTTTTTCCGCCAACTCTAGTCAGATTGCCGTAAAAGGCTTTTAGTGGACGGGATAATTTGTTTTCTTTATATTGCGTTTCGATTTTCTTATATGTTTCTGAAAGATTGACCGGAATGTCCCTTTGGAGCAATAGGATATCTGGTCTGGTATCGATGATTTCATTTTTTGATAGATGCTCTTCTATCTCTTCCTTACATTTTTTGTAGTTATCCTTGTTCTTGAAATCTTCGATGAATTTTTCAATGTCCCCTTCAACATAATTCGATATTGATCGTTTTCTTCCATCAATGAGAAATGATTTATTGAACTGGAGACTCTTTGAGACAATCAATGATTTCTTCGATGGATCAAACGATAGTGGATAGTAGCATATGACATATTTCTTATTGTTTGATGATATGGCAAAAACAGAGATGACCAGTTCCTTAAAGGCGGATGTAAAATCTTTGTTATGGTAGATTTTCGTGATAAGGAAGTTGATCTGGCTTTGATTCATGATGTAGACCTTATTTGTTCTTAGGACCATAAGATCTATGCCTTCAATCATGAAATATTCTTTTTGGAAAGGGTCATTATCAAGTTTGCCGCATTCAATGTAATAATTGAGAATATTTGAATTGAATCCATCATATCCTAACCAAGATATTTCATCAGGATCAACATGATCTAATTTATCCAAGAGTGCCTGGGGTACATCATAGGAAGTGAATGGGAGTACATCGGCTGATTTTATGCCGTCAAAACTGATTTTGGCTTCTAATGTCTGAATACCTTTTGTATGATTGAATATATCGCAAACCAAAGTTTTTGTGGATATGATGATATCTTTGATGGCCATCCAAAAATAGGTGGTTTCATTCTTTGCGTTGCAATATGAAACCTCAATCCATTTTCCTTCTTTGATTCCTTTGGAGATGTTATTTGCGATTTTTTTCACCATCATTTGTATTCCTTACAGGAAAAACGAAGACTTCATAATTCAATTATGGAC
>CAVJFW010000069.1:0-3160 GCA_963648975.1 bacterium | reverse complement strand
GAATAAGTAAGTAAATTTGAATATGAAATAATTATTCCAGCAATAATAGAGACAATGATGGAAAATAAAATATTAATTAAAAACAAAAGCTTGATTTTAAAAGAGAATTTTTCACCATGTGTAAAACTTAGGCTAAAGAAAAACATGCAGGCGAAGAGTTCCAATGTGTAACGATAATATTGAAAAAATTGATCAGCAATTAACTCGAACATCATTCAAGCAAGAATTTGCCCATCGCTGAAACAAATTCCCCTTTCTTTCCACGAGGGATTGGGAAACCAGAACCATCTTTTAGCATAACAGAACCGTTTTTGATTCCCTTGACAAAGTTTAAATTTATAATACTGGATTTACCAATACGATAAAATTTGATTGGTGAAAGTTCACCAAGGACAGCTTTTAGGGAACTCCATGTTTGGTAGTCCCCTTTTAGAGTATGATAGATGATGATGTGATCATCTGCAACAACACTGATGATGTCATCACTGGAAATTTTGACAAAAGAATCGGTAGTCTTTATGACAATATCTTTTTTGGAATTAAGCTCAATTTTCTTAATAGCCCTTTGCATGACTTTTTCCAATCTAATATATTTAACTGGTTTAAGAAGGAAATCCAACGCCTCTACTTCGTAACCTTTAATGGCATATTGAGCAAGATTTGTAACAAATATCAGGCAAACGTCAGGATCCATTTTTCTTAATTTTTGACTGACTTCAACACCATTTATGCCAGGCATAGCAATATCCAAAAAGACTAAATTAAAATCTGGTTTGAAATTATCCAAGAATAAAAAGCCATTATCAAAAGTCTGAATTTCAAAAAATTCGTTATTTTCTTTTTGAAATTGAGCAATAAGTTCAATAAGATGTTCTTTTTCAGAAGGAGTGTCTTCAACAATGTCAATCTTGAGCATAGTTAAATTATTAGCTTTCCTTGTCATTATAATTTTAAACGCTCCTTCTGTTTTCTTCAAGCATTTATATTTTTAAGCCAAATCAGTAATTCTTTTTCTTCCAATTAGATGCAGTGGTGACATCCTTTTCGACTGTTTCCGTGAATGAATTAGGATCAATTACACCATGACGTGGTAATCTTTCAACCTTAAACCTAGATGACCATAAAGCAGCATATTCTTTCCAGATATCAACAGCTTTAGTCAAGGCTTCAACAGCTTGAGTCTGATAAGTCTTGTCATCAGTATCGTTATAAAGACGTAAAGCCATACCAGCTTCGAATTTTTGAGCGTAATACTTACCTAATAAGGCCATGATTTTTTGGTCTAATAAGATGTTTGTCAATGCAACACTTGATGAACCGACCAGACCAGTTGCTTCATCTACTTTTTCTAATGTATTGCTTGCAATTTTTCTTAAATCATCAGCTACTTGGAATGGTGTTCTTTTAGTAAGATTCTTCTCGCCGGCAGCAAATAACTTTGCATATTCCTTGAAGGAATAAATATCACCATCTGGGTCAGCTTGGTCAGAATTGACAAATTGTTTGATGTCATAGAAACCTTTCAATGTTGGATTGGATAAACACATTTCAGGTAAGAATGCAGCATCTGTTCCACTTGGTGTGAATTGACAAATGACATTCGGCATGATTTCAGAAGCGATTTTCATGGCTTCATAAGTAGCATCGACGGCCTTGACATTTTTGACATCTTCGTAATGGTCTTCAACAATCTTAGTCCATGTGTCATCACTGATTTCTGGATTATAAGCCATTCTACCAAACATTGAATACATCATCCAATGACGATTATAGTAGTAATCGCCATTCATGGAATCATCAACGAATTCATATTCCTTACCAGAAACATAATAACCATCGATTGCAAAATGCCAACCTCTGACTCTGTTTTCAACAACATTCTTACACCATGTTCTAACCCAGTCAGGATTTGCCCATGTCAAGTGATAACAATCTTCGGCTCTGACGTTATAAATCATATCCCAACCTTCGGGCATGTTTTTGACATATTCAACGTTATCTGTACACTTGTTTACAGACAATAAACGAGTATCGTTATATCTCTTGTTGACATAAAGATTGTATTTGTAGTCACTGAATTTACTGTAAAAATTATCACTTAAAAGGGTATTGCCTACACCTGCAAAACCTAATTCAAAACGCCTAGCTCTCTCCGGATCTTTATCTAAGACTTGTTCAACAGCACCACCATAAACATCTCTATACCATTGATTGACGACATCTTCCTCGCTTGCCTTATATTCAAAGTTTTCTCCACATGTTGTTTTGATATGATCGATGTAAGGATAAGTTTCCAATAACGTCTTATATGCTTTGGTGAAATAGTCTTTTGTTACAGTGTTATATTTGTCAGAATCGATGCCATAACCAGCCTTTGCTTCAGAGAAAGTGTAGATATTCATTGTGGAATATTGCCAAATAATGCCTCTGTCGTGGGCGATTTGCATAACATCTTGCCAAAATTTAATCTTCTCATTGATGGTCATCTTTTTAACAAGACGGGTTTGTTCATCTTGTTTATCCTGATACATGTTAGTGCAATTGCCTTTATAGGAGTCATCATAATCACCAGTGTATTCATAGATATCTTCCAAGGCACAATTTTCATAACCTGGAACAACGACCATATGAGGCAAACTATTAACAGTTGCAAAACTTAAAATGTTATATCTCATTCTGGCCATGATATCAAACAATCCTGTCCAATAATTGATGTCCCATGTATTTTCGACATTCCATCTAGTGGAATCACCATTATTGGTGTAAGATGGCGTACGATAATCCATTGGAGGACGGACAGATACTCCACGGAATTCAGTATAAGCGGCTTCAGTTTTGCTTTCTAAATTCTTCAAACCATCGTTTAAATTGATTTGTTCGGCTAATTCCAAACCACCATACATCAAACCAGTACGGTCGTGTCCAGTGATAGTGATATTTTTACCTTCGACTTCAAGTTTGTAACCTTCATTTCCAAGGTTTGCATCGTATTCAGCTGCAAAAGTAATGTTGTAATCAGCTTTGCCTTCTATGTATTCGATGTTGTTTCTTGATAATGCGGATTTAACCTCTTCAATGGCAAATGCTGCAGTACCTTCAGTTCCGGTATAGGAAATCGAGACAGACGTCTTCGCTCCACAACTCGTAATCATCCCTAATG
>CAVJFW010000068.1:0-3276 GCA_963648975.1 bacterium | reverse complement strand
TACAAGGAGGTAAGAACGCCATGATCTATAATCCACTGCAGGAATATTATGAGAAGGGAACAAACGAAGGCATCTTACTTGGAAGACAGGAAAGCAAGGAAGAAATCTGCATTTCTCTTCTGAAGGCAAACATCTGTTCAGAGGAGATGATAGCCAAGCTTCTCAAGTTGCCTCTGGAAAAGGTATTGGAACTGAAGGAGAAAATCTCCTGATAATTCTATGGACTGCGGTTGATATGATCCGCAGTCTTTCATTTTAAGAATCTTCTTTTTCCTTTGGAAGATTAGGAATAGAATATAGGAAAGAAAAAGAACGGAGAACGCTATGATCATTTGCTTTGGTGAAATTTTGCTGGATACATTTGTGGATAACTTAACGAAGAAGGAAACATCCTTTGTCGGTGGGGCACCATTCAATGTTGCCTATCAGGCTCATAGGATGTCAGCCAATGTATTGTTTGTCGGAAACATCGGAAATGACATGGCCGGAAAGAAAATACAAAGATTCTTTGATGAGAATGAGATGGATAAATCTGGTCTTCATGTCTTGAAGGACAAAAAGACCCTTATTTCCAAAGTCACTCTGAATCATGCGGAAAGAAGCTTTACCTTCGACAGGGAAAACAGTGCAGATGACTGCTTTTCGGACGAGGCCCTGGATTATATCCAGGAAGGTGATCTTATCCACTGCGGTTCCTTGATGCTTTCCACCGAAAAGGGAAGAAAGTATCTTGACGGGATTCTCAGTTTCTCCAAGGCGCAGAAGAAGATCACATCCTTTGACATCAACTACAGAAAAGATGTTTTTCATGATGAAAAGGAAGCCATCGACATATATGAGAAATATTATCCTCAGTTTGACATCGTGAAGTTCTCCAAGGATGAACTTGAATTTCTGACCGGTGAAGCAGATTTGGAAAACGCACTTAAGAAACTCAAGAAGGGGCCGAAGCTTGTTCTTGTCACTTTGGGAAAGGATGGCTCGGTCGCATATTTCAACAATAGAATTGTCAAGGTAAAGTCTGTCAAGGTCAATTGTGTGGATACAACCGGTGCCGGAGATGCGTTCTTTGGAACATTCCTGAGCAATGTTGATTCCATAGGCCTCAGGGAACTTCTCTTCATTTCTTCCTTGATGGAATCCACCCTGAAGTTCAGCAATATTGCCGGTGCACTGTCTACGACGAAGAAAGGTGCCTTGGAAAGCATCCCAAGCTATAAGGACGTAAATCGTATCTTGGAGAAGAATACGTTCATGAAATAAAAATATACCTCATGGCAGATACCATGAGGTATTTGATTTCGTCATTTTTCTTCTTTGTCAAAATCGAATGGTCCGTATTCCTCTTCTGATTTTTCCAGAATGGTCAGGTTGTCCTTTGTTGATTTGTCATTATCCAGAATCGGATTGAGATAGTAGAAGAGGTTGATGAGATGGGATTTTTTCTCATCGACGGAAAGTGAGTCTTTTCCTTCCTCCATTTCGGAGAGAAGATAATCGATATATAACATATCCTCAGAAGGAGGATTCTTTTTCAGACTCTTCTCGACCTCGAGAAGAAATTCATTCAGCTTCTTTTCGTCAGACAGCATTCCTTCAGCCTTGCTTTTGCATCTGAGGTATGCTTTTTCCATCTTTTTGTCATTCGTCTTTTTCTCCATCTTTCTTTCACGGAAGTGATTCTTTATGAACTGGAGATCTTCCTTCAGTTGACTGTCTCTCTTTGTTTTCTTCTTTTCCTTCTTCTCCATCTGCCTTTGGTCGACATTTTCGAGTTCGTCTCTGAAGTGCTCCTCAAATTCGTTTGTCTCTTCCTCCGGCTTCAGGTTGGTGGCAAAGTCATGAATCTTGTTGGAGAACATATGCTTGGCTTCCATGATGTCATATATCCTTGATTCCTTCAAATCCAGATCGATGGCCATCTTCAGCCATTCCATGTATCTGTTCATCAGATAGGCGATGAAGATGAGGGCAAACTGCAGGATGATCAATATGGCCAAGGCTATCGTGGCTACCTTGTCAAAGTCGGACGCTTCTCCTTTTATGATGGGAACCAGTGATACACCAAGAAGGGTGATCTTGTTGGCCAGACCGATATAGCGGAAGATCCTGTTTATTCTCTTATGTGTGGACTTGATTTCATCTTCCTTCTTTTTTCCATAGGTATGATGATAGATGATCTGCTCTACGAAGACACTTACGGAGATAGTGAGAAGCGTGGCATAGATTACGATATAGATGACGGAAGTCCTATGCATGTAGATGGAGAGGGAATAATAGAAGAACAGAAAAATCTGCATGGCTATGGTCATCACATAACCGATCTTTGTCATATCTGCTTTGACTTTGTCCATCAGGGCAAAGACATGTCTTGTCTCTATGATTTTCTTACTCATGTCCCTAGTTTAGTGTTTCGCCTTTCCGTTTTCAACATTCTCATCTTTTCATGATTTCGTATATGGTCTTTTCATCCTTATAGGGCAGAAAGGTTTCCATGATCAGCAATACTGAAGAAAAGTCCTTTGGATTTATAGGATTATGATCGAGCTTGCATTCATATGTTCCTTTCTCGAAGGTATATAGGACATGATTCCTGTTTCTTGGTTTTGTATAGGGAGTGGCTTCACCGAAGATGTATTTTCTTATGATTCCATCTTCCTTTATATGTAATAGTCCATAATAGGCACCGAGCTCATTTTCCCTGTACTGGTCAAAGAATTCGGCTGTCTTCTTGTCGAATTCGGGCGTGTTTATTTCTCCATCGAAGGGAATCATGACGACCTTGATTTCCGGAATGTCGAATTTCTGATATTTCTCGAAGATGCAATTCGACTGTCTTTTCTGTATGTCAGAGCAGTGGTTTACTACATCCAGATGATATCTTAGGTCATTTATCTTGTTGGTGATTTCCTTTTTTGCATATTCGAGAAGTGCATCATATTCGATTTCATCTTCCTTCATGTATTCAGACAGTTTCTTCAGAGGTATATCCAATGTGGAGGCGAGAAGAAGGATGTTTGCAAACTGCATCTGATTTCTCTTGTAGTATCGATATCCGGTTTCCTCATTGATGTAGGATGGCTTGAGAATATTGATTCTGTCATAGTATCTTAAAGCCTTTATGGTCAGTCCTGTGATGTTGGAGAACTCTCCTATGGTCATGTATTTGTTGTTTCTCATTTCTGAACTCTACCTCTTGGGGATAGTTTAACACAGGACAGATGAATGATGGATATATATGATGGGAGCCTTATGCAATGTTGCTCATAGTGAAGT
>CAVJFW010000067.1:0-4032 GCA_963648975.1 bacterium | reverse complement strand
ATATTATTCGAGTTGAGGTGAATTTATAATGAAAAAGCAAGATATACCTGATTCCAGGATGGATGTCTATAAGTGGATCAAAATCGGTCAATCATCCATTCTGATCATCTTAGGAATTTTATTCGCAATTACGTCGATTCTGAACAAAGGAACCGATTCAAAGGAATCTGTGGGATTGATGTTATCCATCTCCATTGGTGTCATTGCCACCGTATATGGATTGATGGATATTCTGTCTGGCTACCTTCTGTACAGGAATCCATATAACCAGGATTGTCTCATTGGTGCGGCCGTTCTCTCCCTTGCAACGGTGTTGTTCATCAAGAGAGACATCATCAATGAAATTCTATCCTATTTTGTCTCCATCTTCATGATTATCGCTGCCATACTGCTTGTCATCCATGGCGTTGACATGATTGTCGGAAAAGGTGTGAAGAAATCCGTTCCGAAGGCAGTTCTCGCCTTTATCCTTGCCGGTCTCTTCGTCGGACTTGGCATCACCTATCTCGTCTTCTACATCAAGGACAACGGAACTGTCGAACTCATGATGCTTCTTGTCGTCGGCATCATCCTGATCATCGCCGGCATTGCTTCCTTGGCTGTCATCCTGATCAAGATCAAGAACACGAACCATATGCTCAAGCAGCAGAAGATTGAGGAAGAACAGGAAAGTCAGAGAAAAATCAATGAAAATGACTGTCCGACCAATACGGATGTCAAGATCATCGACATCTCTGATCTCAAGAAGAAACCGAAGGGTTCCTCAAAGAACGGTGAGCAAAGTCTCATTGTCGTCGAGGAAGACAAGGATGGCTCAGCCATCGTTCCTGCTGAAGAAGACAAATAATGAAATTTTCCGAAATTCTCCGATTGATGTATCAGGAATACAATGTCGATTTCTGTTATGTCGCCGATCATCTTGGCATACCGGATGAGAAGGTTCAGGAATGGGAAGAAGAAAAGAGCAGACCTACGATGGATGAAATGAAGAAATTCTCTGATCTGTTTGCCCTTCCGATGAAATTGCTTGAAGGATTGAAATGAACGGTTGCTGAATGGCAATCGTTTTTTTATCCTACATTTTTGTATTTCCGGATGATAGAATGAAACGATTTGATTTGCGAGGTTTATCTATGAAAAGATGTCTGACTATCCAGGATTATTCGTGCATGGGAAGGTGTTCCCTCACCGTTGCCTTGCCGGTTCTGTCCACGGCTGAGATAGAGACCATCGGTCTTCCTACCGCTGTATTGAGCAATCATACTGCCTTTGCCAGATGGAATTATCATGACCTGACGGATGAAATGCTACGCAATGTGGATATGTGGAATGATTGCAAACATCATTTTGACTGCATCTATACCGGATATCTGGGAAACGGGCAGGCCGGGATCGTCGATGAAATCATTCATAGGTTCAAGGAAAAGGATACCATGGTCGTCGTCGATCCGGCCTTTGGCGACAATGGAAAACTATATGCCGGATTTGATGCTGGCCATGTGGATGAGATAAGGAATCTTCTCAAATATGCTGATGTCATCTGTCCGAACATGACGGAGGCCTTCGCTCTTCTGGATATTCCCTATAAGGGAGAAGGACTAAGTGAAATCGAGGCACAGAGAATCACATTGTCATTATCCAAATATGGACCTAGGAAAATCGTGGTGACCGGTGTATTGACGGATGACGGAAGGGTAGGATGTGTCATGTTTGACAAAGATGAAGGAAATCTGTTCTATTATTTCACGGAATGCCTTCCAGGAAGGTATCATGGTGCCGGCGATGCCTTTGCGAGTGCCTTGACGGGAGCACTGATGAATGATGTTTCCATGAAGGATGCTGTCAAGATAGCCCATGATTTCGTTCATAAGGGAATGATTGATGCATCGAAGGAGGGACTTGATGGCTTGCTATATGGTCTTCCTTTTGAAAAACACCTGAGTTATCTTCATAATTGCATAAAAAGGAGAAGGAAAGACTAAAAAACACGGAGTTGCATAGTGCAGCTCCGTGTTTTGGATTATTCAGAATATCCGTTTTCCTGAACCTTCTCGATATCGGAGAAAGGCTCAGTGATGGTGTTGTAGCGTCCAAGGAATACGATCTGGACTTCGACCTGACCACGTTCCTTGTCGATGGATTCGATGGTTCCTTCGACATCCTGGAAGTTGCCGGAGATGATCTTGATGAGATCTCCGACCTTGTATTCGGAATACATATCCTTGTCTTCGATGTGCATTCTCTTGAGGACTGGTTCGATTTCTTCTCTTGGAATCGGGAATGGCTTGGCACCCTTACCGGAAGAACCGGTGATACCGGAGACGCCTGGAGTGTTTCTGACGACGAACCATGTCTCATCGGTCATGATCATCTCGACGAAGATGTATCCTGGATAGAAGTTCTTGACCTTGACCTTTGGAACCTTCTGACCGGTCTTCTTGTCAATGGCCATCTTCTGTTTTCCTTTTTCGTCAAGGACAGGTTCTTCGTATTCTGCGCAGATGACGCGGAAAATCTTGTCGGTCATGTTGAAGGATTCTGCTCTTGCCTTCAGATCCTTGGCAACCTGATGTTCTCTCATGTTGAAGGTGTTGATGACATACCATGCCTTCTCCGGAAGTTCACTGTCGTGGTCTTCGTCCGGGTTGACTTCGCCGATCAAAGGGTTGATGGTGTTCTTGTTGGTCTCATCGATTTCTTCAGAAAAGTTTTCTTCGCTATACATTAGAATATTCCTCCGTTAATGTAATTTGTCAGCATGGCAGCAGCTGAAGAACTGTCAGCACTGCTGGAGCTGGTTGGGAGAGCGATTTCGAATGCTCTCATGATCAACACGACAAGATAGTCGCTTAAGACTGTAGCCAATGCAGCAACGATGGAAATGACCAAGACGACACTGACTGCTTTCCATAAAGTCTTTTGGTCTGGCCAACGGACTCTTCTGGCTTCCTCTGCGACACCGCGGAAATACTTTGAAATTTTGTTCATGTGTTATTTTCCTTCCTTATGAATGGTGTGTTTGCAACATTTTGGGCAATATTTCTTTGTTTCGAAACGGATGCCATCACCCTTCTTCTTGGATGCATTGTAATTTCTTGATCCGCATTCAGTGCAGACAAGGGCAACTTTTTCTCTCATTGTATTACCTCTTCGTAGTTCAAATAAAAAATCTCCTTCTGGAGACAACAATATTATATATAAGTGAATTTTGAAATTCAATCCAAGAAAACATAATTGTAAGGTGGAGGAAAAATAAATATTAAAAAAATTAGCACTTTATACTTGCAAGTGCTAAAAATGAGTGTATAATATAATTAGCACTTGAGATAGAGGAGTGCTAAAAGGAGGAATTACCTTATGGAAAATAAAGAAATGAAAGTCGAAGAAGAAAAGAATGAAAGAAAGGAGAATTATCATATGGATAATTACTATCACCCATTTTGGTCGTTGTTGAATGATTGTTTCGGAGGAGAGGATGCTTCAAGCGTCATGAAAACCGATATCTCTGAAAATCAGGATGGATATCATCTTGAAGTGGAAGTCCCAGGCGTTGACAAGAAGAATGTACGTCTTTCCTTGGACAAAGGTTATCTGACCATTGCTGCCACTGTCAACAGACATGAAAAGGAAAGCCATGGAAAATATCTTCGTTCTGAAAGAGCCTCTGGCTCATTCTCCAGAAGCTTCTATATCGGAAACAATGTGAAGAAGGATGATATCTCTGCTTCTTGCGAGAATGGTATCCTGAATGTTGTCATCAAGAAACCTCAGGAACTTAAGCAGGAAGAGAAGTTCATCGAAATCAAGTAAATCAATTCTAATAAATATTATCCTTAATTGCAGGGGTGGAGTACCATCCCTGTTTTTTTATGCCGCCTTTTACGGTTGTGATTTCAAACAAGCGTAATATGCCGTAATACGTGATTTTTCCGACTGTAGGAAAAAATATTTTTCATTTCTTTTCGTAATTTTATCTTTGGATTGTAGATATACATATGAGGAGACAGACTCATATGGAATTCAGGCTGGAAA
>CAVJFW010000066.1:0-4140 GCA_963648975.1 bacterium | reverse complement strand
GTCACCTTCTTTTCCAGCCTGAATTCCATATGAGTCTGTCTCCTCATATATTTATTCCTGTTTCGAAGGCAAAATTACGAAAAGAAATGAAAAATATTTTTTCCTACAGTCGGAAAAATCACGTATTACGGCATATTACGCTGGTTTGGAATCACAACCGCAAAACATTTCCAAAATAAAAATACTGTCAGCCGGTTTCCCTACTTAAGGGAACCTGTCTGACAGTCAATGGTAGATGAATTCAATCCTGTGTGTCAAACATTGTGGTCAAATCAAGATAGGTATGATCACCAGGAACTTCGACCGTGACGTCCGTATCATATTTTACGCTGGATGACTGGTTCAGCTTCACATTCAATTCTCCGAAATGGACATTGGAGACACCGACAACAGTCATTCCACCGACTTCAGTATCTGTCGAATCGACAATGTCATAGTCAGCAACCTTGATGTCGATATCCATACTCAGCTTCTGGATACCGGCAGTAGTATATCCAAGACTGACCTTGAACTTGTTGACTGTCGTATGATCCGTAAGGTTCTTGATGAGTGTATAGCTCGTCTCAATCCGGGATTTCTTGGTCTGGTAATCCTCACTTGTCTGATCAAGGGAAGATTCAGCACTGCTCTTGTAGAGTTCAGGAAGAAGCCTGATGATCATCGTGTTGAGCGACAGATCGACATATGTCATGTCATCAGCCTGTCTGAAGGCAAGAACGCCATCGGCGGCAGAGGTGATGGAAGTATAAAGCGTTTCGAGCTGATCAACGAAGGATTCGATATCCGCATCCTCGAAATTGCTGATGGGAAGATCATCAATCGTCATATCATTCTCCGCCTTGATCTTGACATAATCCGGCATCATGGAAGAGACATCTTCTCCGGCAAAGTCAGTAGAGAGTTTGGAAATGATTGTATTAAGGCCCTCATTGTCCAGATCACAATAGGCATACTGTGCCTTGTAATATGCCTTCAGGCCTGCATTCTGTACGGTGAAGTCCTGATTCTTGGCCGAATCACCGGAACCAATCGTATATTTCAGGGATAAATCATGGTTCAACGAGTAGGACATGCCGATCTGATTGACGTTCAGTGCCTTAAGGCCCTTGATGGCCAACTTGTCTGTCATGTTGCTGAAGGAAGCATCGACATCAAAAGCTGTCGTAGTCGTAGAGGGCTGAGTCTCTGAGGAATCATTCTCATCAATCGTACTCTCCGTATCTGATGTTGTGGTGACATAGCCATCGCCATCGATTTCCATGGTACCATTTGAGGAATCAAATTCCATCTTGTCCTTGAGGGCCATGGTCTTGAGGGCTGTCTTGAGATTCACGAAATTCGGATCTTCGGCAGCTGAGCTGCTGGAAACCTTTTCTACATCGGATGATGACTTACTGGAGGAAATAGCCTCTGAAGAACTGCTGACGGCAACGGAATCAGAACCTTTGGAAGAGGATGTATCAGCAGATGAAGCCGTTTTCTTGCATGAAAGAAGCGTGAATGGTATCAAACACAATAACAATAAATTTCTTTTTTTCATAATTTTCATACCCCAACTCAAATTATATCATAGATATAAAACCTGAGAAGAAATCATCATGAAACACCTTTGATCAATGCATGAAACCTTTTACATGTCCTGCTTTGCCTTGATTTCCTTCACATCCTCTTCAGTTTCTTCCTTGGCAACGAAGAAGCGTGGGAAAGGAGAGACGACATGCATCTTTTCGGCACCTTTCTTGATGGCATAGACAATTCCACTTCCAACGATGGAATTGACAAGGAATTCGACGACAAAGTTGATGCCGATGATGGCAAAGACGAAGACGAAAGGATTGGCATAGGTGCCAAGTTTGTCGATGACAGGTGTTCCATAATAGAAGAAGCAGAAACTGGACATGAAAAGAATTGTATTGAGCAAGGCTGTACAGGCACAGCTAACAGTCGTTGCGATGATTCCTTTCTTATCCTTGATCTTGATGGCATCGTAGATGAGACCGGTGAGGAAGCCGACCAGGACTCTGGCCACGACACACATGACGATAAGACCACCGAAGTATCTTCCGGCACTGATTTCGCCGGTATTCATGCATCCCTGAAGCAGAGTTGCCGTTGCATCCATGCCGGTAAAGGCCTGAATCATGGAAATGCCACCCCAGATAAGACCGGCAACAGCTCCCATCCATGGTCCGAACACGACGGCCATGATGCTGACCGGAATACCCATCAGGGTAATGGTCAAGGCTGGTGTCTGGATGGTTCCGATCGGCGTGAAGCCGAAGATGAACATGATGGCAATCATCAAAGAGGAAACGGATAAGGCATAGACATTGTTGAATCTTCTTCTATTCATTTTATTTGTTCTCGCTGTTTTTCATGTAAATCTCATATAAACCATCCATAAGAAGATGGCTGTTGACCTCATAGGCATGACCCATATAGTCCTTGATGATGCCACAATCCGGACCAGTCAGAATTCTCTTCAATGGTTTTCCGAACTCCTTTTCCATCTCCTCGGCCATGGAATCAATCAGGACCATATAGCCTTTGACCACGCCGGAATTGATACTTTCCTTGGTCGACTTGGCAATGAGTTTTCCAGGTCTGGAAAGATCGATTTCCATCAGCTGGGCATTGTTGTCACACATATGGGTGACGGATTCCCTCAGGCCTGGGAAAAGGTTTCCGCCGAGGAACTGTCTATCCTTCGTTATGACAGTCAACGAAAGGCAGGACGAAAGACAGATGACAAGACAATCCTCGTCATAGTCGGCATTGGCGCCAACACCGGCGGCGATGAGATTGCTTCCCACCTCATTGGGATTATCCATCCTGATGGCAAGACCGGTCTTGAGCTTTCTTGACAGGACAAGGCATTTCCCACCCAAAACGGAATCAATCGATTTTTCCACTCTCTTCGTCAGTGATGGTACGACACTGGAAAGAATGGAGCCTTCGATCTGCTCCGCATTTACGTTTTCCAGACGCAAAAACTGTCTGAGCGTCTCTGAATATTCGTCAGCGCTCTTGAACTTATCGGATATCGTCTTGAAAGAGGAAATCTCCTTCCCATATTCATAAAGGGAAAGAGATAGGGAACGATTCCCTAAATCAGCACATAAGATCATTTCTCATTCTCCTTCTACAGTCTTTCTTCTGAAAGTACCATGCGAGTAATGACTGTCGGTCAGATAAGCTTTCAATAAAATCCGACCGGGTATGACTATATCATCGACATTCGGGCAAGTCAAATCCGACACATGAATATAAGACTCTTTTTGATGTTCTGTCTTTCTACTCTTGACCTTTCCGGGAAAATAACTAAACTTAGAAATCGATTATGGACAAGAAAGAAAAAAACGAGCTCATCTATCTTCTCAGCTTCGGGGGAATCTACATTCTCCTGAACTTCATTCCCTTCAGGCTGTTCATGGAAGAAGTTCCTTATCTCGTCTTTCGGCTCATCAGTTATTTCTTCCTGATGGTTCTTGTCATCTTCTTCAAGCTCAGAAACGAAATCGAAATCCCAAGGCCTGCAAAAAGGCTGCACTTCCTCTTTCTCATCCCTTTTCTGGTTCCATGCTTCGCCGACCTGTTTTATGCCTCCATATTCGAAGCGGAATTCCAGGTGCAGTTTTCATGGTTTGAACTGATAATGGAAACCATAATCGACCTATTCGATTCCGTCGTCGAGGACGTCATCTTCGTCGATGTCATGATATCCTTCCTGTACCACATCTTCCGGGACAGTGAAAGGAGGAATCTCCATTCCATGGTCGTATCCGCCTTCATCTTCACCGCAGTCAGGTCATATGTCTTCTTTACATATGACTTCGATGATGCCCTGTTCAATTTGGTCGTGACATGGCTCATCACCTTCGCCTGTGGATATCTTGCCATATATTACGATTCCGAATGGGTTCCCATCACCTTCCATTTTCTTTTCAACGTCCCGAATTTTGTCATAGCTCCCATTCTTTTCGATTATGAGACGGAACTGGAGTACTACCTATTCATTTCCGTCTTCATCGTTCCGCTTCTGATTTATACCATCATCTGCTACCACCTTTCGGAAAGAAAGCTCAAAGGCGTCGGCAACCGGAAGCCGGAAGAAAACACAAAATCAGCATGAGCATGGAC
>CAVJFW010000065.1:0-4145 GCA_963648975.1 bacterium | reverse complement strand
TCTTCACTGACTTTTTCTTCCTTGTTCGTATCATCCATAATTTTAACCTACATAAATATAAACGGGTACTAAGCAAATGTAAATTATTATTTATTATAACAAATTAGCCTCAAAACAATTAAGTTATTTAACTGTTTTTGCCATTTATGGTTGATGAAAAATACATTTTGCAATTTCGGAAAAAGAGTGTATACTCCACACGAAGAAAAAGTTTTTTGCATGAAAAGAAAAGTACTCAGAGGTTTATTGTTCAGCGCACTTCTTTTTTCACCTTGGAAGACTCTTGGTGATACAAACCTAACCAGGATGGAAGCCAAGGAAGAAACAGCTGACAATGACATTCCAACGATAGAGGAAGTGGAATCCGACAAGACAGTCAGTTCCCTCAACACGGCGGTCAACCGTTTCTTTTCGGCAAAGCAGATTCAGATGGATTCCCTGAATGTCACCATCAATCTGGATGGTACGGACCCTACGAACGTGCTTTGTCTGAAACTGTCCAATCTCGATCTGGATTTGGGAAACCTGAATACATTGAGTTTCAATTTCTATAGTCAGCTGAACATAGAATACAAAGGCTTCACAACTCAGCTTGACGTCGAATACAGAGCTGACGACTATCTTTACATATCTCATAAAAAAGGTAATACATTCAAATGTTCCATTCCTCTTACCATAAATGAATTGATAAACACTTTAAAGGCAATAGGTGTATCAATCAATTCCACAGGTGATATAGGAGATGTTTCACTTCTCGACATCATCACATTCCTTAAAAGTGCAAAGAGCACTGAAGAAAAAAGTTATTCATCCGATTCCACTTTGGCCTATAGCCTTTCCTTTGATGACCTAGGCATTTCCAATAAGAAGATCAGCAATCTGAAGCTCCTTCTTCTTTCCGATGCAGATGAAAATCCGAAAGGTTTCAGGACAATCGATCCCATCGAGATATCAGATGTTTCTGATGCATCGAAGAAGATTTCCATAGCCATTGACAGTAAGGTAAAGAATGTCTATTCGACTTCGAGATACCAAAGCCATTCCTCAGACAGCACGGACATAACGTCCACATCCTCCTCCCTTTTAGGCCTTGTCAGTGATATCTTCTCCGGAAAATATTCCTCTTCCGGTGAGAAGAGAAACCAGTTCTCAGTCAACCTCAGTGGTTCCATTTCAAACAAGGTGAATGACTCCCTTACCACCACTTCCTATCTTAAGGGAAGCCTTCAGGCGGACATCACAGATGTACTTGATGATGAGAATATCGGTGAATATTCACTCTCCCTAACTCAGAATGAAAACGATTTCTTTACCGGCAAGTCACTCAATGACATCGACGTATACTTCAAAAAGGAAGTCACTTATCTCAGTCTGAATGACATTTTCAAGGGAAAAATTGAAAATTCGAAACTCAGTGACGTCTTTTCAACCATTTCTAAACTGACTGAGCTTTTTGCCATCAAGGAAATAGACAAGAATCTCAACATCATCTTATCCGTAGCCAAGGAAGGGAACATCGAGAAGCTCAGGAACGGCGATTATTCGCTTCTCAACAATGTAGTGAAGAACTATCAGTTCTCCGATAGCTACTTCTCCATCACCATCGATACATCCTCACTCGGCCTTGAATCCTCTGACGTCACCTTATCCGTCCATTTCAATGAAAAGGATGATGGAACTTATGAAGTCAAGGATATCGAAATCGACAAGATACAATTAGGGAATATCACCCTGAATGATTTCAGTGTCAGTGTCACATCCTTTGATGGCATAACAAAGCCAGATGATGCGGATTATGATTCCTATACGGAAAGTCTGTCCCTGTTTGACACGCTTGCCGACATCGTCGATGAAAAGAAGATATCCGCCGACTATTCCCTTGTCTTCACCGACCAGCAGAATGTCACATTCAATGCCGAAGGAAAGATCAGCGCCGACATTTCAAATGCCACCATCGTAAAAGATGATGAGACGAAGACCTTATACACTGACAGCGGAAACTACTATTTGTCATTGAAACTCCCGCAGGAGAAGAATGACAAGGATACCATTCTCGGTCAGGGCATCGAAATGTTCTATTCCGGTACCGACAGGAATCTATACTTCGGATGCCAATATGACCAGAATGACAATTTCACCGAACTGAAGGATTCCTCCTATTATGTCTTCCGCAATTCCATCACCAATGCCGACATCAAGTCCATGTATTCACTGATTGACAACAAGGTGGAAAACAAGTCCTCCAATACATCAGGCAGCATACTAAGCATGTCAACCATGCTTTCCACCATAAAGGAAAGTGAGGCATTCAGCAAGTTGAAGGAAGACATCACCAACAATCTTTCCCTGAAAGGACTCGATGGTGTCTTATCCACTTCCGTGGACGAAGAGAACAACATCGTCGTGACATTGGATCCTGGCACTTTCCTCACTGGCAGCAAATATGAGACAAACACCTCCACTCTCTCCTTCACCCTGGGCACCAACAATGAAATCGTCTCCCTGTCCATGAGCGGAAGAATCAACGGATGTGGCATCTCCTTCAGCGTTGCACTCAACGACAACGTCATCTCCTATGACAGATTCAATGAGAATGATTATCCAAGAATCACATCGGCGGAAGCACTGCTTGAAAGCTTCATTTCCCTTCCTACTGACCTAAGTCAATTCGATTTAGGCATATCCGGTGAGGTTCAAAAGGAAGGCGATGACATACCTTCGCTTCAGATATCCGAAGGCTCCGGCGTCAGTGCTGACCTGTCCGATGAAAAGAAGTCAGTTTCCGGCATCGTTTCCCTCAAGCACAAGGATATCAACGATGCATCAAAGCTGATTTCATCCGACCAGAAGATAGAGTTCAACTATCAACAACTCGATGGCACGACAACGAATTCCTCCGGCAAGGAAGTCGGAAAGAGTCAGTTCATGCTCGAATACAACGATAACATGCATGTGAAGATGGAAAACAGCACACTGTATTCCATCATGGATACCATCAACGGTGTCGATTCCGATTCCAATCTTCTCTTCCGTTATCTGAAGTTCCTCAATTCCAGTGTCATGTCAAGCGGGTCACCTCTGATGGACGTACTTAACGGAAAGGCACTGTCGACATCCGGCATCTTCGCAAAACCTTATCTCAGGTCGCTCACATTCAGCGAAGGAAGCATGGAACTCAAGGTCGATCCGAAGCTCGTCAAGTCTGACGCCCTTGATGGAAGCGAATGTTCCATCATCATCAGTTATGACATAAACGAGAAAAAGATAACTTCTGCCAGCATCAATGCCAAATACATCTCCGGAACAACGGAAAATCCGACAACGACGAATATCTCAGTCTCCCTGTCCTTATCTCCATCAACAGATAAGAAATATGCAAGAAGCGAAACAACCGATACCTCTCTCACAGCCACCGACAACAACATCCTAAGCTATGTCGACGGAACGACAAGTTCATGCTTCGTCGATGTGGATGGATTAAGCGTTTTACTGAAATGTGCTGTTGATACCACGGAAAACAACTTCATGGAAATCCAAGGAGAGTTATCCATAAATGTAAGTTTGGTCAATAAGACGGTCAATGCCAAGGCATACGCAGCAGTCTATGTGGAAAACGAAACCGCATACGCTTATATCAGGATCAACGCATTCGGTCTATCCATAAGTGATGAGAATTACCGTGTCACGGAATACTTCATCAAGGAAAAGGATGTCTATGTCAATCAGACAAAGACATCCAAGTCCAGTTCCGGTTTGTTCAGCAAAAAATACAAATACACCACTTCAGCGGATTACTACAGAACGACCAGTGAAAACGTCACCAAAAACATCGCCTATTACATCCTCGATTATTCGATGGACTTAGGCAGAGTCACGGTTCTTGGGGCATCTGCAGGTAAGCTGGCACTCAATCAGATCTACAATGCCATGAATTCAGATTCTTCGGATGCTTCCATCAGCAATGACTTCTCCAAGGTTCTCTCCGGTGGAACAATCTATGACGAGACAAACCACAAATTCACACTCTCACTGAATCTCAAGGACTTCCTATCCATTTCCCCAGCCTCAATTGAGTCTTTGACCATAACCCTGACCCACGAGGAAGAGACGAGTGTCAACGGAAAATCCTACAAGCCTCTCAAATC
>CAVJFW010000064.1:0-4491 GCA_963648975.1 bacterium | reverse complement strand
CATGTGAAACGGGAATGTTCGTAGTCGATAATAAGCATGGTCTTCCAAACCTTTGGCTCTCTCAGCGATGGGGGAGTCTTTTTGACTTTTAAATCACACGGAATTATAATTTTATCAACAAAGGAGTCATGCCTATGGAGTTTCTTAAGGCTGTTGGCACTCGGGTAAAGAAGATAAGAACCGACAAAAATATAAGTCAGGAGGCTTTTGCTGGGCAGCTCGGCTATGATCGTGCTTATCTATCAAGAGTGGAATCTGGCAAACAAAACATAACCATTGAGACATTTAAGAGAATTTGTGATGGTTTAGGCGTGACAGTTAAGGAATTCTTTGATTTTAAGGAGGACTAAAGGAATATGGCAAAAGAATCAAAATATCAGCCGTTGGCAGACTATCTCAAAGAAAAAAATGAAGATTCAATCACACTTACTTTTTCTGAGATCGAGCAAATATTAGGCTTTGCTTTGGAAGATTCATACAGAAAGTACATTGCTGCTTGGTATGGTTCGGGTAATAATTCAACACATCGCTTACCTGTAGTGTGCTTGCAGGCTGGCTACAACACAACAGATGTGAAGATGAAAGAAGAAAAAGTCACTTTCTATAAACTGGAAAACTTTGATGAGAATTTAGAATTGGCTAAAGACTGGACTGAATTATCAAAAGGGTTTTATATTGTTTTTCAAAGGCAGTACGATGATGGAAAAGCCAAAGGCATTATATCTGCAAAAAAAGAAGGCAAGCACTACCATGTTTTGGTAGCAAAGGTAGTACCAGGCGATGTCATTTTCCATTATCATAAGAGAAAACTTTATGCGATTAGTGTTGCCACATCTGCAGCATACGATAGCAATGTGCCAGGCCAACATGAAGTAAAATGTACCTATCATGAGTTTAAAAAGCCTATTGATTTAACTGAGTATCGTAAAAAGTTAAATTCATATTGCTGCAACCTTAATAGGGCTCCTTTTAATAAATTCGGTGATGGAAACCAAGGCTATTTATATCAGTTGCCAAGAAAAATACTTGAACTTTTCATAAAAATAATTATGAAGACAAATCCTGATTTTGATTTAAGTATCATCAAGGAACGTTACGAAGCTCTACCACCAATCATACCTGAAGACGACGAGGAAACAGATGATGGTTCAATGCCTGTCAATCATCCGTTAAATCAGATTTTATTTGGCCCTCCAGGAACTGGAAAGACTTATAATACAAAAAAATATGCAGTTTCGATATGTGGTGGCGATCTTAGTGATTATGAAAGTGAATACGATAGACTTGTCAATGAAGGTAGAGTTGTATTTACCACTTTCCATCAGTCTTATGGCTATGAGGATTTTATCGAAGGAATAAAGCCAAAAACTGAAAATGGAATTATTACGTATAGTCTTGAAGACGGTATATTTAAGAAATTTTGTAAAAAAGCGACTGAAGATAATGAAAGAATTCCATATGTGTTTATCATAGATGAAATCAATCGTGGAAACATTTCCAAGATTTTTGGTGAACTCATTACTTTGATTGAGGATACCAAACGAGAAGGGAATTCGGATGAGATGAAGGCGACGCTCCCGTCTGGTCAGGAGTTCTCGGTTCCAAACAATGTCTATATCCTTGGAACTATGAATACCGCAGATCGTTCAATTGCAATGATGGATACAGCTTTGAGAAGAAGATTCTCCTTTGTTGAAATGATGCCAAGACCTGAGATTGTTGATGTCACGGTAAAAGGAATCAGCATCAAGGAAATGCTGGAAAAAATCAATGAAAGAATCGAGGCCCTCTTCGATAGGGAACATACAATTGGACATGCTTTCTTCACTTCCTTGGCCAATACTTCGACGGTTGATGATTTAGCTGAAATATTTAAAAACAGGATCATCCCATTGCTCAAGGAATACTTCTATGAAGATTATTTCAAGATTCAGTTGGTTCTCGGCGATAATGCAAAAAAGGATGATAAATTCAAATTCATAAAGGATGAAGAAATCAGTGATGACGTTTTTATGGGAGATCCCGATCTTGATTTGACTAAGAAGAAATACACCATCAATAACGATGCCTTCGATTGCATGGAAAGCTACCTTGGCATTTATAGGAAATTAGATGAAACCAATAACGATTAAGGAATTTGAAAAACTTACATCAAAAGAAGAGATGAAAGGCCAGAATGGCTATAAGGTCATTGGTCAGGACTCTTTTAATCTGCTCAAAGATTTTGTTGAAGAATTCAATGCGACTGATGAACACGATGATGCTTATGACTGCCTTAAAATTTCAAAAGAAAGAAGAGGCGGTGAGATTGTAGTCGCCAAGCAATATGTAGGTCTCATTCAATTGAAAAACGGCCAGCAGATTGAGATTCTTCCTAAAATTGACAATGGAGATGAGGCTACCTCAAAGGCTGCCTTTTCAAGAATGCTTAGGTGCATGAAAGATTTTGACAGCAAGGCTTTTAGCATGGCTGATCTTGACGTTTCAGAAATGAACCTATATGACGTGTTTATCAACATGTATGCAAAACAGGTCGACGAATTGGTGAAACACGGCCTTAAATCACAGTATGTCCCAAACGAAGAAAATCTTAATGCGTTCAAAGGAAAACTTGATGTAAAGAAAAACATTATGGTTAATCATTCACACCAGGAACGTTTCTATTGTGCATTTAATGAATATCAACAGAATAGACCTGAGAATAAAATTATAAAGTCAACTCTTCTTAAGCTTAATAGAATAACTGATTCCTTTGTCAATAAAAGACTTGTTTCTCAGCTTCTCACATATTTTGAACTTGTTGAGCCATCAATGAACCATGATGCAGACTTTGCTAAAGTGATTCTTGACAGATCCACAAAAGAATATGGAACTATTATCAAATGGTCAAAAATATTCTTGAAGAATAAAAGCTTTACCAACTTTTCTGGCGAGTCAGAGTCTAGAGCCCTTCTGTTTCCAATGGATAAGCTGTTTGAGGCCTATGTGGCAAAACAGATCAAGAAAAGCTTTACGCTTGATGGATTCAAAGTTGATGCCCAGAGGAACAGTTGTTATCTGTTCGATGAGCCCAGGCGATTCAACCTCAGGCCGGACATAATGGTAACTAAAGATGGCAAAAAAATTATTCTTGATACCAAATGGAAACTTCTCCATAGGCACGAGAGAGACTATGGAATAAAGGCTACGGACATGTACCAGATGTTTGCCTATTCAAAAAAATACGATGCAACCGATATCTGGCTTCTTTACCCGATGACGGATGAACTGGACAACGGTGTGCAGATCTCCTATAAGGAGAGTGATGGCACTAATGTCAGGGTTTTCTTCGTCGACGTTAAATCAAAGAAAACAAATCTTGAAAAATTAAAAAGCAAAATCATGGAGTACACACAATGAACCATACAGACAAAATAGGACAGCAGGTCCTCAACAGGAAGGGCGAGAAGGGAACTGTCACAAAAGTCGATGATGTACACATCTTCGTTGAATTCCCAGACAGGACACCTGTGTTCCAGATCGACGCATTCGAGAAGGGATTCCTCACCTTCGTCGATCCTGTGATGCAGAAGCAGGTCAATGATGAAGTCGAGGCTGCCAGGGCCAAGGCGGAAGAGGAAAGAAGGATCCGCGCCGAGTTCATGAGAAAGAAGGCGGCTGAAGAGGCATCAAGGCCTAAGCCTGTCGTGCATGTCACCCCGGCCAAGAAGACGGCGAGACTGGAAGACATGTTCGGAAGTGATTACCATGTAGAACATCTGAGACGTCAGCCAATCCTTCCCTACCGCCAGGTTGAAGAACAGTTCGGTATCAGCCTTACCCCATTCGGCAGAGGCATCAACCCGAAGGATGACTCGGTTGTTCTGATTTCCAATATCTCCAAGAAAGGCAAAACATTTGTCTGTCATGACCATTGGACAACTGATGGCGATTATATTTATTCCGGTGAGGGCAGACTCGGTGATCAGAAGATGGCAAAAGGCAACCTTGCCATTGTTACGGCCAAGGAAATGGGAAGAAGATTTATCTTTTCGTGAAGTTCGATTCGACTGCCTATTACTTCCAAGGCGAGATGGAATTGGTCGACTACACACTTGAGGACGAGAAGGACAGCGAAGGCAATCTCAGGAAGGAATTCAAGTTCAGATTAAGGAAGGTGTCGTAAATCGTAGGTCAGTTCCGAAAATAATTCAAAGGCCCGAAGGATATAATATGCATGGTACATGAATTTGCTGAAGATGTTTTTTCTTATCATGACAAAAATACAGATCAGATTTGTTATGTATCACCGTTTTATTGTCATTTCGTAAAACATGTAAGAAATGGTTGTTTTCACACTGATAAGGTTTCAACGTTTGCAAAGGCAAAAAAACTGTCACAAGAATGTTCTTATTGGATGTGCTGAATAATTGATGAGATGTTGAATCTTGATAGCAGTTTTAAACTATAGCAGAATCATTTGTTTTAATCAGCATATCTTTAAGCCTTTGG
>CAVJFW010000063.1:0-4493 GCA_963648975.1 bacterium | reverse complement strand
AGAAACTTAGCATTTTACTATTGGCCGGCGCATGTTTAACCCTCAGCGTCGGTTGCCAGACGACCGCTTCTTCCTTTGTGTCAAGTTCTTCCAAGCAAGACAACAGCAGTTCTTACAAGGATGAGAACACCAGTTCTTCAAAGGATGACAAAGTCAGTTCCTCAAAGGAAGACAACACCAGTTCTTCAAAGGATGACAAAGTCAGTTCCTCAAAGGAAGACAATACCAGTTCTTCCAGCAGTACTGTCCCAGAAATCAAGGAATGGCCATCTTCAGTCGTGGAATTGATGGAAACAAATTTAAAAACAGTTCTTCCATACATAGATTTAGGTTCCAAGAATCTGCAACCATTCTGGGATGACAACACATCCACTCTCACTCTTACAGGTGCCAAGCAGACCATCACTGAAGCTCAGCTGACCGAAGCCAAGGCAACCTATGTCGCCAATCAATGGAAGGCAGATGTAAGCGACGGAAAAATGATTGCCACGGATACAAACGAATACATCACTGTCGAATATTTCGAAGAGGATGGCTATGCAATGGTATCTGCAAAGTATGGCGAAGTCTTTAATCCATCCATCGCAACCGCATGGCCTACGGATATGGTCACCGAAATGAACCAATGCATGAAAAATCATGGCACGGATATCCCATATGTCTATCTCGGAACCAGAAATCCAACCGGTTCCTGGTATCAGGGAACCTACACCATCAAGGGTGGTGTATGGAATGATAAGGTTTTGGATTTGGCCAAGAGTGCCTTCGATGCAGCCACCGGATGGGAAGCAACAAAGAACGCTGACACCGTAAATGCCAGCATCACCTTGACCGACGAAACCGAATTATCCGTCCGTGTCTATATGCCTGCAGGTACCGGTCTTGCCACGATGACAATCCAGTGCCATGAGAAATTCTCTGCTCCGACATCTGCTGGTGCCTGGTCAAATAAAATCACCGATGTCTTCACAGATGACTTTGATGGACATTCCATCCCGTGGTTTTACACCGGAGGAACACCAGACCTTATGTCACGCACTGCCGGTGATACGACAATGACCATCATGGGCGCTCCAAATTCCTGGGATGATCAAATTCTGACATTGGCAAAGAATGCATGCACTACCGAAAACGCAAGCATCGAAAAAGAAGAAAATCAGTGGAAGTTTGATGAATCAACAAGCGATGAACTGATCTGCACCATCCATTATGCCGATGGTTCCTCATTGGAGTTCAGTGTCAAGAACCGTTCAACCAGAGACAACAAGGCGGAAATCGAGGTATGCTATGCACCTGCCTTCAGCATTCCAGCCTCAGGCGCCTGGTCAAAAGAAATCACCGATGTCTTCACAAATGACTTTGATGGACATTCCATCCCGTGGTTCTATATCGGCGGTGGAAAAACAATAGTTGAAGAAAGACAATCCGGAGACAAGACTTTAGCGTTTTATGGTGCCAAATATACTTGGAAAGATTCCATTTTTGATCTTGCCATTGCCGCATTCAGTGCCGAAAACGCTACTATCTCCGATAAAGACAACAAATGGTCATATGAATATGAGATGGACGGAGAAAGAATTGTCTATAAACGTAAGTTCGAGGATGGATGCAGACTGAAGTTAACTCTCCAAAATTATTCAGAATCAGAGAACAAGGCTGAGATTCATGTCACCTATACTGAAAAGTTCACTCCTCCGGCAAGTGGAAGATGGCCTGAAGAAATCAGAGATCTCTTCGGCGAGTACGACGGATACAAGATTCCGTGGTTCTATCTTGGTGGCGAACCAGAGTTGATTGACGACGAGGATGAAGATGATACAACCGCAACCATCTATGCTCCGGAAGGCACTTGGGATGATCAAATTCTGACATTGGCACAGAGTGCATGCACTGCTGAGAATGAAACCATCACGGAAGAAGACAACCAGTGGGAATGTGAAATCAGCGAAGGCTGGAACGGAAAAAGACTTTCCGCCACCAGAACACTCGAGGATGGATGCGAGATTGAATTCACCGTCTATAATACGGGTAACGATAGAGCCATAATGCAAATTGAATTCACAAAGAATCCTGAAAAACATGGAAAATGGGTTGAAGATTTTGATGATGTCCTCGAATATTGGGACGAGGACAACGGACATTATGTCCCATGGTTCTATTTTGGTGCCGATGATGATGATATCGACGTAGATTATGATTATGAGTCCGCTCATGCAACCATAACCGGTGCTTATGACTCATGGGAAGATAGGTTCCTGACTCTTGCGAAAAACGCATGTGAGGCGGACAACGAAGACATTACAGAAGATGAACACAAATGGAATTGTTCTCTTTCAGACACGGAATTCACTGCCACCAGACTGTATGAGGATGGTTGCACGATTTCATTCAAGCTCTGGAACGATGATAGTACACCGACAATCGATTTCTCCTATATGCCTGCATTCGATTATCCTACCGGAGATGATGCAGCATGGAGCGATGATATCAAAACAGAAATTACCAATTTATTGGGAGAAAACGAGACCATTCCGTGGATTTATCTTGGTTGCACTGAAGTTGATTCCACTTCTTCTACAGAACTTGTTTTGACAGGTGATTGGTGGAACGATGCCATGATGGATAAGGCCAAGGAAGAATTGGACAAAGTCGAATCATCCGGTTGGACATACACACAGGATAGCAAAACCGAATTGACAGCCACAAAAACAACAGGCGATAAGACCATCACAATGGTACTCAGCAAATCATCAACTGATTATGCTGAATTGCATATCACTGTCACAACAGGAACTCAACAATCTTAATCTACAATCCATCAATCATACAATGTAAGTATTAAAGAGGGCCATCAGGCCCTCTTTTCTGATGCATGTCATCCTATTCAGGAAGTTACCCTTTTACGCTTCCTTCCCTTTCCAACATATATTTATAGGTGGAATTCATCAATATGGCGCCAAGAGGTGCTGTAATCAGGATGACCACGACAGAAACGGATAAGACAATCGTACCAGCTTCAACGATCCTGGTGGCTTGGGATGAACCATCAGAAAGCAGTTGGTTTCCAAGATCCAGAAGTCCTGATCCTATGGCAGCCTGCACCGTCGCCTTGGGAAGATAGGAGAAGACGGTATATGTTCTTTCCTTTCTGTTCAAGTCTGTCCTGATAAGACAACAGGATACAGCCAAGGAACGGAAGGAAAGGGAAATGAGGACAAGAAGAAGTGCATAAAGGAAATATTGCCCTGCATATTCGATCTTGATGCATGCGCCAACCAACACAAAAAGTAGCATCTCAGATGGAATCCAGATACGATTGCAGACAGGCATCAGATTCCTGGCTACGTCAGGCTTCTTATGTCGGATGAACACACACATGGAAATCACGGCCAGAAGGGATGAAATTCCAACATAAGAGGAAAGAACATCCTCAATCACGGTGAATCCAAAGGAGATGGCAAAGATGAGAATCAAAAGAATGACATCATCCAGTTTCATCTTATTCATCAGCAGAACCAAAAGCATTCCGCAAAGCAACCCGATTCCAACACCAAGAAGGATGGAAGAAGGAATGTTCAGGAAAGTGAGATAGGAAATCTCTCCGCCCTTTTCCATGGAAAGGAAGCATTGATAGAAGACAATCATGATGATGTCATCTATGCTGCTACTGGCGATGATCAGCTGAGGAATGCCTTTTGCTGTTCCGTAACGTTCGTCCATCAGTCGGGTCATGGTAGGAACCACGACAGCCGGAGACACGGCGCCAAGAACAGATCCCAAAAGGAAGCTATCCAAATAGGTCAAAGAGGGGAAAAGAAGAGGAGCAAAGATACCGACGGCACACATCTCGATCACAGCTGGCAAAAACGACATCAGAATGGCTGGCCTTCCGACTTTCCTCAGGTCATTGACATTCAATGACAATCCTGCCTTTATCAGGATGACAATCAATGCCATCTTCCTCAGATAGGAGGATATGGAACTGATATCCGGAGAGAAGAAATGAAAAGAATCATTCGAGAACCTATCTTCCAGAAAAGCAAGAAGGATACCCAATAGCAAATATCCGACCAATGGTGGAAGATGAACTTTCCTGCAGATAAATCGCAGGATCAGACATCCCATGAAAATCAATGACATCGTCAGAAAAAAAGACATGATTTTGTCCTCCCGATATGAAAAAAGCTGATTTTCCTCTACGCTGAAAAACCAGCGTAGACGTCATCAGCTTTCAATAAGCGGTTTGGCAATATTGCCGGGAAGACATCATTTCCCTACGACTACTATAGTTCTTTTTTGGATAATTTCAATGGATTTCTGAGTTGGTTTGGTCACTTGTATGATAAATGATTGCATTCTTTACGTGGACGTTTTTTCCTTCATAGGCTAGCCAATGCCTGTTACCAAACATTTCCACCATTCCACATAATTCATTCTAGTCTTTCTACTCTTGACCTTTCCGGGAAAATAACTAAACTTAGAAATCGATTATG
>CAVJFW010000062.1:0-4726 GCA_963648975.1 bacterium | reverse complement strand
CAATGAGCACCATCCAGGAGCAACAACCATCGTGTTCTTCAAATTGAAACGAGAATAAAAAAAGACAGCATATCCGCATGCCATCGGCCATAAATGACCAAATCAAAATTCTTTGCTACGAATCCAGTTCCAGTATGGTAAAATAGCTATTGTATATAAATAAACAAAGAGGTACAAAAATGTCAAAAAGTGTATTCACACTCGATTTCTATGGCAAGACATTAACCGTAGAGACCGGAGAAATCGCCAAACAGGCCGATGGTTCCGTTTTCGTCCGCTTCAACGACACTGCAGTCTTATGTGCTGCCTGTGGCGCAAAGGAAGCAAAGTTGGGACAGGATTTCTTCCCACTTACAATCAACTATTTTGAAAGACAGTATGCTGCCGGAAAGATTCCAGGAAGCTTCCTGAGAAGAGAAGGTAGACAGTCCACACGTGAGACTTTGATTTCCCGTCTTATCGACCGTCCAATCCGTCCGATGTTCCCAGAAGGATACGTCAACGAAACCCAGGTCACCTGCACTGTCATGAGTGCTGATCCGACTGGATGTCCAGATATGACCGGTATGTTCGGTGCCTCGTTGGCCCTTTGCATTTCCGACATTCCGTTTGAAGGTCCAATCGCCGGTGTCCACGTCGGCAGAATCGATGGCAAGTTCGTCATCGACCCAACCGAAGAAGAAATGAAGAAGTCTGACATCGATCTTTCCGTTGCCGGTACCGACGTCGCCATCAACATGGTCGAAGCAGGTGCCCAGGAAGTCAGTGAAGATGATATGCTCGACGCCCTCAAGGCAGGTTTCGAAGCCATTCAGAAGCTTTGTGCCTTCCAGAAGGAAATCATTGCTGCCGTCGGCAAGGAAAAGCGTCCATTGAACATCTATCACATCGATGAGGAGTTCAAGAACAAGTGCCTTAATTATATGAGTGAAGGTCAAACTGAAACACAGCAGGTCAGAATCACAAAAGCTGTTTCCATCTTTGACAAGCTTGAAAGACAGAATACGATTGATGCTCTCGAAAAGGAAGTCATCGACATTGTCGACAAGGCAAACTTCCTCACAGGAGAAAAATATGAGACGATGCAGGCCCATGACCTCGCCGTCAACGAAGCCAAGGAAGTCCTTGAGCAGGTTGTCCGTGACGAAGTCAGAAGACTCATCACCGTCGACAAAGTCCGTCCAGACGGAAGAAAGACAGATGAAATCAGACCTTTGGATGCACAGGTCCACCTCCTTCCAAGAGCCCATGGTTCTGCATTGTTTACCCGTGGTCAGACTCAGGTCATGTCTTCCTGTACGTTAGGAGACCTCGATGAAGCCCAGTTGCTTGACAACATCACAGGTGAAACATCAAAGCGCTGGATGCATCACTATAATTTCCCACCATTCTCCGTCGGTGAACTCGGAAGAATGGGTACTCCAGGCAGAAGAGAAATCGGTCACGGCAATTTAGGTGAGCGCGCCCTCAGCTATGTCATTCCAAGCGAGGATGAATTCCCATATACCATTCGCTGCGTCGCTGATGTCTGCGAATCCAACGGTTCCTCTTCCCAGGCTTCCATCTGCGCTTCCTGCATGTCCCTGATGGACGCCGGTGTCCCGATCAAAGCTCCGGTTTCCGGTATCGCAATGGGTCTCATCACATCCGGCCCACTCGATGGAAATCATCCATATACGATTCTCACTGATATCCAGGGTATGGAAGACCATCTCGGTGACATGGACTTCAAGGTTGCCGGTACGCCAAACGGCATTACCGCCCTTCAGATGGATATCAAGATCAGAGGTATTACATTCGATGTCCTCAGAGAAGCTCTCTACCAGGCAAAACCTGCCAGAAAGCAGATTCTCGATGTCATGCTTGCTGCCATCCCTGAACCAAGACAGGAGCTTTCCGAATATGCTCTCAAGATGAAGAGATTCAACATCAATCCGGATAAGATCAGAGAAGTCATCGGTTCCCAGGGTAAGGTCATCAACGGCATCATCGATGAATGCAACAACGAAGTAAAGATCAACATCAACGATGACGGAAGAGTCATCATCTACTCCGTCAACAAGGATATGATTGAAAAAGCATACGGACTTGTCATGGACATCGCCCGTGAAGTTCAGGTCGGAGAAGTCTATGATGCAAAGGTCGTCCGTGTCGAATCCTATGGTGCCTTTGTCAGACTTTATGGCAACACTGATGCCTTATGCCACATCTCCAAGCTGGATTGGAATCGTGTCGAGAAAGTTGAAGATGTCTGTAAGCTCGGCGACACCATCAAGGTCATCGTCACCGGTGTCGATGCTCAGGGCAGAATCGACGTTTCCCATCGTGAAGTTCTTCCAAAACCGGAAGGCTATGTTGAAAGACCGGAACGTCCGGCAGGAAAGAAACCATTCCATCATTCTCATTAATCGTCTTTATCAGGATCCCTTCAAAGGGATCCTTTTATGTTATAATTCTAATCAATGAAAAAGACACATTGTTTATTGTCACTCCTATCGGCATCGATGTTGGTTTTGCCTTCCTGCAACAATACCTATACGGGAAAAATCGTATTTGAGTTGGAAGGTGGGGTCTTTCTGGACGATGATTTTTCAACAGATTCCCTTGTCGGGGAAGCTGGAACACCAGTCACACAGACAATTCCGAATCCTTACAAGGAAGGATATTATTTCGTAGGCTGGAGAGAAAAAAAGAAGGACGGTTCCTATAGGACAATCAACAAGAAGCTGTCGGATGACGGCTCATCGTATTACTATTATCCTTATGGAACCGATACTTTTTACGCCTATTTCGAGCCCTTGGTCACCATAACCTTCGATTTGGGAATTGCCAAAGATGGTGGAAAGATAATAGAACCCGTTTACGAAAAAGAAAACTTCAACGTCGATACCCTCTCAGGTTATGCGGGAAAGGACATCACGTCCGTTGACTATCTTCCAACCGTCGATGCCAGCGACCTTCATCTCAACTTCCAATACTGGTATTCAGAATATCCATTGGTTCTTCGGAAGGATGAGAACAACACCGAGCACTACATTCAGGATAAATCACAGGCAAAAGGAGTCTATCGTTTCGACAAATGGAGTTTCAGGGATTCCATGGAATTTCTCTTGAACGATCTTACTTTATATGCATATTACGACGAAGACCCAACAATAACGATTCATTACAATATAGAAGGGTTGGAAAACCATTCATTCAAGGCAAAGGCCAACGGAACGATAAAGGAAGAACTCATATCCGACATGTATAAGAAATTCTCCATCGATTATTCCAAGGATGCAGAACACTATTATTACCCACTTTCCAGCAAGGATTATCGATTCGAGGGATTTTATCTTGACGAGAAGTTCACCAATAAGTTTTTCATGGATTCCACAATCTATACCTCTTCCATAGACATCTACCTTAAATGGGCAAATAAAATCACCGTCACCTTGGATTACAACGGAGGAAAAGTCGGAGACAACGAAAGTGAGATACTTACCGGCTTTTATTCCGGTGATACCTTGGGAAATGATTTCTACACAGGCCATACACCGGTTAAGGATACCGGTTCCTTTGTCTACTATACCTTGGATAACGAGACATTCGACATCTACACCGATTCTCTTCCTGATCATGATGTCACCCTTGTCGCTTCCTATGACGAATATCCGACATTGACCTTAGTCTATGATTATCCAGACGGATACGATCAGGAAAAAGAACAGAATTTCGTAAAGCAGATCAAGTCTGGAGAAAACATCACATCCATTCTTTCCGATTTCAGGAATCAGATGGCAAACGACAGCCTCTCCGCTTCTGTTTTCTATACCATCGATGATGGAAACAAGGAAAACGAATTCACTTCAACCACCATGACTGACGATGACATAACCATTTATCTCCAGTTGGAATACAAATCACAGTTGAGAGTGGAAACATGGACAAATACGAATTCTTCCTATGAAAAGAATGAGGATGTCCCTGCCATGGAAAGCTATTTTGGCAACCAGTCCATCAATGCCTCAGACATTTCCGGATTGGAAACACCTGTCATGATCAATGAAGAATATTACCTCTATGATGGCCTGTATTCAGATGAGGGACTGACCACCACAGCAACATTCCCCATCTTCATGGAATCCAGTCACACAGAAAAGCCAATTCTCACCTTATACAGAAAAATGACAAAAGCCATCACTTTGACTTTCTACTATGAAGGAAGCACTACACCGATTGGAACTTTACCTGTGATACCAAACAGCAGGGTCTATGAATACTTAAGCGACATTTCATCCCTTGTCGGGAATTACACCTCCCTCGAAGTCGATTCCAGGACACTCTCCACCATCATGCCATCCACCGACTGTGATGTCATCGTCAAGGGACATACCGAATAGATATATGGGAATCCACACCGGATTCCCATTTTCAATCATCAGGATAATTCAAGGAAAGAGCAATGAAACACAAAATCCGAGCAAAGAAAATCCAGAAATATACAAAAAGAAGTCATCTGAGAAAGGGCTTCTTAATTTTTTACGAGGAAACACCGCCTTTGTTTTGAAACGATTCGACAGTTTCATTTGAATGAAGAGAATGCCAGGACAGGACTGAACATCTCATGTTCAACCCAGTTGCCAACAAGATCAGATGATGGCCTTTTTTTGACAGAAATGCATGTTACAAACCCTATTTTCCGTCTTTTGTTTTGAAAAAACATATATTATATATATAATAT
>CAVJFW010000061.1:0-5771 GCA_963648975.1 bacterium | reverse complement strand
TGGTAAGGCAAACATTGCAAACTTTTTCATTTTAGTTTTCCTCCTATTAGTTGTGAAATTAATAAAACTAACTCATAAATTCAAACCGGCAACCCAATTAATGATTGTAGAATCGGAATTATCAACATTACTTCCTCTTAAAGATAGAGCATCCTCTCTTCTATAGTTTGAATCTGGAAGAAGAGAACCTAAAGTAGATAAACTACTGGCTCCACTTGAAGAACCGTTGTGTGTAAAAAATGGAATGACTGTTTTTTCAGAAAAATCATATTCAGTGACAAATGTTGCAACTGGTCTTGGCAAGTCATACCACCAGACTGGAAAGCCAATGATAATGGTATCATAGGAAGAAAAAACATCAGTATCTATATGAGTGGATAATTCTGGATATGTTTTAAAATTAACTTCCTGTTGAGCCCTATCAAATAAGGTGTCGTCTGTATAAGGGTCACTTACGACAATGCGGAAAATATCAGAGTCAAGTTGTTCACTGATCGTTCTTGCTACTTTTTGTGTATTGCCAGAATAGGAAAAATATGCGACAAGGACATGATTCTCACCAGTCACAGAAGATTCCGGAGCATTGTCTATTGGAGTTCTTTGACTACTTTGACAACCTGATATGAATAAACTTAGCAAAACACCGATCAAAGGTAATTTTATTTTCTTCATTTTTTATTTTTCCTCCTCAGTAAATCATTCAAATCAAAAGAAAGTAAACTTATACTTAAAACAACTGAAATCTTTTTTAGAATATCAACAATCAATAATTGTTCGTCATAATTCTTAAAGTTCGTAAGATAAAACATTTCCTCATATCCTCTGTCAAAGTAGATAAAAACAAATAGCCCCAACAATATGAGAATCGCTTCGACGATTTTGAAAATCAACGAATCCTTGATTTTTCCTACCATCATATTCAAATGAAAACCAAAATGAACACTTACAAATATGAAAAGCCACATAGAAGAGACCATATGAATCCCTCTACCAAGCATTCTCGAATTAGTAAACAAGTCTTTAAATAGATAACCGGATACCATCATTGCACTTATCATAGTCATGATCAATGCAACAAAAATCAGAGAATTGATGACAATAAACGGAATCATTCTTTTATTGGCTTTACCTGTCAACAGTATTTTGTGCCATCTGTAATTAAGAATATTATGGATGATAAAAGCCAAAAAGATTACTATTCCTAATATTTCATGAGCCAATCCAGTTAATGTGTGTTCACACATTAACAGAATCAAGCAAGCAAGCATGAAAACATCCAAGGAAATTTTAATTATCTGTAGTTTCTTGCCTTTTTTAACTTGCATCTTATTTCTTCGATCGTCTTTCTACAATGAGATTTCCAAACCATTCAATAATGGCAGGATCCTGATGTGAAAAGAAAGATGAAGTTTTTGTATCGAGAGTAGATATCAAAGCCATGTCTTCTTCATCCAAAGAGAATGAATAGATATCAAAATTCTCCTTTATTCTATTTTCATGTATGGATTTAGCTAAAGAAACAATGCCCCTCTGATAAAGCCATCTAAGAATAATCTGGGCTACACTCTTCGAATGTTTTTTAGCGATTGCAAGAAGAGTTTCATTGGTAAACATATTGTTTCTGCCTTCAGCAAAAGGAGCCCAGGCTTCCAAGACAACCCCATATTTATCAGCCCATTTCTTAGCTTCCATCTGCTGATTGAAAACATTTACTTCGATCTGATTGACCATCGGTTTGATTTTTGAGAAAGAACAAATATCAACAAGTCTATCAGGATAGAAATTAGATACACCGATAGCTTTTACTTTGCCTTCTTCATAAAGCTTTTCCAAATCCCTATATGCACACAAATTGTAACGTTAAACACATAGAAATACGCTTTTGTCAAATTAGTAGTTGCAGAAAGTGTGTAAAAACACATTTTTCAGCATTAAGTCACCAACTGATAACTACCCAATAAAGAGTTCTCGTTTTATACTTCACGTTTCAGCAATTGGCTTATTAGCAGCGAAAACAACGTCCATAACATGTAAGAAACCAACAACGCAATTTAAAAAAGCAAGAAATAAAAACACAAAGAGAGATACCTAAAACATTTTTTGTTCTTACTCATTTCTTTAGCTGCTGATCTATTTTAAACACATTCAGATGTGATACGAACATCGTATTTCTCGCTGAGTGTGAACGTGTCGTCTACATAAGGAAGAAGGCGGAAAGACTCATCCAGCAGGAGAACACGGGAAAGGAAGGCCGACTCTGAAGGAATGCATCCATCCAATGATTAAGAATCCTACATATATACTAGGGGCAAAGTCCATGTGCGTCCTGCTAAGTCTCATGCAGAGCGCGAGGATGAACAAATTGTCACCGGACTCATACATAACGTTCCTATTGAGGCACTTCAACGACCTGAAGGACGAGAGGATGGCAGTGTCCTACCTTCCATGGTCGGAGAAGATGAAAGGCGAGGCAGGATTAACGAAGAAGGAGATAGACGATGCGACCAGGGAGGTCGAGAAGGACATATCGGAAAAGAAAATTGCCAAGTGATCCATGTGGGAAAACTTGGCATTTCTTCTGGGTCAAAAGGGGCATTTACGCATACCATTTTGAAATTGGAAGTATGTAAATCAAAACTAAGAGACGGCAAACTATTTTACGTTCGATTTTTCGAGGAATTCGTCGCAGACTTCACGAGCTGGACCGATTTTGACCACTTCACCTTTTTCAATCCAAACAACCTTGTTGCACATTTCCTTGACAACATCGATGTTATGATTGACAAGAAGGACCGTTGTTCCACCTCCCATCATCTCTTTCATTCGATTGAGACTTTTCTGTTGGAAGTTGATGTCACCGACGCTCAGGATCTCATCTACGATCAGGATTTCAGGATTGACTGCACTTGCAATTGAAAAGGCAAGTCTGGCGACCATACCGGAAGAATAATTGCGAATCGGTTCGTTGATGAAATCTTCAAGTTCAGCAAATCTGACGATATCATCGTATTTCTCATCCAGGAACTTTTTCGAGTATCCCAAAATTGAACCGTTCAGATAGATATTTTCCTTACCGGACATGTCAGAATCAAAACCGGCGCCAAGCTCAAGCATCGGAACAACATTGCCATTGACTTTCACTGAGCCTTTTGTCGGATTCACAATGCCGGAAATGATCTTTAGCATCGTTGATTTACCGGCGCCATTATGTCCGATCAATCCGACAACTTCACCTTTTTCAATATCAAAAGTCACATCTTTGAGAGCAGTGAATTTTTTGAATTTCAATTTTCCTTTTACAAGTTTGATAAGGAATTCCTTTATGGAATTGATTCTGTCATTGGCCATGGTGTATTCCATGGTCACATTATTGATTTCAATGATTTTTTCCATAAGAATACCTCTATAGATGCAAGACAAACTTATCTTCGTTCTTCTTGAAGACAAACAATCCGATGAACAATGCGACAACTGCACAGAGTATGCACCAAATATAGGAAGAGGCCATTGGTGAGCAGCCATCGATGATACAGATTCTGGCAAAATTGATATATTGATATAGCGGATTTACACGATATATTTTGATAAATCTTTCCGGAATGATGTTATCAGTATAGAAGATCGGAGTCAGATAGTTCCAAGCCAGAAGAATCACACCCCACAGGAATTGTGTATCCTGGAAAAATGTCATCATTGTTGAAATGATCAATATAACGCCAAATGTGAAGATAAGAAGGAAGAATATATCGAATATCAAAAGCAACAGAGACCATGTAATCGGAGTTCTTGTCACCAGCATGATGATAACCAACGGAATCAAGGAAATACCGAAATTGATCAATGAAGAAATCAATTTAGACAAAGGATAAATATATTTCGGCATGTAGACTTTCTTCAGCAAGGAAGCATTGCTGGTGATGGATATAATACCAGAATTGGTTGCTTCGCTGAAAAGGTTGAAAAAAACGATTCCGGAAAGAAGATAAACAGGATAGTTTGGTGTATTCGAATTGAACAGTGTCGAGAAGACAACATACTGAATACCCATGATCAGCAATGGATTCAGGAAACTCCAGGCAACACCAAGAACAGACCTCTTGTATTTGACCTTGAAATCTCTTTTTACCAACTGACCTAAAAGAAACCCATAGGTCGTATATAAGCTCAAAAAGGAAACGACAAAATTCTTTTTTCCTTTCACACCTAGCCTATACTCTATAAAGAAAAACAATCCAATGATGAGGTAAGCGGCAGTCACAGACAGCCAATATATGTTCAAGGGAGTATTGGGAATCGTCGAGGTGAATTTTTCATAAGCGACGAAAAACACCATGATTGCCATCAGCCAATAGGCCATACTCAAAATTGATAAAAAATTTACAGATTTTCTTAAATTCATCTAGTCCTCCGACTGAATAATAGTCATAAATTTATAAACAAACTCGTATATTTTATAATAATTGAATATATATCGCAAACGGAAGGAAGTAAGCATGTGAGGTCTATTTCCTGAAAATTTTTCTGAAAATCACACGTGGAGCCTTGATCATAAGTGAAACGAATCGTTTTGCCCCATGTTTCAGTTTCCACCAAAACAAGGAAAGTTTCAGTGATGTTTTCTGTCCGGATTCATCTGTGCATATCGCAAAGCCGTTCAGGTAATCATATAATTCTTCCGATGATTTTTCCAAAGAATAAATCGTATTGGCTTCAACTATGCAGTTTTTGCAAATTTCATTTCTCAATTGGGAGTCCTCTATGATTCTGCTGAGTGCTTCAACCCATGATTCCGTATCATTTTTTACACTGAGTCCATTGACGCCGTCTTTCAGGGCATACCTAAACGGAAACACATCGGAATAAATACCGGCGATGCCATATGATTCATATTCAACAAGCTTATTGTAATGTTTGAAGGAATTGAAATAGGATTCAGGCAAAGGAGCAAGGCCGATGTCCCAGTTGTATTCCTTCATTTTTTTCTGATATTCCCCATAAGAATTGACATACGGGTGCTCGACGATGCCTAGTTCTTTGCCAAGCTTGGTTTTTGGGCCGAAAAATTCTATTGTGATTCCATCTCCATATTTATCCTTAATCGTCCTTAAGACGTCACTCAGCATCTCGTCGATGTCGTTTCCATGATCGATGGAACCAGCAAATCCGATTTTCAAGACCTCATTCCGACTTTTCTCCTTTATCGGATCGAGTGAAGGTTCTATGATCTGTAAAACCTTATGGGCAGAAAGAGAATATTTTTCAATCAGTTTACATGATGGGGAAACAAAGCCGTCCGCTTCATGAATCAGCTGTCGGATATACTTCTGCGTACTTTTCTTCAGATAGAATTCCGAAGATGAAAGATAGGCAGGGACTTCCAGCAAATTGTCATCAAGAACATAAATAACGATTTTTTTATGTTTTTTACACCATTTGACCAAAGACAGGCAATATTCAGAATCACCTCTGATGACATAAAAAACATCCAACCAAGCCAAATCATGGATTGTTATTTCCGTACATACTTTGAATTGATACTCAAGACTATCATTTTCTTTCAGATGATTCAATTGGACATCACCGCATAATTTCACTGAAGAAATATATCCAGGACAGGTCGCAAGTACTTTCATATCAGCATTTCCCCAATCCCAATATCCAAGCCAGGAATTTGGCAAAAGGATTTTTATATTTATGTTTTAATTTATAAGCCAAAACCTGACGACCAGAAACATTTTTCAAATTATACTCAGACGTAAGGAAGTCAGCAC
>CAVJFW010000060.1:0-5906 GCA_963648975.1 bacterium | reverse complement strand
ATCCATTTCCCCAGCCTCAATTGAGTCTTTGACCATAACCCTGACCCACGAGGATGAGACGAGTGTCAACGAAAAATCCTACAAGCCTCTCAAATCCGTCGCCATCGATGGAAAGCTATCTGTTCTTTCAATTCTGAACATCACCATCACCTCATCTTCAACTCTAAACACCTTCACCATGACAGACCTCAGAAAGATAGATGCCTCACAAGCCAAGAGCACCTACATGAAGAGATACTTCCAGTTCATGGATCTCATCTCTGATGAGACGTTCGACATCTACGAGATCACTTCCATCACGGAGGCCGGATCACCAAATACGACCGGTTCCTATAAGACTACCAAATTGGAATCCTCGGAGTCCTCGTCAAGCAGTTATCCGTTCACGGATGAGCAGATAACAGCAAACGGATTCATCTACAGATGGTAAAAAAACAGAGTTGACCACTTTCCCTATGGATTGTGATCAACTCTGTATTTTATTTGTCAAGGAACATGATGATGTCCTTGATGACCTTGTGTCTTTCCACCTCATTGAGGATTTCATGTCTCATATCCGGATAGAGAATCAAGGTGACATCCTCAACACCAAGCTTGCGATACATCTGCTTCAGGGATTTCGGTCCCTTGGAATTTGCACCGACCGGATCATCATTGCCGGCGACAATCAATATTTTTTCCTTCTTGGAAATCTTCTTGAGATTCTTCTTCTTATAAAGTTCATGAAGTCCGGTCATGAAGCCAAGAAAGAAGCCGTGTGTATTGTAGTGTCCACAATATGGATCATCATTATATCGCTTCACATTCTCCCTGTTATAGGATAGCCAGTCATTGTCATCCTGTCTGTCCTTGACAGACTTGATATATGGACCTAGAGACATCTTGGACATAAGCTTGTCTTCCTCATCCCAGTTCTTCCTGTTGGTCGTCATTTTGGCAAGATGATATCCCATGTTGATGGCAAGCTTATTGTTCTTTCCGTTGCTTCCCATGATAATGATCTTGTCGACAGTCTCAGGATAGGTCTCAAGATAGGCCTGCATGGCAAAACTACCCATCGAATGACCCATCAGATATACAGGCTTCTCATCCTTTCTGAGTTCGAGAACCTTGTCATGAAGGCCTTCAAGCAGCATCTTCCATGCTCCGACAGGCCATTTTTCCTGATCTTCGACGCTCTTGGCATTCTCACCCTGTCCGAAATGATCCATGACGGATACCGAATAACCTTCCTTGTTCAGCTCAGTCGCAAAATATTCATATCTCCTGGAATGCTCGTTCATTCCTGTGATGACGAGAAGATGAGCCTTTGGTTTTTCAATCAGATAGTCGTTTCCCTTAAGGGAAAATTCTTCAGAAATCCTAACGGTGAAAATGGACATGTTCCATCCTCCAATCTACTCAAATGATAACATTTTGAAAGGGCTTTTTCACTATTTTTGGGTTTATTTCACAAAATGATATAATGAGGTCATGAAAAAAAGATTCGAAATGATAAGTGACCTTCTCAGGAAAATAGAAGATCTTACCGATAAGAAGGAACTCTATCTGCATAGTGTTGATTCCGCCTTGTCGATGAACGTAAGACAGAACACCATCACCGACAGCATCTTTCTCAGTGAGAGGAATTTCACGGAGACCACCTCTTCATCCATGTTTCTCTCGACTGCCATCAGGACTTATGACAATCATGACGGAATGATAACGGAATACAAAGGAAAGACACTCGATGAGATGAGAAAGGCCCTTAAAACGACTTACGATTATGACGAATATATCTGTCGTTATGGAAAGCTTCCGAAAATAGCCTATGGGATAAAGTCTCTTCCTACTGAAAAAGACTGTCTCTTCAATGAATGCTATGCTCAGGATGCCTCAGACTCAACTACGATGCAAGGTCTTTTCATGGAAGACGTCAATGAAAATACCATCACGGAGATCAGGGAAGAAACCAATCTCATTCACATAGGACTCGACACCAGGAAGGCACTGTTGCATATGTCCGTATCCCTGAAGAACAATGGTTCATTCGATTCCTATCCAACATACAAGGAAGCCGAAATGGACTTCCTGCTGAACGAGAAAAAAGAAATCATCTCCATCATCAGCAAAGTCAGTCATAAGATAAAATGGGGATTCATGACATTGAACATCAATCAGGAAACAAAGACGGACATACACGAAATCAAAAACAAAAAAATCCTTGTCAACGGCAAGGAATTGTCTGTTTGCATACCTGAACCGGATGAGATTTTTTCTACGCCAATACCTGCATCAGGATCCTGAACAGGGGATAGAACATGGAAAAGGCGGCACAATCGGCAACAAGGAAGGAAATGTTGAGCCTTCTATGTCTTTCATATTTCATGATGCACAGAATTTCAGGAAAGAAATAAAAAGGAAGAAAATAGCCAAGTCCTGCAATCTGGATGATCAATACAGCCTTCAGCATAAGATCGGAGAAGCTCTCCGGAGAAGTAGCCTGATTCTTCGTCTTGATGGTAATGACGGCGATAAGCAGAACAAGGAAGGTGGCTATCAATAGGAACAACACAAAAAGGCTATATACCATAAAGAACGTAGGAAGATGCAGTTGCTTTGATTCTTCCTCGCTAAGGTATACAGCCTTTTTTGTTTTCACGGATTATTCCTTGTCTTCATTGACGTCAGGACGATACTCAAAGAGATCGCTCGGCTGACAATCAAAGATTTCGCAAAGCTTATCCAAGGTCTTGAGCTTGATGGCCTTGAGTTTGCCATTCTTCAGAATGGAAACATTGGCCATGGTAAGGCCAAGCTTTTCACTGAGTTCAGTGACGGTCATCTTGTGCTTTGCAAGTTCGACATCGACATTGACAATAATCATATTCTATATCCTCTTTATCACGCCGTTAGGCATGTTCATCGTAATAAATGATAACAATTTCAAGGAAAATATCAAGAGAAAAATAAGAAAATCATATAAAAACATTCTTAAGTTAGTATATCTTGATATGTTTGTAAAAAAATCAATTGATGATTGAAGAAATCATTCTTCAGGAGTTCAGACATATCAAGACAAAACAAATAAATATGTCATCTTTTGATGTCGACAAAAAAAGTCAGCCTGATGACAGGCTGACTGATCTTAACGGTTGTGAATGGCGTCAATCGGCTTCTTCATGGCAATGCGCGTGACAGGGAGAAGTGAGGAGACGACACTTGCACCAATGGCAATCGCAAATAGAAGCAGAAATACGAGGAAATTCATGTTCATGACCGGGAAGCTGAAGAATTCAGATTCCATGAGTGAATTGTTCATCGAAACGGATATGAATATCGTGACAGCAGTTGAACAGATGAAGTTGATGATGCCGATGATAAATGCTTCAGAGAAGAAAATCTTGAATACATCGGTCTTCTTCGCACCGACAGCACGCAATATGCCGATTTCCCTTGTCTTGTTGTTGATGGAGACGGACATGAAGTTGTAGAAGAGAAGAATAGCAAAGATAGCCATGGCAATGCCGACATATAAGAAGGCTTTGGTCAGGACGACAAGGATTGAGGCAATCTGGGCAACCATGGCAATATCCGCATCTCTGATATTCAGGTAATAGGAACCCACCGGTGCCGTGGAACCTTCTGATGCGATGTCCTCGAACTTGTCCTTCTTATCGAAATACAATCTGAGGAATTTATCGAGCTTCTCACCGTCAATTTTTCCATCTTGGCCACCATAGGTGACAAAGGCCTTCTGAACATTTCTTCCGGAGGAATAATTGTTCTTCACTCTTTTTTCGCTGATGTCCTTGGCTTCTTTTTCGTTGACGGAAAGAATATTCTTCGTGGAAGCCGCATTTTCAAAGTCAACACCGACAATCTTGAAGGATTTATGTTCGTTCTTTGATGAATCTGCGCTTGAGTCCACCAATGTGGAGCCTTCCAAGGTTTTTGTCAGTTCCTTCAAATCCGCTTTTTCCGAAATCTTTGAGAGATATTCATACTCAGAATTGACAAGTTCCTTGTTGAAACCGACATATTCCTCTGAACCTTGCTTGTATTGCAGGATATAATCACGGACAAGATGCAATAGGCCCTCATCATCCAATTTGCCTCCATACTGGGAAAGGAAAGTCGCCAGTTGGGCATCAGACTGATATTTCTCGAGAATCTCACGGTAATTTGACTTGAAATATCTTTCGGCTGTGAGATTGCTGATAAGTTTCAGGACGGTGGAAAGCTGAGCGATGTTTTCAGGTACCACGGTATAGAAGGAATCTGATTTATATTTGGACAAATTATCTTGGTAGAGAGAACGATATGCATTGTCAGCTTCCGTCCAGCCCTGCTCAGCACCATATAAGTTTGCAATGCGATAGGAAAGATAAATCTTGAAAATGGAATACTTCTGCTCATCGGTCATATTACCATAATCGGAAATCATGTTTTTTCCTTCAGGAATATCCGAATATGCACCTTCATTGATGGCTTTGAGAACATCGATGTCATCCGAGGCAAATTTATTGTAATTGTCGTAGCAGGTCTTGTAGATTGCAGCAAGCTTCAATGAATCGTTGGAAGACTCAAACAGTTGGGTGATGGTAAGATTCTTTGCCGTGTAAATATTATCCGCCGAAGCAGAAGGAGACATATATGAACCTGAGAACGAGAAATCATATTTTTCGTTGGAAGGTCCCACAAAGTCACTGCCGATGGCATTGATGGCACTGACATTGGCTAAGGCCTCATTGTCAGACAGTACCGTCTGTGTCTTATCGAAATAAACCGTCTTGGAATGATTCGGATAATAATTGACATCATAATCATTGGAAATGGAATAACCAGTTCCATAGAAGGCATTTTCATTGACGAGAGAGCCTTCAGACTGACTGGAAGTGGAACTCTTCGCCTTGATGAGGATATTATGCATGTTCGCTTCCGTCTTCATACCGAAGAAGAATGAATAATTCTTGTCAGAGGAAGTCAGCTTTGACGGATTTTTCCTAAGCTGCTCAATTGCCTTTGAGGAAGGGAAATTGGAATCATAGACGCCGACGATCCTGTAAGCCTTGGTTCCTCCGAAATTATCACTGGATTCTTCCGTTCCCTTCAAGGTAAGACCAATGACTTTATCATAATCAACTTTATCAGGAGCAATATAATTTGTTTCCCCTTTGTCAGTTCCAATGCCAAGGTCCTTATATGACTGATAGGCATATTCAGAAATCATGACTTCGTCATCCTTTGAAGGATATTCACCATATGTCTTCTTGAATCCGAAGTCATTCATAAGATTGTCAGTGAGATTGATAGTGCCTATGAAGTTGGAAAGATGATAATAGTCACTTGGTTCAGTAGGTACCTCCAAGGCAAAGGAGGCAGTATTGTAGGTGTAAAATTTCACGCCTGTCTGCTGTTCGATTTCTGTCATCCTGGATGAAGTCAGATATGTCGAAACGGTCTTTTCAGCGACTTTTTCAGTGTAGTCGACAGTCAACGCTGAAACATTCTTGTCGATGAGCGTGTTCTTGACGGCGCTTTCCTTTTTAAATAAGGACAAGGTGGCACTGGCACCAAACAGAGAGAAGGCAATCGTGGAAAGGAGAATCGTCATGACAAGACGGACAGGCTTTACCCTCAGGGATTTGGCTCCCATCCTGAAGGCATGGCCCATGCTGAAGTGGCTCTTGATGCCCTCAAAGGACTCATTTCCTCCCATCTTGATGGAATCAGGATCCGTATTGACAAACTCAGCGCTGTTTCCATCCTTATCGATTCTGGCAGCCTCACAGAGAGCTTCGTTGGCATGGCTGTCGGCAGAGAGGTAAATTTCACCCTCGCTCTTATTGATTTTCTCATTGATGATGGAAAGGTCATCCATCGTAAGAGGATGATTCTTGTCGATGCGAATGATTTTGTCTCCG
>CAVJFW010000059.1:0-5946 GCA_963648975.1 bacterium | reverse complement strand
ATTGAATACGAATACGACTCCTTTACCGATGATGGCGAACATCTATATCAATGCAAATTGAGAATCAATGGGATATCAATCGACGGCTTTGGAGTAGGGAATAATAAGGTCGAAGCCAAAAAAGAGGCTGCAAGGAACTGCTATGAGAGGTTAGTCTCTTCTGGATATAGCATGAATGAATACATGGATGCCGTTGGCGAGGCTGACCCCGATAGAGCGTTAGCCCAGATAAATGAGCTTACTCAAAAGGGCTTGATTGAAAATCCAAGTTACATATTCGATAAGAGAACCGATAAGGACGGGAATATTATTTGGATGTGTGTCTTACGCATCGATGGCATAGACAAACGTTTCGTCATTTATGATGATAAGAAAAAATAAGCGCAGAAAAACTGCGCTTATTTCATGCTCCGTTATCTCATGGGTGATTATGACGAGGAATTGGATGGGGAATTAACGATTTAAATACGTGTCATATCAATAATCGCACTCCTGGTAGATCGTCGATGTTAAGAGCAAGTTTTCTGCTGATTATAATTTCTCAATTATAGAGTAAAGCTTCTTCTTTTGCTCGGGGCCAAGTATTTCTATTCTTTTCTCGAGCGGTGGCTTCTTTTGGGGCTTTTCGGTTTAAATGTAGGATCCATATTTTCACCTTGCTCGGATAAGAAAAAGCCTCCGAGATCCCTTTCTAGGAACTTGAAGGCTGTTCTTTTTGAGTGGTGCGGACAACAGGACTCGAACCTGCACGGTGTTCACCAATAGATCCTAAGTCTATCGCGGCTACCTATTACGCCATGTCCGCTTATAATCGACGACTGAAATTATATCACAACCGGAGAATCATCTTATTTCTTTTCATCCTGATTCAGTTTTGGATCCTTATGTGGATTTTTTCTGACATAGTTGCTGGCCAATGTCGTCATGGTAATGAGAAGGACAGAAAGGCATAGGAATGTGATTCCGCATACCAAAAGTGGAATCGCGGCTGGAGAAGAGAAATTTCCGGATACAGGGTCAATCATGATGAGCCCGATGATGAAGCTGCAGGTGGAAAAAAGAAAGACAACGGAAAGGACACTGATGAATATTGCGCTTGTCTTTTTCGACATCCTGGCTATGGCGAATATTGCTTTCATTACGATCCTAATCATATTTTTCTCCATATGTCTATTAAGAAAAAGATACCTGACGGTATCCATTCTCTTTGCTTCTGGTGCGCCCGATGGGAGTCAAACCCATGGCCCCAGGCTTCGGAGGCCTGTGCTCTATCCACTGAGCTACGGGCGCAGTGGAATGGCGCTCCCAAAGGGATTTGAACCCTTGGCCTACCGCTTAGGAGGCGGTCGCTCTATCCGGGCTGAGCTACGGGAGCAGCGCAAAGATTATAGCACAATATTTCATTTTGTTTCGTAATTCTCTTTCTTTTTTGCAGATATTTAGGTAGGAGGATTTATTCATATGAGAAAAAAGATGATTCCGATGTTTCTTTCGCTTGTCCTACCATTGTTTGGATGTGATTCGTTCCATACGGAAATCAAGGGGAAAATACCTTATGATGACCAATACCATGAGGTATGTGAAGTCGGTGACCTGGATATCCATGATGATGTCTCAGGGGCTATATATGGAGTGAACGTGCTTCCTTTGGGATATTATGGCTCTTATCCGGATACAGGCATATTGGAAATCGGAAACAGGGCCGGAGATGAAAACGGAAGATTATGTCCTGTCATGGATTTCAACATCGTAAAAAGGAATACGACGATTCTGTTTTCCGTCATGTTTGAATCCAATCCGCTGAACTTCCCTTCGAATGTCATAAGAAAGAAGTTGGGATATGAAATATGCTATCTTGACGTCAATGGGAATGAGCAGTTCATCAATCACTATAATCAGGCGGAAAGATTGAGCGAAGTATATTCCAGAACCAGTCTTCCGGGGTATCATTTCGATGATTCCTATTCGAAAATCACTTCCTTCATCTATGAACCGAAGAATGCCTTATGTCTTACGATCAATTTCATGAAAAAGGAAAAACTGAAATATATCCGATTCGTCTATGGCGATGTTCCGATGAATTATCTCAATGTCGCAGCAACACTTTCCAGAAGCAACCTGGATGAGGATATTCCAAAGAAATATGATGGTGGAAATGACTGCAACCGTTACGACTACAAAAAGAAGCTGGGAAGTGATGTCGAATATGAACTGACAAGTCAGTATGGATATTGCTATTCGAGGAATTATCTTCTTTCCCTGTTCATCGTCAAGGATGAGAATGACAATACCCAGGATCACATCACAACCATAGAAGATCCTGACAATTACTTCACGACAGGAAGATATGCTCCTCTGGGCAGTCGATATGATCTCTTCATCAAACATACCAATTCCCTGGGAAACACCTCCACATTGACCCTTCATCTTACCGTCAAGGACAAATCAGCTCCACTCATCGAAAAAAAGAACGAAGAGGAAATCAGGGTTTCCTATGCCCAGAAATTTGATTCTTCCTTCATTCTGAAACATTTTGATGTCACGGACAATTATGATGAAAGTGTATCGCTTGAGCTTTTGGACACCTATGGAAACCCATTGAAAGCCGAAGTCGGCAAGACGACCGTAACCCTTTCTGCAAAGGATACATCCGGAAATGTTTCCAAATATCCATTTGTCCTGGAAAGGTTTGATGATGTTCCTCCTGTCATCGAAGCGGAGAATGATGAGGTCATATTGACTACGGACAAGGTCCTGACCAGTGCATCTCTTCTGTCCATGTTTTCCGTGCATGATGAGATAGACGGAGATATTGCTCCATCAATAGAGGAAAACACCTATTCCTCCAATTGTCATGATGTCGGAGAATATGTCTTTTCTGTTTCGGCCACGGACAAATCCGGAAACAAAAACGTGAAAAGCATCAGAATCCTTGTCCAGGAAGCTGACAAACCGGTCTTCTATGCAAAAGAGAGCTTCTTCACGTTCATTGAAGGCGAGATACCATCAGAGGAGCAGATTCTCTCTTCCCTGGTGAGAAACCATGTCCTCGAGGATAAGAATTACATAAGGATGGAATATCTTTCCGGAGATGAGATTTCTTCCTCACTCAGGGAAGGAAACTATGAATCTACCGTCAACTGCGTTGCCGATGACGGCACTTCGACGATGGTTTCATTGAGTATCGAAGTCGTAAGGAAGAACATAGGTCTTCAGGATGTTGCTGAGGATGAAACGACAAAGGCCGAAGACGTGGAAGAATCTTTCTGGGAAAGAATCGGACGTTGGTTCAGGGAACTTTTCGAGTCGCTTTGGGATATGATATGTTTCTGGAAGTGAAACGACTGCTCATCAAGGCTGTCAGATATACATCATTCCTGATGTTTTTGGAGCAATAGGCAAGGCAAGAACGTTAATTTTCTTGAAAAGAATCAAATCCTAATGTAAAATTATATCTTGCCGTGGGGCCATGGCGGAATTGGTAGACGCGCTAGATTCAGGTTCTAGTGAGCAATCGTGTGAGTTCGAGTCTCATTGGCCCCACCATCATGTGATATTGCTGGCACAGCTTGTGTCAGCTTTTTTCTTTGCCGGAAATTTCTCTTTCTTCCTTTTATGAAGGATCCCTGTCATTCTTTACAATCCCTTTACATTCCTTTACAGGTTCATGGTAGAAGCAAAATGAGCCAGTTCTTAAACTATCCGTGTAAAAGTAAAGGACAAGAAAAGAACATGAAAAAGAAAAACATTACGAGAAGTCTCACTATGATGATGCTCACAATGTCATTGGCAGGCTGTGGCTCTGCAACATCAAGTCAGGCAAGTGGAAATTCCGCTTCCTCTGCTTCCTCTTTTGATACTTCCAAGACCATCAAGTGCTACACCAGGGATACCACTTCCGGTACAAGAGACGGCTTCTTCTCCACCATCGGCATGAAGGAACAGAAGGAAAACAATGCCGGTTTGGTCAGTGGTTTCCTTCTGGCACTTCCTGATCGGTGGTGAATGGGAAGGAGGAACTGCCGTATATGGCGCTGGATATATCATTCTGAACACCATTTACATCACTTTGCTCTCCTTATTGCTTATTGCCCCTATTTCCATCATGACGGCACTTGTCATCGTCAAGATGACACCGAAATGGATCGGTGGGACACTGAATGCGATCATCGGGATATTGGCCAGTGTTCCCTCCGTCATCTTCGGCATGTTCGGTCAGAACATGATCACGACATTGGTGAAGAATCTTGCCGATGTGTTCGGTGTGCAGAGTGCAGGTGGCCTATCCACCCTGGCTGTCGTTCTCGTGTTGACCATGATGTCTGTTCCCACTGTCACCATGCTGTCCATAACTGCCATCAAGAGCGTAAACCACAATCTGGAATTGGGATCCCTGGCTTTAGGTGCATCAAAGAGTGAGACGAACTTCAAGGTTGTCTTAGGTGGCGCAAAAAGCGGTATCTTTGCTGGATTGATATTAGGTACAAGCCGTGCGTTAGGTGAGGCGACGGCTGTCACCATGGTCTGCGGAAATGCCGGAAGTGGTCCTGACCATTTCCGTCTTTGTTGACTATTATGCCATCAAGGCATGCATGAGACCATTGAGGATTCAGCTGAACAGACTTTCAAAAATCGTCAACAACGAAGATGACATGAATTCAGATTTCGAGATAGAGTCGTTGGCCATGCAGATAGATGACACCCAATCCCTGATCGAGGAAAAGATTGATTCCCTGACAAAGGAAAGAGAAAAGCTTCAGTTCATCATCGACAACATGAAACAAGGGCTTATCATTCTTGATGAAAAGATGGATGTCATACTCATCAATAGATTTTCCAAGGAGATATTCCAGTTCGAGGATGACCTTTATAAGGACAGAATATCACTTTTCAATGTGACGATTCTTCCACAGTTCTCTACTCTATTCCATAGAGCTCTGAAGGAAGGAGAAGGTGAATGCGAACTTGATTACAATGAGAAGCATTACCATGTCATGGCAATTCCCTTCCAAGCCAAGTTTGTTTCCTCTGGAAGTGAAGGCGTGGCCTTCACCATCATTGACATGACAAAGGAGAGAAACCTTGAGCGTGCCAAACGTGATTTCTTTGCCAATGCCAGCCATGAACTGAAATCACCTTTGACTTCCATCATCGGATATTCCCAGATGATCAGAAACGGATTTGTCACCGAAAAGAAAGAAATCGATGAGGATCTTGACCGAATTCTCTTCGAATCCAGAAGAATGAATGACATCGTCATACAGATGCTTGAGCTTTCCAGGCTTGAGGCTAAGGAAGACATAAATTCCAAGGAAGATGTTTCATTCAAAGCCATAATCCTTGAACAGAAGAATATTCTTTCTTCCCAGATGTCGGATAGGAAGATTCAGTTTAATCTCACTGGATCTGATATTTCTTTCTCCATAAATAAGGAAGATGCTTCCTCATTGATTGGAAATCTCATTGAAAATGCCATCCGATATAACAGGGAGGGCGGTGAAATCGATATTCTTATCGACAAGGATGACAATTCCATCAGCATCCATGACACTGGTATCGGAATACCTTGGAAATATCAGGAAAGAATCTTTGAAAGATTCTTCCGCGTGGATAAGGCGAGAAGCAGAAAACTCGGTGGAACAGGTTTGGGACTGAGTATCGTCAAACACATCTGCATAAATAACAATATTCAGATTTCCGTTGATTCGAAGGAAGATGAATATACGACATTCATTCTGAGGTTTCCGGTTGACGATAAAAAGTCATCCGCGTAGAAAATGATCTTACACAAAAAGGGGTGCTGGCTGACGCCAGACACCCCATTTACAATTGCTGTTGAATTCAAGAAACCACATGATTTTGAGTTTTTGAAACCTATTATAAAATCCACTTAAGCATACCTTTTTTAGCCTTTATATAAGCTAATTTAGAGTATTTTCTATCTTA
>CAVJFW010000058.1:0-6518 GCA_963648975.1 bacterium | reverse complement strand
TATCTTCTCAAACACCAAGAAGGTAAAATTCATGATTCCTAATAACTCGCATGTGTTATTTTTACCTTTAAAAGTGAAATTATAGCCAACTAACTTTTTGCCAAAATAACGCCATTTGTTAAAACTTTTGCAAAAAAGCTGCACAAAAGTTTCATAAATGACATTTTTCCTTTATTTCATCATTGTTTATACAATATAATTATTTATTAGAGTAATTGAATCTTGGATATATATATTTTTGCAAACAATAAGATATAGCAACAAATCATTCCAGTTCATTTCTTTTCTGTCATAGAACTATGAGACTGGAAGTAAAAACCAAATGGCCAATCGGAGGAAAAAGACATGCCAGAACAAAGCACCAAAATCAAACCAGAGCACCAATATGACAAGGTCGCAAACGAAAAGATCGTCAAATTGGGAAAGAAGATCACCGATGTCGTCTCTCACAAATTCGGAAAGGTCACGGTAAACGATCCTGAATATTGGGGACTTGCCGAAATCGTCTCTGACGAGATGGCTGATGTTGCCCTTACCATGAAGGTGAGACATCATTATACCTTCGAAGAACTTTGCAAGATGAACAAGGAAAAGGCAGCCGACAAGGAAAAGTTCCAGAAGCTGCTGGATGAAATGGCCTATATCGGTCTCATCGAATACGATTACGGAAACCATTATGATCACAATGGAAGAACCGCTCCTCAGTCTGAAAGAAGATATACTCTTCCTTTGTTTGTCCCGGGAAGTGCCGAATTGTTCAACATGGAAGAAAAATTCGTCACCCCTGACGGAAAGAAAATAGAGAACAACAGACTCAAGGAACATCCGGCTGTCGCATCCTTCTTCGAAAGAATGACCTTCATACCTCTTGACGGAATCACTCAGCTTGTTCCTCCGGGAGGAGCTGGTGTCGGTATGCACGTCATCCCAGTCGAAAAGGCAATTTCGATGGAAAACAAATCCGTCGATCTTGAACACCTTTCCTATTGGCTGAAGAAATATGAAGGACATATCGGTGTAGGCCAGTGCTCCTGCAGAGCCTCCCGTGCCGCGTTGGACGAAGGCTGTGCCGATGACCAATACAACTGGTGTATCGGTGTCGGAGACTTTGCCGATTATTCCCGTGAGACCGGAAAAGGTCATGACATCACCTACGAAGAGGCCATGAGAATCCTCAAAATCGCAGAAGACAATGGTTTTGTCCATCAGATCACGAACATCGACGGTGAAAACAAGATCTTCGGCATCTGCAACTGCAACGTCAACATCTGCAATGCCTTGAGAACTTCGCAGCTGTTCAACACTCCGAACATGTCCAGAAGCGCCTATACCGCCCATGTGGATGCTGCAAAGTGCGTCGCCTGTGGAAAGTGTGTCGAATATTGTCCTGCAGGCGCCGTCAAGCTCGGCCAGAAATTATGCAAGAAGGATGGCAGTCAGGTCATCTATCCAAAGCATGAGTTGCCAGACAATATGAGCTGGGGCAGAGACAAATACGATGAGAATTATCGTGACAACAACAGAATCAACTGCCATGAGACGGGTACCGCCCCATGTAAGACTGCCTGTCCTGCACATGTAGCCGTCCAGGGTTATCTCAAATTGGCCGGAGAAGGCAAATATAAGGAAGCCTTGGCCCTGATCAAGAAGGATAATCCGTTACCAGCAATCTGCGGTCGCATCTGCAACAAGCGCTGCGAAGAAGCCTGTACCCGTGCCTCCATCGACAAGGCTGTTTCCATTGATGCCGTCAAGAAATTCCTTGCCGAACAGGATCTGAAGGCTGAAACCCGTTATATTCCGGAAGTAGTCATAGCCTCCAACAGATTGGATCACTGGGAAGAAAAAATCGCCATCATCGGTGCCGGTCCGGCCGGTCTCTCCTGTGCCTACTATCTGGCAACCAAGGGCTATAAGCCTACAATCTTCGAAAAGAATGATAAATGCGGTGGTATGCTGACCTATGGCATTCCATCCTATAAGCTTGAGAAGGATGTCATCGAAGCTGAAATCGATGTCATCAGGGCACTCGGCGTTGAAATCAAGACCGGTGTCGAAGTCGGAAAGGATGTCACGCTCGATGAGCTGAGAGCTCAGGGATACAAGGCATTCTACATCGCCATCGGCTGTCAAGGCGGAAAACTCCCTGGAATCGAAGGCGAAGATGCCAAAGGTGTCCAGATTGCCGTTGACTTCTTACATGAAGCAACCGACAATCAGAATCAGCACCTCGATGGAGAAGTCGTTGTCGTCGGTGGCGGAAACGTCGCCGTTGACTGCGCCAGAACAGCCAAGCGTTTCGGTGCCAACAAGGTTTCCATGTACGTTCTCGAGACAAGAGAAACCATGCCAGCCAGCAAGGATGAAATCGCCGAGACTCTCGAAGAAGAAATCAATATCTGCAACTCCTGGGGTCCAAAGGAAATCAAGAAGGACGAAAATGGCAAGGTCACTTCCGTCATCTTCAAGAAATGCGTTTCCACCATCGATCCTGAAACCAAGAAGTTCAGTCCAAAATACGACGAAGAGGAAACCATCGAAGTCAAGGCTGACCATGTCATCTTTGCCATCGGACAATCCATCGTCTGGGGTGATTTGCTAAAGGACAGCAAGGTCACATTCTGGCACGGAAACTATCCGATTGCCGACAAGCTGACCTATCAGACGGCTCAGGACGACATCTTCGTCGGTGGTGACGTCTATACAGGTCCGAAGTTTGCAATCGATGCCATCGAGCAGGGTAAATGTGCAGCCGAATCCCTTCATAGATTCGTCAAGCCGGGTGCATCACTTACCATCGGAAGAAACAGAAGAGACTTCGTCATGCTCGACAAGGAAGATCTCAAGCTTGAGGGTTATGATACCTGCGGAAGACAGGAAGCCGGCATGGATACGTCAATTGATGCCAAGACTTCCTTCAGGGATGCCCATCTCACCTTGACCGAGGAACAGGTGAAAAAGGAAACCGCAAGATGTCTCAAGTGCGGTGCTTCCATCGTCGACCCGAACAAATGTATCGGTTGCGGTATCTGTACGACAAAGTGTGTCTTTGATGCCATCACTCTTGTGAGAGACCATCCGGAAGCAACCCATATGATCAAATCCGAGGATAAGTTCAAAGCCATCCTTCCATATGCCATCAAGCGTGGCATAAAGATCAAGTTCGGCAAGCATACCGCCGAAGAGAAAGCTTCCGAAAAGAAACATAAGGAATATAAGAAGGCTCAGAAGAAAGCCAAGAAGGAAGCCAAGAAAGCAGATAAATAATGCATGAACTTGGAATCGTGTTCCATATCATTGACGAAGTGAGGGATATTGCCAAGGAAAACAACGTCAGACACGTCAATTCAGTTACCTTGGAAATCGGTGAAGTTTCCACTCTTGTTCCATCCTACATGGAAGATGTCTGGAAATGGGCAGTGGAAAAGGAAGACCTGATGAAAGGATGCAAACTGAACATCGAGATCATCAAGGCCGAAACCTATTGCGAAGATTGTGGCTGTGTCTATGAAACGGTCAAATACGCAAAAATCTGTCCGAAATGTGGAAGTGAGCACACTTACCTCATCAAAGGCAATGAGAAGAACATCAAGGAAATAGAAGTCGAAGACGAAAATACCACTGAAGCCTCTGCGTGATGCAGAGGCTTTTCTTATGACAGATATATAATGCATAGAAAATCATCTGAATACTTTCATGAAAGATTATCCAGATTCCATATAGTCATATCTCATGAAGTTCTTGACCATTTCCGTTGAATGCATCCACAGTCAGATTCATCTTAAAACCCTTATTCACGGATATGTCAATAAACAATATATGATATAATGTCAACGTTTTAGGAGAAGTCATTGATGAACGCTAATGATGAGACGGTCAACCTATTATTTTGCCTTGACAGGAAATGCTTTGATGGACTATTGATAACACTGTTGTCCATATGCAAGAACACCAGTCATCCACTGAAGGTATTTGTTGCCACCGGAGAATTCAGGTATGGCAAAAAGGAATATTTCTGTTTCACCCAAGAACAATTGGATTTCATAGGCAAGGCCGTTAGAAAATACAATCCCAACGTGGAACTGACTCTCATGGATCTCACAGATGAAGTCATGAAGAATTTTGGAGACTCTGTCAACCTCCACGGGAAATTCTCCCCATATTCCCTGATTCGCCTTCTTTCAGATCTTCATGACGAATTTGGGCAGAAGCTTCTCTATCTCGATGTGGATCTCGTAGTGACAGGAGACATATACAAGATATTCTCAACGGATTTGAAAGACAATGATATCGGCATGATCAGGGACGAGGTGGGATCCCATTGGCTCGGAAAAGATTATTGCAATTCCGGTGTGCTTCTGATGAATTTGAAAAAGCTTAGAGAAAACCATCATTTCGATTTGGTAAGGCATAAGGTAAACCACAAACACTACTTCATGCCGGATCAGACTGCGCTAAACCGCGGACTGAAGGAAACAAGAATGATTCTTTCTCCGAGATACAATGATCAGCATTTCTTACATGATGACACCATAATCAGGCACTACTGCCAATGGATAAAGCCATATTGGCTTGGCATCGGTAATGTTGCCGAAAAGCCATGGAACGTCATGAAATTCAGAGAGAAATACGGAAAGGATGTCCATAAGGATATCCTGGATGAATTCCTTCTTCTGAAGGAAGAACACGAAAAGAAAGAAAACAGATGAAAAGATGCCAGTCCCCAGATAACCGGAGAAGGCATCTTTTCATTTAGAGAATCTCTTCCCTTTTGATGTCCACGAAATTGCAGTCTTTCCACTTCACTTGAGCATCACCTTTGATATGAAGATCATGGAATGATGATTCAAGGACATCATACAAGCTAGGCCTAAGATCCAAATCCTTCTTTTCCCATGTCGACTTGTCATGACGGGAAAGCTCTATATTTTCCAATGTGACATCTTTGATGTTGTTTCCGACTATGGTTATTCCGTTTTCGGAATCACATCGAATATTTTTGAAATGAACATTCTGAAGAATTCCTTCGTTGGAATCCTCTTTTCTCTTTATGTTGGTAATGGATATCGGTTCACCTCTTCCCCACCAATACACAGGGGAAACCTGATGGGAATGTATGGTGATATTCTCAAACACAGCATCATATACACTTCCACCATCCCTCAGCATGAGAGAGAGTCCTCTGTTGGTATCGTAGATATCGATGTCATGGAAATGGATATCATGGAAATCAGAATAGGATTCCGTTCCAATCTTGATGGCAGCACAGGTTGACTTCAGTCGGCAGTCATAAACCTCTACATTCTCTGTTGGTCCATAGTCTGTCGCATACGATGTCGATTTCAATACGATGCAGTCATCCGCACACTCGATGTCGCAGTTTCTGATGACTATGTTCTTGGAATGATCCGGGTCTATTCCATCAGAATTGGTAAAGATTGGATTGTTTCTGATGGTGATGCCATCGATAAGAACACCATCACAGCCGACCATATGGACAGTCCAGAAGGAACTCCTTCTCAAAAGTATTCCCTTCATGGTAATGTCTTTGCAGTTTTCGAGGTAGATCAGAGGGGTACGAGGATAATATTTTCCTTCTATGTGGTAAGGATTGGTTTCTCCGACAAACAGTTCCTCGGAGCCGTCAATGCATCCTTCCCCATCAATCGTGATATGACCAAGATTCTTTCCATAAAGGAAATACCTTGATGGTTTTCCGTTATAGGTACAATCCTTATATGTCTTTCTTGTCATCACCTGATTTCCCGAATCGATGGAATAGAAATCTTCCTCATCATCGCTCAGTTTGATGCATGCACCCTTTTCAAGATATACGGAACAATTATCCATCAGAAAAATCGTTCCGCATTTATAGGTTCCCTGTTCGATGATAAGTCTGTCATGATTCAACGCACTATCCTTTATGGCCTTGGATAATTGTTTTCCATCATTATGGATGCCATCCTTATAAGGATGATAGTCACTGAAATGTATGTCCATGGTTTCTTCATTTCCTTTGCATATATGATACAACAAAGGTGTTGATTTTATCTTATGATAAACCGAATTGGAGCTATGACTCAAAAAAGAACTTACTTATCAAATGGCTTTCCATCATGGATTTTAATGCCTACATATGATCTACGATAATTTCCCAATCCAGGGAAGAGTAATGCGATGTTTCCTCACATTTGAAATATAATCCACCTTCCCCATAGGTGTCAGTTGCCATGGCATTCAGCAAAATCGACTTACCAGAGCCTGACTCACATTCGACGGTAACAAATTCGTTTGCATCCTTGGTCTTTCAGGGGCTGGTGACTTAGATAGACTCATTCTCACCTATTCCAACGAACACAAGTGGCCAGAACTTGGTGCACTCTTATGGGGACTCGTCATGGTCATCATCGTCGACCACAACTCCACACGTCTTTGCAAGAAGCTTGTCTGATCATATAAAACACCATTTCGAAGGATTTGGTGCTTTTTGATTCATTCTTTTCTTGAAAAAGATATTG
>CAVJFW010000057.1:0-6764 GCA_963648975.1 bacterium | reverse complement strand
AGATTACAATCATACAATTTTGTTTGATATTTTTCAAAAACAAGGTCATTTATATAAAATAAAAAGTTCGATATTGTATCGAACCCATAAGTTTAAATGGAGCAGACGACGGGAATCGAACCCGCGTGATCAGCTTGGAAGGCTGAAGTTCTACCATTGAACTACGTCTGCAAAGCCTAATTATTATATTGACTGTCAAGTCAGGAATCAAGAAAAAAGTGAACGAGTTTCCTGACTTGCTGTCGATATGATGTTATTTTGGCTGTTTTTTCAATCCGAATCAACGATAGATGATGACTTTTCTTGAGATATAGTTGTAGACCATGACGATCAGTGTTCTGATGACAAAGTCGATAGGATAGGAGAACATCATGATTTCCTTCTTCAGATAGAGGAAGTCATAGAGGAAGTACTGGATACCGATTCCGATACCCAGTCCTATTGCAGATAGGATGACAAATACGACGATGCCCATGACGGATTTGGAGAATGTGGATTTGCTTGCCTTATATACCATATAGGTGGACATGAGATAGTTGATGATGACACCGATGACAAATCCGGCGATGGTGGAAACGATGGTGACATACCCAGCCTCATTTCCCTTGAAGATGACAAACTGGAAGACGAAGCAGGTGATGAAGTCGAATACGGCTGCGACTAGCCCGACGATGGCAAAACGGAAGAGTTCCCAGAAGATATGGTTGGAATAGGTCCTCTTTTCCATATAGAGCTTATAGATAAGATATTGATAGACGCCGACCAATAGGGAAGAGACAATGCAGGTGACCAATGAGGGAACTGACCAGCCGGAAAGAAGGATGTTGATGACGATGAAGGCGAGGTAACCGAACAGGGAAAGAATCAGATAGCATCCGATCCATTTCAGATTCTCCTTAAGCGGAGGCCTGTTTCCGCTGGGAGATATCAGATAGTAGGAGAAGGAATCCAGAAGGATGAGAAGGACACCGAAGCCTAACGATGATATGAGGAAGTCTTTCTCGAAGGATATTGTCTTATCCTTCGAATAGGTGATTTCCACCTTGTTTGAGATATGGTTATGGCATCCCGTGAAATATATGGCCATGGAGATGATGGCGCTGATGACAAGGATGATGATTCCCGTAATCAGGATTTCCTTCCATAATGGGTTCTTCGATTCTTCTATTTCGTGGTTTTCATTTTCATTTTTCATAAATATGCCTCATGAAGATGAAAATATTTTAAACATATCTTTCTTCATCTTCAATCCGACATATGTATTTGTGTTAGAATGTTTCTACTTTGGAGGAAAAAGAAATGAGAAAGAACTTCAAGCCGGAAAATATGCATTTTCCCATGCCTGTGCTGATTATTTCGACATATGGTGAAGACGGCTCAATAGATGTGATGACTGCTGCCTGGTCAACGATGGAAGATACAGATATGATTCTCATTGAACTGACAAAAGACCATCTGACAAGCGAAAACATCCAGAAGGTGAAAGCGTTTACAGTCGGATATTGTGATGTGAAGAACATCGAGGCCGGAGACTTCGTCGGACTCATTTCCGGGAAAAATGACCCTGAAAAGTTCACCAAGACAGGTTGGACTGCCACGAAGTCGGAATTCGTCAATGCCCCTGTAATCGACCAGTTGCCCATCACCATGGAATGCGAATTGGGTAGGATTTCCACTGAAAACGATGATTTTGCCGTCTATGGGAAGATAAAGAACGTCTCTGTGAGGGAAGACCTCATCGATGAAAAGGGAAAAATCGATTACGAAAAAGCGGCCCTGGTCACCTATAACAGCATCGATTCCTCCTATCATGTCATCGGAGAAAAGGTTGCGAAGGCATTTTCCGTTGGGCTGAAAATGAGATAGAATATTTTCATTCCTATTTTAAGGAGATCTGAAAATGAAACTTATCTCAATTATATTGCCCTGCTACAATGAGCAGGAATCATTGCCGTTATATTTTGAGGCTGTGGACAAGGTTCTTCCTGACATCAAGGACTACAAGGTGGAATTCATCCTGGTCAATGATGGATCCAAGGATGACACCCTCAATGTCATGAATGACCTGTATGAGAAGAGAGATGACATCATCGTATGTTCCCTTAGCAGGAACTATGGCCAGAATGCTGCCCTTACTGCAGGACTGCAGACAGCCAAAGGCGACTATTGCGTCATGATGGACTGCGATTTACAGGATCCGGTGACACTTCTTCCAAGAATCGCGGAAAAGTTCACTCAGGGATATGATGTCGTCAACATGCATCGTGCAGACCGTAGCAAGGATACTGCCTTCAAGAGAGATACTGCAGGTCTTTTCTACAAGATCATCAACAAGCTTGAAGGAAAGAAGGTGATTCCGGAAAATGTCAACTGTTTCCGTGGCATTTCAAGAAAGGTCGTAAATGCCATTCTCTCCTTGTCGGAAAAAGACCGTCTTCTTCTTGCGGAAGTCCCTCTTATCGGATATAAGACCGCATATGTCGACTTCACCAGGGAAAAAAGACAGGCTGGGTATTCCAAATACAACCTTAAGAAATTGGTCAACTATGCCTTTGAGAACATGTCAGCCATAACGGCAAGGCCATTATATCTGCCAGCGATGTTCGGTGGGGTTGTATCGATTCTTTCCGTTCTCCTGATTCTTGTCATGACGGTTCTCTTTGCCTTGTCCTATCCTGGTGTCAACATCATTCCAGGACATGAGATATATATGATTTTCTTCATACTTGGATTCGTGTTCCTCGCTGTCGGAATCCTGTCGGTCATGATCGGACTTCTTGGCATCTATCTTCATAACATCCTCATCAACACGAGAAACAGACCAACCTACATTATCGACATCGTGAAAAGAAAAGACGAAGAATGAAAAACATGCCTTCCCGGCCGGGAAGGCATTTCAATTGGTAATATTCTTCGTCAGTATCCTGCGGTGATTGGAAAAGACATCGATGTAGAGTATGAGGAATATCAACAGAAGGATACCGAAGATGGAAAGAATGAATCCAAGCACAAGGCCCTTGTCCTGATAGACGAGTTTTATGGTGTGTTTTCCTTTTTCGTATCCCCGTAAGGAACATCCGGAGAAGATATTGAATTTCTTGTTGAGTTCCGCCTTTTCCCCGTCGATGTAGACGGAGAAATCCTTTTCGTATGGAAGGGTAAAGAGGAACATGGAGTCATCTTCGATGAGATTGAATGTTCCCTCATAGCTATAGGAGAAGAAGGATGAGGATGTCTTTAAGTCCCAGCTTGCCTGTCTTGAAAGAGAGGTCGTGTATTCCTTCAGGGTATCCACATTCTCATAGTAGACACCTAGACGGATATGTTCGTTGGTAAACGCCTTCTTGGCATAAAGCAGGATGCTGTGTCTCTTCTTTTCGTTGCTGATTCCCCTGATTCCGTTATGCCAGTAGGAATAGACATCCTGTTTCTTTCCGTCGATGTAGATGTCGAAGATCTGATTGCAGTCCTTGAGACAGAAATAGAGGTTGTATGGTGAGGATATATTCGGATTTTCGAAGCTGACGAATATTGCGCTTCCGTAATTTCCGGAATAGTAATAGTCCTTGGTTTCGACATTCGAACTTTCCAATGTCATTCCGGAGAAGGTGACCTTGCAGTCCAATGGCTTGAAGATATCCTTCCCGATGGAGGAATCCATCTCCCGATATATTTCGTTCTGATATTCAAAGAGATCATACCAGTATGTCTGACCATATCCGAGCGCTTTTCCCTCGGAGACGTAGGAATAACCTGTGTCATCGACGACAAAGCCCAGAGGAAGAGCAGTCGTATTCTGATAATATCGTATGTTTTTATCATCGGATTTGATCTCCGTGATTTCCTCAAAAGGTTCATTGTATACAAACATCGGCCTGTTTCTGTCGGTGTTTCCTTCAAGGTCGATGAGGTATTTCACTCCCAGGAAGGAATTCATCGAGAGGGTGGAACCACCATCGTATTTCTCGAAGTATCCATTATATTGGAAACCAATCTTGGTCATGTATTCCTCGACTTCCTTGATTTCACTTGAGGAGAAGTGGGAAAGTCCGTTATAGGAATAGAACATCGGATTGTTGTCTATCTCGTTGTAGTTTCCATCCCTGTTGAACGTCATTTCCATTCTGTAGAGACTGTCTTTGTCATAGCCCTTCAGAATGTTTACGCTGTTGGTATAGGAATCATCATCCAGATAAGTCGAATAGTTCTGATAGGCGTTGCCGTTGGAGGTGATGATCTTGTTTCCTGCGATATAGGAGGAATAGATTGCAGCCGGAATGGCCAGGCATTTTACGGTATTGATCAGATATTTCTTCGGCTTGCCCTTGAGGATGGTAATCTTTCCCAGGATGAGGTTGACAAGACAGACACCTCCAGCGATGGATGCGATGATGATGGATGCCATGTCTGGATTATGAAGATTTCCGGAATCATCCTTGACGTACATGGCAACGAAGATGAGTCCGACAATCACCATATCAGCAATGAGATATCCGATATATCCTTCCTTCTCCATTTTTTCATTCTGATAGAATGCATAGAGACATATGACAAAGGAATAGAGGAAGGCGTATCTGGATGGGAACCATGTCGGAACACTTCCGAAATGTAACAATGTATATGTCACGGAATTCATGCTCATCGCGAAATAGAAACCGATGAGAAGAAAGTTCAGAAGCTTGAATTTTATCTTATACCCTTTGTTGAAGAAGAAATGGAAGGAGTAGACCAACATGACTAGCGAAGTGAAAGCAGGAATATATCCTTCGTTCTGACAGATGATGGACTGGCTTGTATAGCTATCATACAGGAAACCATGGAGGAAAGTGGAAATCGAATACCATTTGAAGGCAGGAATGCTCGACTGTACTTTTGTTCCGGAGAAGTGAAGGAAGGCACTGACCCACCACATTCCGGCGATGAAACCACCTGCCAGGGAAAAGAGGATGAAGTCCAGAATCTTTCTTTTCTTATTCTCCTTTTTATCTACGCTGAAGAAAAGGACTAAGAAATAGAGGACTACGAAGATACAGACCATTGCACCTGTATACCAGGAACAAAGTAATGCGTATGCCAAGGAAAGTGGGTATAGCCACTTCATTTTTCTCTTCTGAAGCTTTTCCAGTCCCAGAATCACAAGGGGTAGAATCATAGGCGCATCAAGCCACATGAAGTTGCACTGATAGACAAAGCTATATGCCATTAAGGAATAACATACACCGACACAGCATAGGAAGAGTGAATTGTTCTTTGTCTTGCTTCTCAGGAATAGGTGCATGAAGAGGCCACCGAACATCATCTTCACGATGGATGTGATCAAGATGAAGGCTGGGATACTTTGCTCATTGAAGAAGACGAGAAGGAAATTGAACGGACTTGCCAGGTAATAGGTATAGATGGATAGGAAGTCTCCACCGAATGTCTTGCTTCCTGTGTATATGAAGGATCCGTTTGTGACCAACAGATTTCTCATGTATCTAAGATAGGAAATGTATTGAGACTGTGCGTCGATCATCAATACCGTCTTTCCGTCACTTTCGAAGGGATAGAAATGATTTGTGGAATATAATAAGTAATAGCAAAGGAAGATGACCGCAAGGGTTATCATGGGATAGAGTATTTCCCTGATGATATTGATTGTCTTTAATCTATTTTCAGAAGACAACATTGTTTTATTTTGGTTTTTCATAAACATGTGAAATTATAGCATATATCCATGACCATAAATGAATTTGTGGATGAAATTGGTTTCAAATACGATATAATATTGAGCATTGGAGCGTTACCCAAGAGGCTGAAGGGACCGGTTTCGAAAACCGGCAGTAGGGAAACCTAGCCAGGGTTCGAACCCCTGACGCTCCGCCATTATAGAACGTCAAGTGTGATACAAAGTCACACTTTTTCTTTTTTTGAAAAACATCGATAAACAGGGGGTTGGCTGTTTTTATGGCTGGTTTCTTAGCTTGAAAACATGCTTAAATTCCCTTTTTTTGTGTTTTGCATCAAATCGTAAAATCGGTTCTTAAACGATATGCCTGAATCCATCGGAAATCGACATGAATCGCAGAGTAGTTGAGCTGTCCTTATATAAAAACATATTGTAACATTCCAGACCTATGTTGACTCGCTTAAGAAGAATGGCACATTTGATGCGGAAAGCCAAAAGACCGCATTTGCCAAGGCAAGGGAACAGGCCCTTGGCCAGATGGTCAGCAGCCCTACAGGCTGGATCACAAAAAATACGTTGATTTGGATGTCTATCTCACCACACAAATAGAAGCAACAATCGACAAACTGAAGAACGAATGATATGACCACTTGGGTGAATGCTCAGGGGTCTTTTTTGTGAAAAAGATATTGACTTTTGAAATGCGGGGGGAGGGGATAATAAGCATACTAAAAGAAAGGGATTTTTGTTATGAAAAAGAAATTCACTTTGCTGATGCTGAGTGCACTGATGCTGACAGGATGTACTGCAGGAAACACCTCCTCCCAGACGCCCGAGACTCCGAAGACTTCCGAATCCGCTAGTACTAATGACAGCGAGATAAAGAAAATCTATGACTCCTACAAAGCCAATGGAGGAACTCTTTCCTATGAGGAATGGCTGGCTTCCATCAAGGGCCAGGACGGTCTGGATGGAAAAGACGGAAAGGACGGAGAAAAGGGTGAAAAAGGTGAGAAGGGCGACAAAGGCGACAAAGGAGATACCGGTGCCGCTGGTAAGTCTGCCTATGAACTTTATTGTGAAAAACATCCTGACT
>CAVJFW010000056.1:0-6968 GCA_963648975.1 bacterium | reverse complement strand
CTTATAAGGATCATCCTCGATTTTGCCGAAGCCGTAATTTGCATGAATGAATTTTACGTTGGCCTTCATGCTTTCGTTTTTGTCTTTCATGGTATCTCCGACATAGATGACATCGTCGATTTTTTCATCTTCCTTCAGTTTCAGGATGTTCTGCCATTTGTCAAGGTGCGTGTCTCCGGCACAGAGATGACCCTTGAAGTATTTTTCCATATGGCAGGAGGAAAGATAGTTTTCGATGTAACCCACATCGGAATTCGAAACGACATAGAGAGGATATTTTTTGGATAGAAGGGAGAGGACTTCCTCTTCGTTAGGATAGAGTTTCCCTGGATTCTTTCCAAGGAAGACGATTTCATCTCTCACGCACTGCTGAAAGAGTTTCATGGCAGGTTCCTCATCTAATCCTGGGAAGGTGATGGGAAGTGTCTCCTTTGGGGTGAGTCCCATGGTGGAATGAATCATCTCAAGGGAGAAACGGAATGACTCATTCATTTTTTCCATCGTCTCATTCCAGCTTTGGTGAATCTGGCTGATGGCATCCCATAAGGTGCCATCCAAATCAAAGAATATGCTTTTTTTCATGGCACCATTGTATTACTTTTCTTTTTTGATTCTCAAGAGGTCAATATGGATAATTTGCCGAGGCAAGGATGAAGGTGACGGCAAAGAATGTACCCAAGATGATGAAGTCGGCTTTGGAAAGTCTGAATGTTCTTCTGATGAGGCATAAGACGATGTAGTAGATGATGAAGCAGAATGGAATGATGAGAAGCAGGACCCAGATGTAGTTGGTGAGGCTGAGACTTGAACCGAAGAGTATCGTCAAGGCGAAGCCCAGGATATGTGGAAGCACCCAAGTCCATCTGTATCTTCCGTTGATGTTTCCGGCCTTCTCGCCAGACGGATCTTTTACAATCAGGCAATAGGCTGCTGCTCCACAGCCGGCGATTCCGACTTCCGTCAATGTGGCGATGATTCTGGCAAGGTAGTTGATGTCGCCAAGGATGTCGGCCAATGCTTTTGAGTAGCTGGCATCAAGCAAAGGCATGAAGAGATAATAGATGGAATTTCCGACACCGAGGGATGACGGAGAACAGCTTAAGAGGCTCTTGACGGCATTATAGTTGTATCCCAGGAATTTCATGACGAACATTGCAAGACAGGCCACGAACAGCTCAGAGATGGCATTATAGAGAACGACATAGACCAAGGAGGTCTGTGTGTGATTGGCCAAAGAGGCAAAGAAGCAGCAGATGAAATAGATGCAGGATGTGAAGAAGATGAGGACGAAGTAGTATGGGAGGAAATATATGTAGTTGTATGTTTCCGGATTGGACAGGTCGATTCCTGAATACTCCCCTTGAACGACGGATATATCGATGGACTGTCTGATACGTAAGATCACGACGCATAACCAATAGAAGAAAGTGATGATGACAATCTGACAAAGCAACGCAAGGATGATTTTTGTGTTTCTCAGTTCATTCTTCTTCAAGGGAAGCTGATAGAAAGTGTCGACCTTCTTTCTCTTGTATCGATACTGGAAGACGAAGACCGGTGCGAGATTTGCAAACACCAATGCGAGAGTATTGATGATTCCGACGGTAGGCATTTGATTGATGATGGCGACATATTGTCCATCGACATTTTTTGTGACATTGACCACGTCCCAGTTGAGATAAATCGGTAGAAGAATGACGGAGTAGATGGCAAACATGATGGCCAGTTCGGGAATCCATGACTTCTACTGCCATTTGATGATTTTCTTATTCATGGTCTTTTCCCTCCTTTGCCATCATCATGTTGAGCATGACGACTTCTTCCGGATCGAGGGCGATTTCCTCAAGAATCATCGGATGGAAGGCTTCGGTGAATTTATCCATGAAGTCATCCTTGCTTTCTATGACGACATGATAGATGGAACCCACCTTCTTGAAGGATACGACATGATAGCCGAGATTGTCGACATTGTCCTTGGACAAAGGCACCGATGTGGCAATCTGGTATTTTCTGAGCTCGAAAGCCATGTCCTCGACATTGCCATCCTTGGAAAGAGACCCTTTGTATAAGAGCAAGACCCTGTCTGCTATCTGGTTGAGTGTGTTGATGTTGTGTGAGGCGATGATGACGCATTTCCCTTCTTCCTTCAGAGTCAGGATGTTGTCCTTGATCTTGCTCATGATGAGTGGATCAAGTCCATCGAAGGCTTCATCCATGAGAAGATACCTGCAGCGTACGGATAAGGCCAGGGCGATGAACAGCTGTCTCTTCATACCTTTGGAGAACGTGGAGACTTTCCTGTTCGCGTCGAGGTTGCATGAACGGATGATTTTCATGAATTTGTCCTTATCCATGTCGTAGAAAGTCTAATAGAAGTCATAGACGGAGTTGATGGTCTGGCCGGGACGGACAAATGGGTCGTCTGGCAGGAAAAAGATTTTCTGCTTGGCCTCTTTTTGTTCATTCGTGATTCCATCGATGAGGATTTCCCCTTCATCTGGATAGATGACATTGGCTATCAACCTAAGCAAGGTTGATTTTCCGGCACCGTTTTAACCGACCAAGCCATATATGCCTGATTTAAGCTGTATGGTCAGATTGTTGCTCGCCACAACCGAATCGAATTTCTTTGTGACGTTTTTGATTTCAATCATGTCAGTTCTCCTTTTCGTGGGCTATTTCACCGACGACCTCTATCAGTTGGTTGAGAGTATAGCCTGAATTAAGTAAATTCTCGATTTCCTTCTTCAGTGCCTGAGTGTCTCTGACAATCGTCACATCATTGACTTGATAGCCTTTCTTCGGGATCGCCAAAATGATGCCCTTCTGCACCAAGAGCGTGTAACCACGTTGTACGGTATTCGGATTGATTTTGCTTTCGAGGGAGACTTCCCTGACACTGGGGAGAAAACTTCCGGCCTTGTAGACACCAAGGGAAATCATTTTCTCGTAGTATTCGGCAACTTCCTCATAGATAGGTTTGGTTCCAGATATTTTCATTCTGTCTTAATTGTATTAACTGTGTGATACATAGTCAAGTCATTTCTCGTTGTTTTTGAGATGGTCGGACTTTATAATCAAGACATCATAAAGGAGAAACAACAATGAAAGACAAATGGGATCTGACAAAGATATATAAGGATGAGGATGCATTCCTTTCCGAGTTGAAGGATGTCAAGGAAAGAATCATTCCTGAACTGGCTTCCCTGGAAGGTAAGCTTTCCACGGATGATGGATTCAAGAGATATTTGGATCTCCAGAGAGAATCTGACGAGAAGATTTCCCGTCTCAGCATGTTCGCTTCCATGAGAAGTGATCTGGACAAGAAGAACATCGAAAATGCATCGGATCTTTCCAAGATCGATCTGATGTACAACGACTTCATTTCTGCCGTGTCCTACTCCGATCCGGAAATATTGAAGCTGGGCAAGGACTATGTCGATGCCTTCTTTGCGAAATATCCAGAATACAAGGATTTCGATTATGAGTTCGACAAGCTTTTCCGCTCCCAGAAGTTCGTCCTTCCGGCATTGCAGGAAAAAATGCTGTCTTATTACTCTCCTCTCCAAGGCGCAGGATCCAGCTTATATTCACAGCTTTCTGTCTCCGACTATGCACCTAAGAAGGTCACTTTGAAGGATGGCACGGAAGTGGAAGTCAACCAGGCCAACTGGACGACCTTGGTCGGCAATGCCAAGTGCGAGGAAGACAGAAAGGCCATCTTCGAGTCTCTCTATTCCTGGTATGACGAACATAAGAATGTCTATGGTGAAATCTATAACACCACAGTACAGGCTCAGCTTGCCACGATGAAGGCAAGAGGCTATTCCTCCATTCTTCAGGAGCATTTATACAACAACAATATTCCGGAATCCGTATTCCATAATCTCATTGAAGTTGCTTCCACACATGCCGAACCGCTTCATAAATATCTTGAAATCAGAAGAAAGTATCTCGGACTGGAAAAGCATCGTTCCTATGATCGCTTTGTCAAATTGGCACATTCCGAGAAGACATACACCTATGAGGAAGCAAAGGAACTCTTCTTCAAGTCCATTGAGAAGTTCCCAAAGGATTTCCAGGATAAGGCACATGAGGTCTCTGCCGATGGTTATGTCGATGTCTATCATACCTTGGGAAAGAGAACCGGTGCATATTCTTCCGGTGGAGAAAACATTCATCCGTATATCCTTCTGAACTTCAACGGTGAACTCGAGGATGTCTTCACCCTCGCCCATGAATCCGGTCACTCCATCCATACTCTCTATTCTGAGGAATCGCAGCCTCTTGTGAAGCAGTCCTATACCATCTTCGTCGCTGAGATTGCCTCAACCTTCAATGAACACAATCTTCTCGACTATTTGATGGAATCCGGAACCCTCTCCAGGAATGACAAGATTGCCCTTCTCCAGAAGTCCATCGATGAAATCATGTCCACCTTCTATCGTCAGACATTGTTCGCTCACTTCGAATATGATGTCGCCAAGATGGCCGAGGAAGGAAAACCAATCAATTATCAGGTTCTCTCAGATGAGATGATCAGTCTTTACAAGACGTATTATGGAATCGATATTTCCGAAGAAAAGGTCAAGCCATTCGTCTGGGCCTATATTCCACATCTCTTCTATACGCCATTCTATGTCTATCAGTATGCGACAAGCTTTACTGCCTCCATGCTCATCTATGAGAATGTCAAGTCCGGAAAGGAACATGCATTTGAGAATTACATCAACATGCTTCGTTCTGGTGGTTCCACATATCCGATTGACGAGGTCAAGATTGCCGGTGTCGATCTTACCAAGAAGGAAGCTTTCCTTGTCGTTGCCGAGAGAATGAAGAAATTGGTTGACGAACTCGAGAAACTCCTCTCAGAATAAAACGCATCTGATGGCAGTGTGAAGGCATGATAAATCGCCTTAGGTTACTGTCTTGATGTAAGGCATGGAATCCATTTCTGGAATGAAGTCCTATTATCTATACCATCGAATTAAGGGTCCAGCATATATGCTGGCCCTTTTTTGTTTTTTTGATTTCTTTAAACCTAAAAATTTCCGAAATCCTGGCCAAAGATGGAATTTATGTCAACATAAAACGGCCAAATACAATTTGGCCGGAATATAAGGAAGATTTGTCGGGTTATCAAATACATTGTATGGAAACCTTCAGACTCAATTTAAGTCAATCAGGTCCATGATGGTGTGGTCATTCCTGAACTGGGAAAGGAATGAATGGAAGTACTTGTATTGAGGTATGGCGTTTTCGGCAAGGGATTCCCTAAGACTTTTTACAAGGACATCAAGTACAAGCTTGGAAATGTCATAGGGTATGTGAAAATCGTCCAGGAGTTTCTTCTCTTTGTCCGTGAGGAGCAGGAATTTCTGATAGAGTGAATTGGTTCCTTTTTCATCTCCGAGATTGTTCAGAAGCTTGGATAAAGTTTCGTTGTTTTCATATTCCGTATAGTATACGGAAAGATATCTGTAGTATCTCTTGAAGTCAGATTCCTTGTGGATGAAGGTGTAGAGTCTGTCCAGATCCATCATATAGGAAAACCAGTTGAACTGTGCCCTGTTGATGTCGGCTTCCAGAAACAGAAGGTCTGTGCAGACGGGGTTGTATTGCAATGCTTCGTGAAGGCAGGCTTTTGCCTCATCCGTCTTTTCACACAGGAAGTTCATCTGACCCTTGAGTGACAGCAAGGAAATGTAGTCATAAGGCAATATGACGATATCGGAACTGTCATCCTGGAAATAGTCGGAATATAAGGAAAGTTCCATAAGGGAAAAGAAGAAGCCTAGGCTGATCTTCTTACCGGAATTGATTTTTCTTATGTTGGCGATACTCTTCTTCACTTCTTCCTCAGCCTGATTGATGAGAGTCTCGGCTTCCATCATCTTTTTTCCGCCGATGCATTTCTGGATCTTCAGAAGATAGGATTCGAACTTCTTTGGTGTGAAAGGCTGACTGGAGTTATTGGTTTCCGCCTTTGCCGAGCGCCTTGTCTTCTTTACTTTTGACTTGGAATCATTGTCTGTGATGATGGGATTTTCCTGTTCTGTCTTTTTCATTGTCATAGCTTGTCTATTTTAAATGAAATGAACAATGAATGCATCATTTTCATTGAAAAAGGCTGCCAGCTGGCAGCCTGATGAGACGATTGATTCGGGAATTATTCGCCCTGGTTCATGACACCATAGGTGAGGAAGGAGAGAACTCTGTCATAGGTGTCTCCATCCTTGCCGACGAAGATGATCTTGTCGCCGGAATGTAAGATGAAGTCCGGGCCGACAGACTGCTTGGTGATGTTGTCGGAACCGACGATGGCAACGATGGTTGCTTCGGTGTAGTTGTAGAAATAGACATCACCGACACTCTTGCCGTTGATCCAGGAGTTCTGTGGGATTTCGACCTTGGAGAACTTGATGGCCTCGGTTGTCTGATAGGTGAAGGAGTCCTTCATGTCGTTGATGGCATCAAAGACCTTGGCTTCGATTTCCTTCTGTTCGGCCAAGAGCTTCTCAAGGTTTGCATATTTGTCCTTGATCTGTGTTTCGGCCTTATGCTTGTTGGCAAATTCCTGTGCGTGCAAGACGGAATCGACGAAGACGCCGACACCTCTCTTGGAAGAGACGACCTTTTCCTTTTCAAGGATGTTGAGAGCCTTGCGGACTGTTTCCGGAGAGACACCATAGGAAGCGCCTAAGATGGAACGACCCTTGAGCAAGGTTCCTTCTGGATATTCGCCTGTTAAAATTTTGCCGCAGACATCCTGTGCGATTTTGATGTAGCGTGGTGTAGATCTTTCTTTAGCCATGTTTTTTTAATTCCTCCAAACTTGGTACTAAGATTATAAGAAAGTGTTGTTTTCAATTCAATTGTTTACTTGATTATTTTTGACAAGCGATTTTGTCAAAAGATAAAGTTGTATCTTTGCGACAACATGATAAATATACGAAAAAACGCCTAGA
>CAVJFW010000055.1:0-7594 GCA_963648975.1 bacterium | reverse complement strand
TTTTTCGCGCTTGTTAATGATACTACTTCCTCTTCCGCCTTGCAACTCTTTTTTTTGGGAAATTTGCCCATTATTGCTGGTAAGCGCATTCAATCAATCTGTATCCACATATATAAATAAGGAAAATATTTTCCAATATTATTTTGCATCCAAAAAGCCGGTCGAAACCGGCTTGTTCTGATTAAAGAAGGTCTTCGATGGCGATATTGTCCATATCGTCGAAGTCCTGGTTTTCGCCACACATTGCCCAGATGAAGGTATAATTCTTCGTTCCGGCACCGCAGTGGATGGACCAAGATGGAGAGATGACGGCCTGTCTGTCATGCATGACGACATGTCTTGTTTCCTTGCCTGGGCCCATGAAATGGAAGACAGTCTGATCCTTGTCGATATCAAAATAGAAATAGACTTCCATACGTCTTGCATGGGTATGGGCAGGCATCGTATTCCAGATGGACCCCGGTTCAAGATGAGTGAGTCCCATGGAAAGCTGACAAGTCTTGACATTCTCAGGGATGATGAAACGATTGAGTGTTCTTTCGTTGCAGTGTTCCTTGTCGCCGGCCTTTCTATGATCAGCCTTGTCGAACGGAATCAAGGTTGTCGGGTAAGCAGTATGAGCTGGAGAGGATGCCATATAGAATTCGGCAGGATTCTTCTTGTCAACGGAAGAGAACTTGACTTCCTTGATGCCTCTGCCGATATAGAGAGCTTCCCAATGCTTCAAGGTATATTTTGTACCATCGACACTGATGATTCCTTCTCCACCGATGTTTATGACGCCCATTTCTCTTCTGTCGAGGAAATGTTCGGCTCTCAGTTCAGGGGCAGAACCCAATACGACTTCCTTTTCGACCGGTATGGTACCGCCAAAGATGATTCTGTCGATATAGGAATAGGTCAACTTGATGTCATCGACACCAAAGACGTCTTCAACGACATATTCCTTTCTGAGTCTGGCCGTATCATAATGTCTGAAATCTTCTTCGGATGAATAATCTCTAGTCTTCAGTTCCATATTCTTTTCCTTTCTATGTTTATTTCTTCGTTTCGAAATAATCGCGGTGTTCCTTGATGACTTTCTCAATGCCCCTTAGGCCGGAATAATTGTGTTCGTAGACAATCTCAGAGAGCATCGACTTGTCATTCTCGCTCAAAGCCTTAACCATCCTGGCATGAACTTCATGAAGTCTAAGCAATTCCGTATCATCCCTGTAGAAGGTGATGAAACGATATCTCTGGAAATTCGGTTGGTCGGAATTCAACAATCTCAGGACGCTGTCTTTGTTGGCAATGGCGTAGATATATTGATGGAAGTCATTGTCCAAGGCAAAATATTTTTCGGCAAATTCTTCGTTGCTGCCGTTTTTTGAGAGAGAAAGTTCCTTCTGCATCTCCAAATTGTGGTACAGATAGTCGACATTCTCCTTTGTCAGTCGACCGGCGACTTCATTCAATACGGCCAGTTCGCAGCTGTTGCGGATATAGACAAGGTCAGATATGTTTGACAGGTTGATCTTCGTGACAAAGCTTCCGGACTGGGAACGGATTTCAAGCAGTCCGTTATCCTCAAGCCTCTTGAACACGTCACGAATCGGTGTTCTTGAGACGTTGAATCTCCTGCTGGATTCAATCTCGCTGATTTTCTCACCCGGAATAAGCTTCAGAGTGATGATTGCATTGGATATTTCTTCGTAGATAGGCGTGATGTCTTTTGTCATGTTTTCCTCCGAGAACTGCTTAAATCATTTCCTGATCGTTTGCATCATGAGAGGAAATCAATTCATACAAGAACATCTGATTGGCAAATGTATCGAAATGAATACCTGTTTTCTTGATGAAGCTATTGACACGATATGTCACTGTGTTCTTATGTACAAACAGGGCATAGCTTGACAATAAGGGAGAGCAGTTGTTTTCAATATATACCTGTATGGTCTTCAGTGTTTCATTGTCAAAGGATCCAATCAGGTCATATGATTCATCATAAACTTCGGCATGTTTTTTTGCAACCTTGAACAGTTCATCAAATGACTGACTTTTCACAAAATTGACATAGCCGTAGAAGACGGGACTGTCACAGGGAATGACGAGTGCCTTGTCAAGGGCATCGTTATCCACAAGCAAGGCAGAGAAGGAAGCCTTAAGAATTGCAACATCCTTTGTGGAGTCCTTCAAGGTCAGAAGAATCACATCATCAAGGCACTGACGATATGTCACGCAATCAGGAAGAATTCTCTGAAGCATCTTCTTAAGCTTCAGAAGTCCCTCCTCATTGTTGCAGGTGACAAGAACATACCCCTCAGACACGATTCACCTCTTTCACGTTGTCGATATGCAGTTCTTCTCCATCATATCCGGAAGTGGTGACATTTTTCATGTTGACCTTTCCGACATTCATGAAATAGAAGCCCTGTTTCTTCATCTTGTCGACACCACACATCATGACGGGTACTCCTTCCTCGGCATCCTTCTTGACACCAAAGGAAGAATCGATGATATTGATCTCAGCAATTGGCTGTTCCGGCAAACCGGCAAAATAGCCAAGGGCAATCTCAGCATCGACACAGGTCATTCTCTCAAAAGTGAATTTTCCGAGATATGGTGTCCTGTCATCGACAGGCAACGGTTTTCTGTCCTGAACATAATCGGATTTTCCATCCGGATCACAGAAATAGAACATATTGATGGTAAGGGGAGTCAGAACATTGTCCATATAGATGTCACGGAAGACAACGTTGTCCATGACACTGTCCTTGCCTCTGCCTCTTCTGGACTTGATTCTGAGTCCACGGTCAGTATGCTTGAAATAACATCTTTCAATGAGAAGATTGGTCAAGCCTGCACCAGCTTCAGAGCCTAGGACGATGGCACCATGGCCCTCATTCATGAAGCAGTTGCGGATGATGACATCATTGCAGGGTCTCTTGAATGTGGAACCAATATAGATTTTTCCACTCTTCAAGGCAATGCAGTCATCGCCGACGGAGAATTCAACGCCGATGATCTTGATGTCATCACAGGCTTCCGGATCCATGCCGTCAGTATTCGGTGAAATCTTCGGATTGGAAATAAATAGATTATAGAATCCAAGATGATTGCTAAAGAATGGGTGGATTGTCCAGCACGGTGTGTTTTTAAACGTGATACCGATGACATCGATGTTTTCGCATTTGTCAAGGAAGAGAAGCCTTGGTCTTGCCCATTTGAGCTTCTTCACATCATTCCAGAAAGTGGAATCCTGTGCCCGACCATCGACAACACCCTGACCGACAAGTGTCACGTTCTTCACTTCATAGCCGGAGATGACGCTCGGCTTTCCAGGGAATGGATCACCTTCCCAGGAAAGAAGTTCCAAAGGTTTCTCATCATCTCTCAAAGGCTTGATTTCGCCAGGTCCCATCGGATATGAATCAACATCCGTGTTACCTAGGAGATAAGCGCCCTTTTTCAGTTCGATGGTGATATCGGATTTCAGGAAAAGCGATGTGACATGGTATTCGCCTTCGTCAATGACAAGCAAGCCATCCTTCGGCGTCATGTTGATGGCCATCTGAAGGGCTAAGGTATCATCCTTTTCATTCGTCCCCTTTTGGAACTGATTGGCATGAAGGATATAAGACACCTTCTTCGTATGGATTTTTTCTTCCGTACCGCCAATCGAAACGACATAGTCATGATCTTGGGTCAAATCATAGATGGTGAAAACATTTTTGTTGGTACAAAAAAGAAGTTCACCATCAAGTTTGACTTCAAATGGTTCTTCAACTTTGTAGATTGCACGATTATCGAGCTCGAAAGTAGCAGAACAGCATGTGATATTCAAAACAGTGAACTTCATAATTTACTCCCTGTGTTACAACTCGGCAGAATCCACACCACGGATTCTCTTGACAAGAAGCACGATGAGATTCTTAATACCGATAAAGGCTCCATCAACGACAAACATGACAAGAGCACAAGTAAACGGTTCTCTGAACCATCCCCAGACATTCGTAAGCTGGGGATCAATGGCCAAGGCAATGAGACCTGACAGGTAACGAGAAAGGAAGACGACTACAATGCCATAGATTATGTTGATGAACAACGAATATATTTTTTTCGACTTGAAGATGACAAATGGCTGTTTTTCCTTCGGATAATCCTCAATGACATCAAGAATGTTATATACAAAGATATCATTGAACACACCTAAGGCAAAGCCTGAGATAAGGAAAAGAATCAAGGTGGAGTAAGCCAACATATCGGTTGTGGATCCTCTGAAGAAATCAAGTGAACCGATACCCATATCGAACAGGAAGTAATTCAATCCGAAGAACCAATATTTTATGAATTCGGCTCTTACCGGATAAGGAATCTTCTGATACCAATGGACACGGTATTTCTTCAAAGTCTTCTTGTCAACCAAGTCTTCTCCGGATTCATCCTTTTCATTGTTGATGACGACTTGTTTTCCGTTTTCGTCTTTCAGGATTTCGTTGTCTTTAGTGTCTTTTTTCATATAAGGTGAATTATAGAATTATTTTTTCTTCTGGGCAATATGCAATTTTCTTGCAAATGGCTGCACAACCGGACAAAGTCCAGCCAGAATGGCATCAATGATGAGGAAGATGAGATGTGTCATCGTATAGCCATAAGAACGAGCAACATAATTTTGCTTGGAAGAATCGACAACCTTATTAAGTGTATTGGTGAGATTCAGTTCGATGTTGATGTCTCTCATATAGAAGATATCAATCAAGGCAGAACAGACCAACAGGACATAGAAGATTACCATCATGGCAATCCACTTCTTCTTTTCGGTCTTCTTGGAATTGATGTTGATAAATGCAAGTACAAGCAAGACAGACAAGATGATGTTGAGGAAGAACCAGAAGGAATTCAATTTGTCGTTGTTGAGAATAACGGTGGCATTGACATGAACCTGAATGGTGAAGGTGATGATCATCATCGTCACGATGACAAGAATCATCGGAATGATGCTGATGTGATTCTTGACCTTGATGAAGGTACGAAGAAGGAAAAGCTTGAATGGGTTCTGACCCATGGCATCAACAAGTGACATTTCATCTGATTCGTCACCCTGATGTTGCAATGCGGCAGAGTTGATGGTCGTATCGGCATCAGATCTGAAGTCAATACCGGAGCGGTCAATCTCTGGTTCTGGATTTTTATTCTTGTTTTCTTCCATTGTGATTAACCTCCAATTCTGGCACCATTGTCGATATCGAAGAAGCAAACCTTATCTTTCTTGAATCCGACATGGATGACATCGTCATGCTCGATGTTCTTCCAACCCAAGACCTTGATGATGACATGATATCCATACATCATTCCGTGGACAAGGGAATACTGACCTAAATGTTCGACCAAGTCGACCTTGAATTCATAGGATCCGTCAAGAGAAATGGATTCAGGACGAGTAGCCATAAGAACCTTTTTGGTATCGTAGGCTGCGAGCTTGGATTTTTCATCTGCATCGAGATCATAAGTGAATCCATCTTTGCCGATGAATTTGTCACCCTCGATTCTTCCTTCAAGGAAGTTCATGGATGGGTTGCCGATGAAGTAACCGACAAAGGCATTTGCTGGCTTATGATAGACTTCATATGGAGTACCAATCTGCTGGACTCTACCCATGGACATGACAATGATTCTGTCAGCCAAGGTCAAGGCTTCGGTCTGATCGTGAGTGACATAGATCATGGTTGTGCCGAGTCTGTGATGCAACAACTTGATTTCTCTTCTCATGGAGTTTCTAAGCTTGGCATCGAGATTACTCAAAGGCTCATCGAAGAGGAAGACCTTTGGATTACGGACGATGGCTCTACCCATGGCGACACGCTGACGCTGGCCACCGGAGAGTTCCCTCGGTTTCTTGTTGAGCTGCTTGGTCAAGCCAAGGATTTCAGCAGCGTTCATGACCTTCTGATGGATTTCTTCCGGATTGTCTTTTCTAAGAGTAAGGGAGAAAGCCATATTCTCATAGACGGTCATGTTGGCATAAAGAGCATAGTTCTGGAAAACCATTGCGATATCTCTGTCCTTTGCAGGAAGATGTGTGCAATCCTTGTCGCCGATGAGAAGCTTACCATCGGAGATGTCTTCCAAACCGGCAACCATTCTGAGAGTTGTGGATTTACCACAGCCGGACGGGCCGACAAGAACGATGAATTCACCATCCTTGATGTCAATGTTGAAGTCATGGACGGCAACAACACCGCCATCGTAGACTTTCTTGATGTTTTCTAATTTCAATGTTGCCATAATTACTTACCAACCTTTTCGTTTTCAATAGGGGCCACAGTCTTGAGATAATTTCTCAAAGCAGTTCCACGATAGACGGATAAGAATCCGGCAATGATGCTAAAGGCACCAGAGATGGAATAGAAGACCGTGATAAGAGTGAAGATGATACCATTCATACAACCGATAGTGGTAAGAGACAATGGAAGAAGGAAGATTCTGACGATCTGGAATGCTCCGATACCCATGGAAACATATCCAAGCTTAAGAGAATAGTTCTTCATTTCCATGGCGGAGAACAACATGAACAGCATCATAAGAATATTGATGACGATATCAATACCAAGGATTGGTCCAGGGGTTGTGATGCCAAGAAGATTGAAGTCGCTGATCTTGTCAAGTTCCGTACCGGAATAGAAGCAGCAGAATCCAACTGCAAGCAACACGGCAGCACCAAGTCCCAACATATAAGCCAATTTGTTCGGACGGTATCTGAGCATATCAAGCTGGACACCCTTAGGGAAGAAATAGGCTTTTATCTTATGACTCAAAGAGAGCTTTGTCTTAACTTCATCAGCTTCGTTTTCAGTCATTTCGACCGATTCTTCATTATGAAGTTCTTCCATAATCACTCAGCCTCCTTTGGATCATATGTGACAGTATTCGGAACACCCAACTTTCTGTTTTTTTCATAACGGATGGAAAGTTTGATCTTATCGACAAGGATAAGGACATGTGGAATCAAGGAAAGGATAATGAGAACACCCAAGATGTAGCCTAAGGCAAAAACAGGAGTATTGACATTAAGTGTTGCATCTATTGTATGTGATACAAAGTATTCATTCATTTTCGTAGCAGGCAATGCATTGTATTTTCCCTGATAGAAGGAAACTCCCATGAAAGTGATGATTCCGGCAACGAGAGTATAAACGATATTGAGACCATTCCATACATAGTTGGAAATATAATAAACAATACGTTTATCATTTCTTAAAATAAAGTAGAATGCAGCAATCAAGATGCCAAAGATGGAAAGAATAAGAATGGCATTGTTATATGGCATGATTGCCTTATACCAAGTAAATGTATCCTGATATTTCTTGCAGCAGGCAGCAGGTGTAGCCATGCCCAAGGCATAAACCGCCATGATGCCGAAAACGACAATAGAGATATATCCGCTTATCTTCTGTAAGACAGGAATTAGTTTTTTCATTTGTTTTCCTCCTCAATATCAGGAATAAGTCAGGAGTGGAGTTTTTCCACTCCTGACTGTCATAACGAATTATTGTTTAGAGAGCCTTGAATCTGGTGTAACCATCATTGTAAATGGTGGTGAAGCCATCGGTGT
>CAVJFW010000054.1:0-7683 GCA_963648975.1 bacterium | reverse complement strand
CAATACCAATGTTCATATCAAAACCTCTCTATATCAAAAGCAATATATAATTTTAATATATATTATATATTAACTCAACTTTGAAACTCTCTTTCAATCGATAAAGAGCTTACTTTTCATTCCTTGGCGGCTTTTTCCCAAACCTGATGATCAAGAATATACTCGATGGACCTGTCGACATCCTTTTGGTTGGATGTGCACTCAAACCTTTTCTTCACCTCACCATTCCTGTCTATGAGGAACTTCGTGAAATTCCATTTTATATCCGGCTTTTCCTCCCATCCCGGTCCTTCCTTGATGTGGATGGATGCGATGACACCTGCCAAGGGATTCCCCTTGTCAAAGCCTTTGAATTTCTTTTTCTTCTGCAGATAGAGAAAAAGAGGAGAGGCATCTTCTCCGTTGACATCCGTCTTTCTGAAGCGTGGAAACGTCGTATGATAATTATCCCTGCAGAACCTATCGATTTCCTCATCAGACTCACCCGCCTGACCATGGAACTGATTACATGGAAAATCCAGGATTTCAAATCCCTCATCATGATATTTGCGATATGTGATCTGCAGATCACGGTATGTATCCACGAAGGTGCAGTGAATCGCCGAATTGACGATCAGGAGAACCTTTCCCCTGTATTCTTCCATGGAGTGTGCATTCCCCTGATTGTCGGTGACACAAAAATCATAAATGGATATTTTCTTCATATGTACATTGTCTCATTTTTGTCCCTTCACGAAAAGAAAAAGCTCGCCGAAGCGAGCCTATGCTACTTTGTGAGGGAAAGAACAAAATTCTTCAGTTCACCTTCTTCGCCATATTTCTCGACGGCACTGATGAAGGAGTCTCTCTGGACGGCGGAAAGAAGCAGATCCTGATCGATGTCACGAAGAATATCGACCAACGGCCTGTAGCTCTTTTCCTTGACACTGTCGAGAATCTTCTTGTTTCTCTGCTCCGGAACGACTCTCTCCTTCGGATAGCCTTCACCACCCTTGGTGGAAAGAAGCTTTTCGAAAGTATATCTCAGATTGAGTTCGGCACCCCAACCGAAGCCCTTTGCAAAAGGCATGGCGATGGCATTTCCGTCATTGACCTGTCTGAAAAGATAGGCATCGCATGGTTCAGTGACATATCCGCAAAGGACACCTGGGAAGGAGTTCATGGCAAGAAGGGCACCTTCTCCGGTTCCACATCCGGTGATGACGAAATCCACGGCCTTGAGGTTCAGCAAAATGGCACCAAGAATACCATTCTGGACATAGGTCAAAGCCTTGTCATCGGCATTGAACATACCGATGTTGATGACCTCATGTCCCAAAGGTTCGGCGACATTCTTCAGTTCGTTGAAGATGATTTCGTTCTTACCGGCCTGACTGTTTTCATTGATTAATGCAATTCTCATTTTATTTACCTCTTTCATAAATTATAACCCAAGAAAAGAAATTCCCGAACACATATGACAAGAAAAAAAGTCCGGTTTCCCGGACTATTGTTTTCGATGGTCGAGAGTAGGGGATTCGAACCCATGACCCCCTGCTCCCAAAGCAGGTGCGCTACCAAACTGCGCTAACTCTCGATCGTTGGTAATAGTGGTGCCCTCGTAGAGATTCGAACTCTAGACCCTTTGATTCGTAGTCAAATACTCTATCCAGCTGAGCTACGAGGGCATAATGGAGGTTCCACGCGGATTCGAACCGCGGGTTGGGGATTTGCAGTCCCTTGCCTTACCAGCTTGGCTATGGAACCATAGCGTAGGAAAGTTTACCACAACGGTTTTCAATTCTCAACTGAAAAATTAAAAATTTTCGAAACCATGTGGGAAGCATTCCTAGTCTTTGTCTAACTGACAGCAGATTGTTTCTTCGTTTTCCAGTAATGATATTTCTTGTTTTCCAAAGCGAAGCAGACAAAGGAAACGATAAGAGAAAAAAACTCAGAGAACAATACGGCAAGCCATAGTCCATCAACACCGAATATCAAAGGTAGGACATAGATACAGATGATCTGAAAGGCAAACGTCCTCACCAATGAGATAAGTCCGGATATGAGTCCATTGTTCAGGTCAGTGAAGAAGGAAGAGGCAAAGATGTTGAATCCGGAGATATAGTAGGCGATGGAATATAGACGGATGGCATGACTGCAAAGTCTCGTCAGTTCTTCGTTGTCACGGATGAAGGCACTCGACAGAGGACCGCCAAGTCCAACGGCAGTACTGGCAAGGATAACGGCAAAGAAGGAATAGATGATGAGACATTTCTTCAGAAGACTTTGAAGTTCCGGTTCATTCTTTGCCCCATAATGATAGGAAATGACGGGAGCCACTCCGATTGCATAGCCGAAGTAGACGCCGGTAAAGATGAAGCTGACATACATGATGATGCCAAAGGCGGTTACGCCATCCTGACCAATGTATTTCATCAATTGGGCATTGAAGAGCATGTTGACAAGAGACATGGAGACATTGCTGACCATCTCGGACAAGCCGTTTGAGGCCGCCTGCAAGACCTTTTTGAATTCAAATCCGGTCTTGGTGAAATTCAGCGGGGTCTTTTTTCTAAAGAATATCAGATAGAGGATTGGCAATATGGCACCGACAACCTGTGAAAGGCCTGTGGCGATGGCAGCGCCTTTGACACCCCAATGCAAGACACATATCGTAAGATAATCACCAAAGATGTTCACCAATCCAGCGCACACGATGAAGACGAATTCAAGGTTTGGTTTCTCAGCGACGGCCATGAAAGCCTGAAAGGCATTCTGAATCATGAAGAAGCCGATGAAAAGGACAAGGATATGTCCGTATTCCTCACAATATGGAAGCATCTGTTCGTTTGCGCCCAACAGACTTGCCACCGGTTTTACGGTGAAGTAGCCAATCACGGTACATACGATTCCGATAACGACCAAGGCTTCGAAGATCATCGTGAAATATCTATTGCCTCTTTCCTTATCACCTTCACCATAGGTCTTGGCAATGAGCGCACTCCCTCCGGTACCGAGCATGTATCCGAAAGTTCCCAAAAGCATGACATAGGGAAGAATGAAATTGACGGCAGAAAATGCCGTATCCCCCTCAACATTGCTGATGAAAAGTCCGTCGAAGACACCATAGATGCTCGTAAAGATCATCATGATGATGGACGGAAATGTGAACTTAAGTAATTTCCCGATGGAAAAATGTGATTCTATTTTCATTCTGTCACCCCCAAAAAAGCACAAAATATATGATAAACACTTCCCTTAGGGGAGAGTCAACTGTTATATTTCATTCCATACCAAAAACGCAGACACCAAGAGGATGTCTGCGCATGATTGTCTATATGGATTAGTCGACGATGAGGTCAAGGAACTTGAAGTTGATGCAGTCGACGATGCCCCTATCGGTCAGTCTCAGATTCGGAATGCAGGCCAAAGAGGCAATGCCCATGGTCATGAACGGAGAAGGAAGCTTGCATCCGACAGTCTTCCACGCTTCCTCGATTTTGGCAATCTTGTCAGACATGACGGCAGCATTTTCCTCACTCATCAGTCCTGCGACAGGAAGTTCGGCAATGGCGATGATCTTGCCATGCTGGACCACGACCAATCCACCGCCACAGTCGATGAGGGCATTGGCTGCAACAGCCATATCCTCGTCATTCGTTCCGACGACAAGAAGGTTATGGGCATCATGGGCAACAGTCTGGGCAAGGGCACCTTCCTTGATGCCAAATCCGGTAAGGAAGCCTTTTCCGACCTTTCCGGTCTTATGATGCCTTTCAAAGACAAAGGCCTTGAGAGCATCCTGGGATGGGTCAGCCTGAATATTTCCATCGACGACACTAAGTTCCTTGATGTCTTCGGTGGTGATGGTCTTTCCGCCTTCGACGGAAATGGCTCTCACCTTGACCTTGTCCTTGTCAGAGGGAATGACAAAGTCCTTGCTGGTGAGCCTATCAAGATGAATGGTATTGTAGGCATCCTTCGGATAGGAATATTTCCCGAATTCGACAATGAGTTTTCCATCATGGGCAACATGTTCTCCGTCGATGAAGACATCCGCGACATGGCATGTCTTGATGTCATCGATCAGGACCATATCCGCACATTTGTTCGGTGTGATGGATCCCATTTCATGTTCGAGCTGGAAACAGGTGGCGACATTGATGGTGACCATCTGGATGGCAGTCACGAAATCAATTCCATATTCCATGGCCTTGCGGACGACTCTGTCGAGATGTCCTGGGCCGACAAGCGTATGTGGATGGGAATCATCGGTGCAGAGCTGGGCATATCTTGAATCCACCTCATGGTTGGTGATGGCCTTGGAGACTTCGATAAGGTCATGCCAGGCGGAGCCTTCCCTGAGCTGGGCATACATGCCAAGCCTCATCTTGGTCAAGGCATCGATTTCCCTAACGGATTCATGGTCACATCTCATGCCAGCAGCTATGTAGGCATTGAGTCCGGATCCTGTTTCCGGAATGGTATAGTGTCCGGTCGGACACTTGTCAGCCTTGATTGTCTCTCCGACGATGGCGTGAGGTCCTTCGGCATTCATCTGGATGCCGACGAAGTTCATCATCTCTCCAAGTCCGACCGTCTCATCCCAGGTCATGGCTTCCCTAACATCCTCACTGGTGATCGTCGCGCCGGTATCCTCAAATCCAGGAACCGCCGGAACACAGGACGGAACACAGAGCATTGCCTTGAGTGGAGTGCGTTTGGAATCCTCAAGCATGTATCTTACGCCCTTGAGACCCATGACATTGCAGATCTCATGTGGGTCGAAGAAGATTCCGGAAGTGCCATGTGGAATGACTGCCCTGGCATATTCACCGACGGTCAGCATGCTTGACTCGACATGCATATGTCCATCCATGAAGGATGGTGCGAGGTATTTGCCTTGAGCATCGAATACGACGGTATTCTTTCCGATGCAGGAAGAAGCATCGCCGACAAGGGCGATTCTTCCTTTTGTCACGGCTACCATCTGATCATCAAGGATCTCATGCGTACAGACATTCACCAGCTTTGCATTTTTGATGACAAGTTCTGCTTCTTTTCTACCCATAGCGACATCGACCAAGTCTTTCGTCACTTCATACAACGGATGTTTGCAGAAATAGTTTTTCATGGTTACCTCTTTTTGTATGTTCTAAATTATAAGAGATAGACTTCTTCAATGAAAGAAGCAAAGAACATAAAACACAAAATAATTTGGTATCCATGAATCACCTAAGAAAAGGTACAACTGAAATGAGTTTTAATAGACAAGTCTTTCAGATGAATGTTTTTGATATTTGTCTCACGATTAAACTGTCCATCCTGCTCAATTCTTGCTTAACACCAATAAAGAGGTGTGACGTCATATCACACCTGCAGTTTATCAACTACGGAGCAAAGTCGGTGTATATCTTATCGAGGATACTATTGATTTTTTTGGGGTATCCGCTATCACTTATAAGTTTTTTGGTTCACAATTTCTTGCCTTCAGTTCACAATTTTCTTCACCAGTTCACTATTAGCGTATAGAAAAGCAAAAAATCAATGAGATTGATGACCTCAATGACTGTGTTTTTTCTTAGATGAAGGAAGCTTTATTATTAGTCCGAATCCATAACGATGAACGTATATGGATAGGATATTTTTTCAATGACGGGTGAGTAGTTTATCCATGCAAACACTTTTAGCATCGTTTTGGAGAAGCCAGGCTCCGAAAAAAATTCATCGTTGGGACTCGCTCGACCTACGCGATGAACCCACCAGAAGAAATCATCCAATGCGATGATATTCTTTATACCACGGGAATAGGAATCGATCACCGCGGAGCGATAGAAAACCACAAGCTCCCAGGGCGTCAAAAGAGCCGATCTCCAAATGATCCCCTAAGGGGTGGAACTCGAAGCCTAAGGGCATGGCATGGCACCATAGTCTTTAGAAAATGTTTTGCAGGATTTTTTCCTCAGGGCATCAGAAATTCAACGAATCGTAATTCAGCAAAAAATCATACAGATCGATGATCATGAATCCGGACTCGTCCTTCCTGACGGGCAAGGAGTCTTTCGTGACGATGATTTTTTTGAAGGAATCATCGATGCAATGGAGACTTCGCTTTTCCCTCTTCAGAGTCTCTGGGTCGCTGATGTTCAAACAGGACTGGATATAATATTTCTGATTGCCTTGGATCGCCACGAAATCCACCTCAAGCTGTTTTTTGACGTAAATTCTCTTGCCGTTCTTATCTAACCTGTCACTGGCTTCGTTTACGTCGACCTCACCGACGCAAACGTGGAAATTCCTGTACCGCAACTCGTTATAGATGATGTTCTCCATCAGGTGAGACTCCTCGATCTGACTGAAAGAGGTTATCGCGTTTCGAACCCCGATGTCCTCAAAATAAACTTTATACGGTGTGTTGATATAGGCATTGCCCTTGACATTGTATTTCCTGGCTTTTGAGACGACGAAAGCATCTTGAAAATGGTCGATGTAGGTATTGATCGAATCATCGCTTGGCTGAGTTTTTCTGATGGCTTTGAACAGTTTTTCCAATTTGCTTGGGCTTGTCGGACAGCCAATCGAGGAAGCGAGCACGGAGAACAACTCTTTCAGCGTGTCTACATCTCTGACACCCTTCCTACCGACTATGTCCTTCAGGTAAACCTCGTAAGCAAGCTCGGATAGATAATTTTGCCTGTCCTCTTTTGCCAGTTTGTAGACGATGGGGATTCCTCCCGTGATGAGATATTCCCTCCATGCATCGCCAGGCGCGAGATTGAAGCCGGTCATGAACTCGCTGAAAGAAAGAGGGAGCATATGGATGGAGGATTTCCTCCCTCTGAACTTGGTCTCGATCTCAGAGGAGAGCAATTGCGAGTTGCTTCCCGTGACGTAAACGTCGTAATTCTCATGGGAGAGGAAACCGTTCAAGGTTCCGACGAACGAATCCAGGATTTGGATTTCATCAAGAAGGAGATAATAATCGCCTGGTTCCGATGTTGCGTCCTTGATATAAGCTCTGAACTTTTTGGAATTGACCGTGTAAAAATCGTTCTTCCCTTTGATTTTGGTGGGTTCTTCCGGGAAGTAATCATCCAGACGGTCTAGATGCTCGTCGTTGTCGAACGAAAACCTTATGATGAAATTCTCCTGCACCCCCAAAGAGAGAAGTTTTTTGTAGAAGAGATTGTTCATCAGATAGGATTTGCCGCATCTGCGTGCGCCCGTGATGACTTTGATCAGGGAGTTGTTCTTTTTGCTGACAAGTTCGTTTAGGTATTTGTCTCTTTTGAATTCCATAAGCAAACCTCCATTCGATTTTCTTCAAAGTCTTTGATTTTGTTCGACCTAATTATATCAAAAAAAATAACTGGTCTATGAATTTCTATTCGAGATTTTCCAAAGTCTTTGATTTTTCTCGACTAGTATTACAAGACTTCCATTTAGGTTCTTTACCTCCTTTCTCCCCGCCCAATTGGCGGCAAGCGAATTGATCAAACCGATTATATCCTTAGGGCTAAAGATTTCATTGACAAAGGTAGTGTATATCTTATCGAGGTTATTTTTGATTTTTTCGGGGTATCCGCCATCACTTATAAATTCTTTGGTTCACAATTTCTTGCCTTCAGTTCCCAATATTCCATTAGTCAGTTCCCAATATTTATCGTTGCATGGGATGACAACCGAGGTGATGCTACAATC
>CAVJFW010000053.1:0-7866 GCA_963648975.1 bacterium | reverse complement strand
AGAGACCAAACCCTTTGACAAAACCAACGATTCATTCAGAAAAATCATCGTTGTTGGGAAAAGCATGAAACCACGCATAACCGAAAAAGGATACTCAATCATAGGGATAAAGGAATTTTTGTTGGAACCAAACAGTCTGGAACAATAAGAGAAACGCCTTTAATCTTCGCAATCCATATAGCTTCGTAGAGTTCCACAAAAGCTATCCTAAGATTTTACAAACACCGTTTGGACAATCTTTTCCATCATGGTCGCATTACCTAGTTGTTTTGCAAGTAGAAGATACATACGCTAAGGCTTTAAAACAAGCATGGAGTGTTCGAACTCTCCAAAGAAACGTATCAACCCAATATTATCATCGCCTTCTGAAATCGCAGAAAAAAATTTGATTGAGAAGGCAAAGAACGCAAAATGATATTTTGCCTCTTGATGACCATGCATAATTCTTCAGTCTCTTTTTTTGCACTAATGTCCAATATTTGTGGCATTGAAATCTTGGATGATATATAATTCATACGAAATTCAAGAGGCTAAAAAATGAAAAGAAAAATTTTTACTTTGTCTTTGTTGACAATTTTGCTTGCATCATGTTCCAATACGACAACAAATCCATCCAATACATCATCCAGCAATCCGGAAAGCACATCCACCAGTTCCGAAGTCGAAAACATCTCCATCACAAAAACATTGAACTCCAAGGTTTACATCGCTCCTGGAGAGGATGGAACAGCGAAAGATGGTATTGATCTTCCAACCGAATACTTCAGCTCTACCGGTGATGTCCCTTATGTCTCATTGAATGATTTCGTGACATTCATGAATCATTTGAGCGACGGTGAGGGCAATCTATTGAAGCTTACCGACGGAACCATCAACAACGAGATGACCAACAGCACCATCGTCTTCGACGTCAGCAGGAATACAATCCATTCCGAAGACCTTGATCAGGCAGTCAACTTCACCGACACTCCACTTCCGATGGATGTCTTCTGCTCAGAAACCTCCAAAATCGTCAGTTATGATGCTGAGCACAGCTCCTACACCAAGGGCAATGCCATGACCTTCAATCTTGCCGATTTCAAGAGTGAGCTGATCAGTTACAACAACAGCATCTACGTTCCATATTCCTTCATTGCCAACATTTATCTGAGTGATTTGGGAATGATTTTGGGATTCAACGGCGATGACTATTACCATGTCAACCTGGAAGCGATGCTTGACATGGAGAAAAGTCAAGCCGAGAACCGCTATGTTCTCAATGGATTTGGCAATTCCTACTACAACGGCTCCTATTCCAAAATCACCAGCAGAAGCAAGAGCTTCTCTGAATATTTCTATTATTCATTCCTTTTCCAGATGACTTATTTCAACGGAAAATTCCCGACATTGAACACGACCAGCCTTGATGACACGCTCTCCAAGACAAAGTTCAAGCTGAATGAAACAGAAACCCTCAAGGAAGCCATGCTCTCCGAAGATTCCGAAAAGGCCGATTCCGCATTGGCCTGTGCAGTCGACTATGTCTTCCATGATGGTGGACACACAAGTTTCTCGCTTCTCGGTTCAAGCTGCCCATTTGACATAGAAGCCAACAACAACCTCACCGGTTGCATCCTTGATGCCGATTCACGTTATACCGCCGGATACACCGAAAGATTACAATTGACTCAGGACAGAACAAACAAGCAGGAGAACAAAGCCTATTCCATCGAAGGAAATACGGCCGTCATCCGTTTTGACTCTTTCTCTGATTCCCCATATCTTTCCAAAGAATATACAGCATCAGAATATCCAACCAAGGAAGATGTCATGGCCGAAATCGGATCCCAGTCTTCCACTTCCACATTCGCAACTTTATATTATGGCCTGAACAGACTCTATGATTCATATAGGGACACCGTCAAAAACGTCGTCATCGATCTTTCCATCAATGGTGGAGGAGAAGCTGTCGCACTAGGATATGCACTTTCCTTCATGACGGATGATCCAGTCACCGTCTCCATCAAGAACCCAATCACCGGTGCCAAGTTCACCCAGTCAGTCAATATCGACAACGATCTTGATCCGACTACCCAGAATGACTCATTTGCCGGTAAATTCAATTTCTACATTCTGACTTCCAAATGCTCATTCTCCTGTGGCAACGCAATGCCATGCATCGCCAAGGACAATGGCTATGCAACCATCATCGGTGAAACAAGCGGTGGAGGAGATTGCGTCGTGAGTCATGCCGTTTCCGTGGAAGGTTCTACATGGCAGATGTCCGGTACATCCATGATCGTGGACAAAAACGGCAATTCCGTCGATACCGGTGCCGCAGTCGATCATGAATACCCGATAGCCGATTTCTACGACATGAAGAAACTCAACACCTTCATCAATTCTTTATCCAGCAATAACTGAATCAGTCAAGACAGGTCACCACATGGTGACTTGTCTTTTTTTATTGACCATTCATGCCATTTTCATTGAAAGCAAACTGTTTTTGCGGAATCATTGATATATTTCATCCAGGATTGCGGGCATGAAGAAAGAAATCGAAGAACCACATTTCGATAATCATGAACTATCTCAAAGATAAGCCTCTATCTAAAACATGGAAATGGATTTATAAGAACCCAAGCATTATGAGAGACCAAGCGAAGAATTTGATGGAATTCAGCAAAACAGCCATCGACAACATGAAATCAAAATGATCATGACCAATAAATAGGATTGACATCAGAAAGATGGGTTATCGGTCCATCAATGACCTCGATAAGATGTTTGGATGAACGCCTCATCACTTCGCCATCATAAAATACAGAACGCAATGAAAATCATATTTTTCAAAAAAAAGTATCAAGAAGTATAAATTTCAGTTACTTTCATAAATGCAGTCCATACGAATGAAATCAAGATACGAAATCATATATCTCAACATCTTATACACCCACATTCGATAATCGTCCAAATATAAAACATTTGGTTTTGCACACATGGCCTGAAGTATGCATAAACCAAATGTCAGGATTCATACGCTTTTATTTCTTTTCACGGTAAGATTTCACAAGTCTGTATATCGTTCCCACAAGACGTTTAACATCCAATGGCTTTGCAACATGATCATTCATGCCTGCGTTCAATGCTGCCATCCTGTCCTCCGCAAAGGCATTGGCTGTCATGGCGATGATAGGAATCGTCTTGGCATTGGCCTTACCGGATTCACGGATTTTCCTTGTAGCCTCATAGCCATCCATGAGAGGCATCATCACATCCATGAGAATAACATCGATATCATCCACTGAGGAATTCATGAAGGCATCAAGAGCCTCTTTGCCGTTCCATGCCTCCACAACCATGGCACCTGCATCCGCCAACAGGAATTTTGCAATCTCCATATTGAGTTCATTATCCTCAACAAGGAGTATCTTCGTTCCCTTGATGGAAACCGGCTCTGCATCCGACCCTGCTTCGTCAGCCTTAGGTGCACTTTTGTCGATCTCAAATGGAAGAATGACATCAAAGGTTGTTCCCACTCCCTTGGTGCTTTCCACCGTAATGGTTCCGCCCATCTTATCCACCAGGCTCTTTGCAATCGACATTCCCAGTCCGGTCCCTGCATATTTGGTTCTCGCATTGGAGTTTTCCTGTGTAAAGGGCTCAAATATATGGTCAAGGAATTCCGGTTCCATTCCCAGTCCGGTATCACGGCACTTGAATTCGAAATTCACATTATTCCCATCACCGCCGAATGTCCTGCAGCTGATGTAGATTTTTCCGTGATCCTTGTTGTATTTGATGGCATTTCCCATGATGTTCATCACGATGCGCTTATAATGAAGCGGACTTCCGATGACTCTGTGGATTTCGGCGCTGCAATCTTCCTGTACGATCTCGATATCCCTGTCTTCGGCCTGCTTGCCAATCGCATAGTAGATCTCTCTGGAGGTGGTGATCAAGTCAAAAGGAACATGTTCGATCTGAACCTCTCCGGACTCCAGCTTGCTCATATCCAGGACTTCGTTGATCAAATCCAGAAGTATCCTTGATGCATCCCTTATCTTCCTTCTGCAATTCGCCTGCTTTTTAAGGTCATCCGATTCCTTATCCGCAATATCCAGCATTCCCATGATGCCATTGATAGGTGTTCTGATGTCATGGGACATCCTGAGAAGGAATGCGGTCTTTGCTGCATTTGCAGCTTCCGCCAATTTCTTTGTCTCTTCCAAGCTTTGTTTCATCAGAACTTCTTCATTTATGTCACGGAACAGACCATAGTAGTGCTTCGGCATTCCGTTTTCATATCTGGTCAGACTTCCGTCTGCGGCAAACCAGCGATAGCTGCCATTCTTCATCAGGAGGCGGTATTTGACGCTGTATTTTGTTTTTCCCGTATGGTCATTTACCGCAGCCCAATAAGCTTTTAAGACACTTTCCTTGTCAGACGGATGCAAAAGGTCGGACCATGATGAAAGTTCATCAGGAAAATCGTCCATTCCATGATATCCCAGCATTTTTCTGAACTGATTGCTCCAGATGCAGGAAGTCATATTGCCATTCCTGTCAAATATCATTTCCCAGCGTGCCGCATCAAGGGAAAAATAAATGGAATCGAAAGCCTCATCCATCTCTTTCTTTCTGGCTTTTTCGCGTATCGTCAGAATCTGCTGATTGAGCTTGGAGGCAGCGACTTCCAGGAAGAGATTATGCTCAATGTTTTTCTTTGGATTGTCAACGCCAAGAAATCCGATCATGTCATTTTCGGACATGAAAGGAGCAGCCATGAGAGTAGAGATTCCCTGAGGTTGCAATACTTCATAAATCAGAGGTTCCGTCTTGGCATATTCGTCATCACAGGAAAGGAAAAAGCTCCCTTTCAGTCGGAATTCCTCCCACCAAGGTTCCAGCATCTCAAAAGACACCTTCTGCAGATTCTGGATCTCCGGCATGATGCCTTGGGCACACCATTCATAGGTATTGACACAGAATTGTTCCGTCAGGTCGCGTTCGAAGATGTATGCCCTGTCGGCATCATAATACTTGGCAACCTCACGAATCAGATCATCCACAGAAGGAATCTCCTTCTTCGATGGAATAAACTGACTCATGAATTCCTTTATCGATGAATCCTGCGTATCCGCCTTCTCTTTTGATTCCATGACGTAATCCCCTCTGTCAATCATTTCTTTTTCTCGAATATCCTATCCAACACCTTGGCAATCTCCTCGATGCTGATCGGCTTGATGATGTGTCCGTTCATGCCAGACTCATATGCTTTTTTCTTGTCTTCCTCAAAGGCATTGGCCGTCATGGCAACAATCGGGATATTTGCTTTCACGTTATCCGGCAAGGTTCGGATTTCCCTTGTGGCGGTATAGCCATCCATTCTGGGCATCTGGACATCCATGAAAATCAGGTCATACTTGTCCGCCGGTTCCCTGTCGATGGTCATGACCGCAATATCGCCATCCTCAACGCTGTCAACGGTCATGCCGGTCTCTTTGAGAATCGCAGTGGCAATTTCACGGTTCAGCTCATTGTCCTCGACCAAGAGGACATGCTTGCCGCTGTAATCGCAAACCTTTTTCTTTTCTGACTCTTTTTCAGTTTCCCTGGTTACGACAGGCTGTGTCAGCACTTCTCTAAGCTCTGACATGAAGATCGGCTTGGAGACAAATGCCGTGACGCCGGCTTCCTTGGCTTCATGCTCAAAGTCGCCCCAATCATAGGCCGTAAGAACAATGATCGGTACATCCTCCTTGATGATCTTGCGGATTCTGCGGACAGTTTCAATACCATTCATATCAGGCATCAGGTAGTCGATGATGTAAACCTTGTACTCATCATTTGCCTCTGTCGCATCCTGCGCATGGACAATCGCTTCCTTGGCTGACGTAGTCCAGTCCGGACGCATCTTTATGTCACGAAGCATCTTGCTGACACTTCTGCAGGTATTCATATCATCGTCAACAACCAGTGCCCTTGCGCCGAGAAGCGCCGGAATCGGTTCATTTTTCACCGGCTCATTGGCAAGACGTAAATTAAGTGTGACGGTAAACAGGGAACCTTTTCCCTCTTCACTTTCCACCTGTATGTCGCCTCCCATCATGTCCACGATATTCTTGGTGATGGCCATACCAAGGCCTGTTCCCTGAATACCGCTGACAGTGGCACTGCGTTCCCTGGAGAATGTATCAAAAATATGTCCCATAAACTCCTTTGACATACCGATACCATTATCCTTCACGGAAAACTCATAGGTTGTGTAATGCTTGTGAGTGCACGGCTTCTCAATCAGGCGAATGATGATGTCGCCGCCAGGCTGAGTGAACTTGATGGCGTTGCCTACGATGTTCAGCAGCACCTGATTCAGGCGAAGCTTATCGGTAAGTACATCCTCATGCACAACATCCTGTGTATCAATGAAGAGATTCAGGTTCTTGGAATTCACAAGGCTCTGGATCATCGTTCTGAGATCATGCAGCAAATCCGGAATGTGAACAGCTTTTTCCTCAAGCTTGACCGTACCGCTCTCAATACGGCTCATGTCCAAAATGTCATTGATCAGACTCAGCAGGTGGTTGCTCGATGTAGAGATCTTGGCAAGATAATCTTCCAAAAGGTCATGTTCATCCAGATGGGTCTGAGCCAAAGCCGTAAAGCCGATGATGGCATTCATCGGTGTACGGATGTCATGGGACATACTGTTGAGGAAGGTCGTCTTTGCCTTATTGGCCTGTTGCGCAGATGCAAGAGCTTCCTCAAGTGCCTTTTTCTGTTCTGCCTCAGCCTTTACCAGCTCATCCACATATCTGAAACCGACAGCAACCAAGTCGGCACCATCGATAGATACATACCTCATCTCGAGATAATGGATTTCGCCATCAACCAGTGCACGGAAGGAAATCGAAAAATCACTGTCCGTTTCGATTTTAGACAGGACTTTGCTGAGCTTGGTTTCCTCTAACATCATCTCTACATCCGCCTCATAGACCCTGGTCTCAATGTATTTGCGTATAATGACGGAATAGTCGAACCAAGCACGGTTTCCCTTGATCTCTTTTACGTTGTATTCTTCTTCCTTGACAATCTTGGCAATGTTATTCTTTGGCTGCACCAGGAAGACATTACTATAGTCACGGCTGAGTGCATCCGTGATTGCCAAAGAATCCTTAAGCTGTTCCTGGGTTTTCTCCAGTTCCTCCTGATGTGCAATCTGTTCCTTGACAATATCATCAATGCATTGGAAACCAGCAATCATGTATTCATAATTCTTAAGCTGCATGTACTTGAACTGATAATGATGGGTTTCACCGTTGTCAAGGATACGATAGCTGCCTGTGTATTCATTTTTGTCTGCAAGAGCACTTCTGACGTCAGTCAGGCTAATGGCTTTTTTCATCATTGCCTGATCCTCAGGATGTACTCTTTCCGAAACATATTGGTCTTTTACCGTCTCATAGGAATAGACCTTCGTTGATTGACGGTCCACACCGGTTGTGACATATCCGTTCAGCTTGAGAACCTTTAATGTTCCCTCAACCGGATCAATCAGATATACATTGGCATAATTATCTGAAAGAGCATCGAAAATAGCCAGCTGCTCCTTCTGAGCCTCAGCTCTTTCTCTTTCTTCTTTTTTCTTTGCCGTCACATCACTGCCGCAGATGACTGCGCAGGTTCCTTCTTCATTCGCCTTGATGTAGCGCAAAGAACAATAACGAACATCCCCAAAGGAATGATCTTCAAATTCCACCTCAAAGGCATCCTCTGTCTTAAAGCGTTCCATTACATTCTTGGGATCGGTAGCCATACGAAGACGTTCCCTATCCTTCTCGGCAATATCATTTTCCACGTAAGCACCCATGGATACAGAGTAATGCT
>CAVJFW010000052.1:0-8008 GCA_963648975.1 bacterium | reverse complement strand
GATACGTTCTTTTTTACTATCTCAAAGGTTTCTTGTTTTGTTTTTCTTAATCAAGAACATTTAAAGAAAGGAAAGAAAACAAGTATGAAGAAAAATTTCAAGAAATCCAAGATTATCGTTCCAGCTTTGGCTCTGATCACTGCCACTACAGCTGCCAGTGTCACTGGTACTGTTGCATGGTTCACAGCCACAAGAGCTGTAACTGCTACTGCTTCCTCATTTGTTTCCACCAATGTTGACTCTAATCTCACATTAGAATGCAAAACCGTTAATGATTACTCGGGAATTACTGTTGGTAGTGATAAACAGTCTGTTTCCATCAATGGTAAATTAACTCATGGTTCATTCAATGCTACGAATGCAGGAACAGGAAACCTGTATGTTGCAAACTTAAACGACGACACAACTGCAACTTCTTATCGTGATTTAGGCAGTATTAGTAATCATGTCACAGTAGATTCCAACAATTCTGTCACAACAAATAAGTGGTTAGCAAAAGCCGATTCCACAACACCCGCAAATCAAATTTGGTATGGTGTTGCATGGCAAATGGAATTCACTTATACGAACAATGAAGATGGTGTTACCAGTTATTTGTTATTTGATGAAAATGCATCAACAATGGTTAACGGAGCAAACGGACATACAATGCCTGGTTTCCGTATTGCATTCATGAATACAACTAATTCAAAACTTCTTGTAATCGGCGGTGACAATACAACAACCCATGTTTCTTCAACGACTGAAATAAGTGATTTTACATCTGTGACTGCAATTGGAGATCAAGCAACAACAAGTTCCAGATTAGCAGATAACGCTTCAGGATTAGCAGATCGTTCTATCGGTACCTTTAATTCTGATCACAAAGTCACATTGACATGTGTTGCTTGGTATGAAGGCACTGATACAAGTGTTGTAAATACCTTAAACGACAATACTGATGTTGCTGCTAGTGTTACATCAAATCTGGTTTTCTATTCTAGAAACGTTAACGCCTAACCGATAATCTTATTTCGTAATTCAACCTTTGAAACACAGGAAGTCATATGGTCGTCCAACCATATGGCTTCTTTTTTTGTTGAACAAAAAATAAGATGACACTGAAAATGAGAAGTTGGTCGAAGAGGCTCACTTCTCATTTTCTTATTCTACATGATTGAATTCGGATTCTTCGCTTCCAATTCCTTCTTCATCTTCCCGAACTCAAGGATGAGAAGAATGATGGTACAGATGATGATGCCATCGGAGATAGGAGCTGCCCATAAGACACCCATAATACCCATACCGATAGGAAGATATATGGTAAGAGGAACAAAGCAGATGACATCCCTGATTACGGAAAGAATGGCGGCCTTGAGTTGGGAGGACATGAACTGAAGGAATATGGAGGATACCTTCTGGATGCAAAGAATTGAGAACTTAAATATGAGTTTCTGAATTTTCTCATTTTCAAGATATTCTTCTGATTGCATGTCATTACCTCCGAAAGAAAAAGCAACGAAATGATGATTTTCCAGCTGGTTGTCCGTTAACAAACATAGAACAGAATAATAGACTCTAGGAGATTCAGTCGTACATATATTGGGAGTCAACGAAATATAAAAAGAAAAGGATGGATTTATATAACATCCATCGTGGCATCACTTGAGAAAGTCGGAAGTATTTTTGACATATGGTATTGCAATCAGACAACAACTTCTTCCACAAGCAATGTATCCATGTATGTGAATAGCAATGCAGAAAACATCGTAACCCTTAAGAATGACATTGATGGACACAGTATATTGCTCTTGACCAAGGTCGATATCCTGAATGCAACATATACCATCTAAGCTGAGTAAGTAAACACCCTAGTGAATGCAGGGTTAATGATGCCCTCATTTCAAGCATACATTCACTTCTCCAAAGAGGCTGAAAACTATTTGGAATTCAACTCCGGATACGATAGTTTGATTGAAGGTCAAGCAAGACCCTGGACCAATGCTAACGATAAAGGAATCCTATATAATTCGACAATCACATCCAAAAAGGAACAGTCATCAATCACATAGGTCCATAGCCTTAGTTACGACCTATTTTGAATACTGGATTCGTTCAGGAAAAGCGAGCCTGTTCCAAGCACTCCAGAAACTACTTTATATAATGTTGATTTGCACTATAAGGTCTATTTCAATAGGCTAAGTCATAAATAAAAATTTAGTGGGAATGGAAAATACAATGGCTTGAATTTCACCGAAAGAAGTAAGTCCATAGTATTTTTTCTCATTTTTCCATGTCGGCATAAACTGATTTTTGTCATTTTTATATAAAATTAAAGGATTTGAAAAATATTTGTCTTACAACTCAATTTCGTTGGCAAACGATAAACAACATGATGATTCGCCAAATTGGCGAGTCGAATCGCCACATAAGTTATTTCAATTGAGACCACAAATCAATAAAATTGAATTGTTAGAAGAGGAATGACAAATGACCCTTGGTGAAAGAATCAAAGAGCAAAGAACAAAATGCAAACTGACTCAGAAAGATCTGTCAGAAAAGCTGAACGTCTCCTTTCAGACAGTCAGCAAATGGGAAAATGATGCCAACGAACCAGATCTAAGCACAATCAAAGCCTTATGCAAAATATTCAACTGCTCCCTTGATGACCTGATAGGAGAGGAAAAGGAAATAGTTTCCGTTACAACTTCAGAAGTGAAGGAAGAACAGAAAGCTGCTGAGGAGAAAGAAGAAAAGGAACCTGCAAGGATTCAAATCGCCACATGTCATGATTGCAACAAACCGATATTATCAGGTGATCCCATTCATCATATGCAACGCAAATCCAAAGCCGGACTTGTTGAAATGGTAGACATATGTGATGACTGCTTCAAAAGGCATGAGGAACTGAACAGAAAGAAAGATGAACTTGAAAAGTCTGATGCTTCAGCCACGGACAAGAAAAGTTCTTCAGGACCATTTGACAGACTGGTAAGCAGGAATGATTCGAAAGTATTGATCTGGTCAATCGTCATCGGTGCTCTCTCTCTTGTCATCACGCTCATCATATGCATCTTCAATTATTCAAATGTAGGAATCGGATGGGTGATTGGACTTCCTCTCATCATCGGGTATTGCATGATGGCAGATGTCTATTGCATATTCTCCGTCTCCTATGTCAGTTCCATCTTCTTCACGATTGCCACCTGGAGCATAAAGTTTCCAGGAATCATCTTCAGCCTTGACCTTAACGGCCTCACATTTCTCATCGTGATGAAGATACTCTTCTTTATTCTAGGCATTTTCATCTCCATCGCCACATTCCTTCTTGCCTTAGCCATATCCAGTATATTCTCGGCATTCTCATTCGTTCCGTTGTTGATTTACAAGAAAAACCATGATTGAAGGAGGAAAGAAAATGAAAAAGAAATTCTTGGTTTTGCCTTTCGTCTTAACTTTGCTCAGTGTCGGCTGCAGTTCCGAAACAAGCACGAATCCGTCTACGGAAAAAATCGATGTCAGTTCAAAAGCATCGGATTCATCCACAAAGGAAGTATCCAGTTCCGAGGAGATTACGTCAAGCTCAGGTGAAAAAGGCGATGCAAGCAGTTCACTGCCCTCATCCTCAGCAATCAAGAAATCGGATTTCACAGGTGTAACCTTTGAAAGTCTGACATTTTCCTATGATGGAAACGCACATATCCTTGGCGAAGTCAAAGGTGCCCCAGAAGGAACAAAAATCACCTATACCGGAAGAAGTTCCTACACGAATGCCGGAACCTATAAGGCTACAGCCAAGCTCGAAAAGGAAAACTACAACGACAAGACACTGGAAGCCACATTGACAATCAACCCAATCGACTTTTCAGGCTTTGCCTATGAAAGCGTCTCTGTCACATATGACGGAAAAGACCACATCCAGGATGTCAAGCTCACCGGAAATCAGCCAGAAGGCACAACTGTAAAGGAAACGGTGACAAACAGTGCCGGTGATGTTGTGCTTACCGCTGTCGAGGTTGGAACCTATTCCTACACCGTTGAAATCACCAACAGCAACTACAAGAAGCTGATCTTGACTGCAACACTTACCATCAAGGCAGCAAAATCTGCCATGCCGGTCTTCGTTGCTGATGATGGAACTGTATATTTTGCCAACGGGTTACATAATAAATATCTTTATTCCCTAAGCTCCGAAAACACATTGAAGCAGCTTGATTATTCATCTCCGAAGGAATTTAACAAGTACAGTTCCTCCACAGCCTTGTTCATCTCCGGTACGACAATCATGAATTCCGTGAAGAAAGTCAGCAATAACTCCTCCAGTGTTGTCTATACGGACAGCAACATCGATGATTTCGTTGAATACAGTTCTTCCGTCTATTATTATTCGAGCAATTCATTGACCGCCTCAAAGTCAGGCATCTATAAGGTAGATGCCACAAATTCCGGGGATGAGCCTATCGTCACCAAGGTATTCGAAGGTAAGACAGACAATCTTGCAATTTGCGGCTCGAATCTATATTTCACAAACGGAAATGATCACAATTACATCTACAAGATGAATCTAAGCACAAATGTCACTTCCCTGGTCTTAAGTGAAAAGACCCATGAATTCATCATCAAAGGCAACAAGCTCTATTGCACGGTCAATGGAACCGTAAATGACTATATCGGATATCTTGATCTATCATCAACAAGCACGACTCCGACAAAGCTAACCAATGCTGCCGGAGAAGGCCTGACCATTAGAAACGGATATCTCTATTACAACTATACAGACCTCTTTGGAATGATTGACGACAGCAAATACGGCATCTGGTCCATCAACCTGACCACTAATGAAGAAAAGCAGATATTGCCAGGTAATGGCGTCAATGGATTCGATGTCGAATCATCCGGAAATATCGTCTATATCGATACCGCCGACCTTCACCTTTACAGATACAATACGACATCAAAGGCAAAAACGGATCTTCTCAATGGATTCGTGGCACCTGAAACAACACCTTTGAATACCGGTGGTCATTCCATCTCTTATGGGACAAAGGTCTATTACCTCAACATGTATGCCGGAAAGACATTATATGTCTATGATGAAACCACAAAGAAGAATTATCAGCTATCGACAAACAAGGTTACCGATTTCTATATTTATGGTGATGTCCTCTATTTCAACCAGGTCACCATGCTGACCAACAACGATCTATATTCAGTAAATCTCAAGGTCAGCTCTGAAGCAACGAAGATTTCCACCAATGATGTCAGGAACATGGTCAGTGACGGAACCTACATCTATGCGACGCACTACAACTGGGCAGGAGCAGCCGGTGGCATATCCAGAATGAAGCTCGACGGAACGGAATACGTGAAGTTCTCTGATATCAACGGAGCAAAGAACCTGACCATCAAGGACAACAAGCTCTACTACATCAATTCCACCGGTGACAACGGAAACATTGAATACTTCGACCTAAGCACCATCCAGTCAGATTCCACTGATCTGAAAGGAACAAACCTAGATAAGAAGATTAAGAACGTCAAGCAGTTCATCTTCGATGGCGACAATATTTACTATTCCTATGACGGTACAATCGAAAACTCCATCAGAAGAACATCGTTCACGAACCTTGGAGAAGGAACAAAGATTGCCAGCACCAAGACGAATCCGAATGAAATGATTCTTTGGGGAGATTACATCGTCTACTATTCCTATGCTGTCAGCGCAACTTCATCAGCTGGTTTCTATAAGGTCAGCAAGAATGCGACAAGCGATGAAGGAGGAAAAGAGGAAAACCTGCTTCTTTCCTGCAATTCCAAATATTATGGATCTGATTTTGCCATCTCCTCCAGCGACAAGCTCTACTTCCTCAACTACATCACATCCTATGCCTTGGGAGACGCACACACCTATCAGCTCGATCTGAATACGAAAGCCGTAAAGAAAATCATATAGGAGAACAAAAAATGGGTTCAGGCGCAAGACAAACCAAACCGAATTGGGATGACATGACTCCCGAAGAGAAGGAAAAATATCTCGAAGAGCAGAAGCAGGCCAAGATCCGTGCTGAGAAATACGCTGAAGAAGAACGTAGACGCAAAAAAATCACATGGGCATTCTTCGGTATCGCTGCCATTATTTTGATCATCGTGATCATCGTCATCGCCTTTGCAGTGAGAAACAAGTAATCAAAAGAAAGCTGAAATGAAATTTGTAATCTGGGGATTAGGTAGTGTAGGTTCATCGTTTTTAAGGAAATTGAAGGACAACAATCTATTTGATCCCCAGGTTTTCCATTGCGTGGATCCAAGCGACAAGGCCAAGGAATGCTTTCTTCGTTTCGGAGGAATCGAATCTCATTTCACAAAGACAAAGATAGACAAAAACAACATCCTGGAACATCTGGAATTCCTGGAGAAGGACGACTTTCTTTTGGATTTCGCAATAGACATAAAGAATTTGGATATCCTGGAATACTGTCTAGGGAATGACATTCATTATCTATGTACGGCAGACAGTTCCTGGAATCCCGATCCGTTATGGACAAGCGAACACCAACATTACCTCGAATATGTAAAGCTCAAGCAGAAATATCCTGAAAAGACGAATACCTGTCTTATCCAGTTTGGAATGAACCCTGGTCTGGTTTCTTCTTTTGCAAAGCAATGCCTGAAAGATATTGTCAATAATGACCACTCTCGCTATGTAAGAAAGCATAGAGAAGAACTTCAAAATCTCATTAGAGAAAACAAATATGCATTGCTGTGTCAAAAGCTCAAAGTCACAGACATCCAGGAAGTCGACAACGATGACCAGAAAACAGATATCGCATACCAGCAGGATATCTGCTATTCCACATGGAACTGCTGGGCATATTACTACGAAACGGTATCCTCTCCGGAAATCGCATTCGGAAGCAAAAAAAGATTCCATGGATATAGGAAAATCCACGACTGTGACATCAATGATCTATATATGTGCCTATATAAGGCTGGATTTGAATATCCGGAAATGTCCTATTCTCCACAGGGAATGGTAAAAGGCCATCTTTCCACTCATGAGGAAATCTTCACGATAAGAGATTATTTCTCAATCGGAAAATATAAACCAACAGTTCATTTCCTTTACTCACCTTGCGATTATGCAACCAGGTCGGTCGAACAATTCAAGGAGAATCCGCCTAAAATGCTCCATCTCATCGACAAAACAGAAATCACGGAGGGTGGCGAATCCGTAGGCATCATCATACAAGGCAAAAGATTCACAACCAGATATTTCGGAAACTATCTGGATACCACAAAACTTGATGAATCCGCAACGATATCGCAGGTTAGTGCATCATCCTATGCCGGATTCCTATATATGAGAGAACACCCTAAAAAAGGACTGCTATTCCCGGAAGATGTCAATTCTGATGAAGTACTCAGATCAGCAAAGCAATATCTGAAGGAATATCAAACTTTTGAATGCCCCAAAATGGAAATGTCATTGGGAAAACACGAAGACTGAGAATATCAATAAAATAGTTCTGTTTTTCCTTTTTCAGTTCGAAGAGGAAACCGTCCAGGTGGCTGTATCGATATTATTGCTAGTGGTTCCACTTCCAGCCGGAGTGATAGTCAAGCCATCCGTTGTTGTCTTTCCATAATAGACCGTAGTGACTGATGATTCTCCTGATGTTTCCAAAAGACGATAGAAATAGAATATCTGAGAAGTCGATGTTCCAGTCAAAGCGAAAGTTATCTGAGAAGCAGAATAATTATCTCCGCTGATAAGATGAACGGTAGGTTTAGGAACTTTATTATTATCAGAATAAACAAAATCTATATTTTGAATGCTAAAGGTGGTTTCAGTTGAGGATTCACCAGAGTTGGCACCGATATCGAAATAAAGAATATATGGGCATTTATTATCAGCATTATCAGGTCCAAACCAATAATCACCGCTATCTAACGGAATTTCAATGTAATAAGCGCCATTTTGCTTCAATGTATTTGAAGTATATAAGCTAGTTAAATCAAATGTTTTAGT
>CAVJFW010000051.1:0-8121 GCA_963648975.1 bacterium | reverse complement strand
GAACATACCATTACATCAGCATTCAGTTCACTTTGTCTGACGACACATACACATTTTTCATGCTGATTCATCAGCTGATTGCAAAGAAGACCGGATAGACCGGAAGGAAGAGGGCTTTCAACAACCATGGCGTGAGAACTTGTCAGCATCTTCATGGAATCTGAATTGTTTTCCTTTAACATCTTTTTCTTTTGTTCATCGAAGGAATTTATGATGGTGCAGTATTTTTTGATACGACCTAGATCATCCCGTTCCAGGAGAAATCGACATACCTGATTGGTTGATAGAGAATCATTGGATATCCTGCCTACGGCATTCAGGGCCGGAATGATGACAAAGCTGATGGAATCAAAGGATATTGGGTTATCACCAAGAAGCGTCATGATATTCAGATATCTGTTCTCCTTAAGTGACTTAAGCATCAGATTGGCAAAGCAAAGGTTGTTTCCGACCAATGGCATGACATCAGAAAACACGGCAAGACCGGCAAGGAAGGCCAAATACTGATCGTCATTTCCAAGAAGTTGACTGGCGACAAAATAGCATAATGAAGCAGCAGAGCAATTATAGGAAAGGAAATCGGAGGAATGAAACAGCAGGTCATAATCAGGCCTTGTTTCCGGTATTTGATGATGATCTATGACAAGCACATCCATTCCAAGTTCTTTTGCCGTCTTTATTGAATCAATTGCACTGACGCCATTATCAACGGCAATGATCAGATGGTATCCTTTCTGAGAAAACTCCCTTACTCTTTTTTCATTGAGGCCATAGCCTTCGTGATATCTTGAAGGAATGAAGAAACCGGCATTGTTTCCCATTTTGTCCAAAGCATATTTCAATATGGCCGTGGCGGTGATACCATCTACATCATAATCACCATAAATCACGATTTTTTCTTTTTTGGCAACTGCCTTAAGGATTCTTCTGCAAACCAAGCGAAAACTCTCCGAGTCAGGTCTTTCAAGGCAACAAAAAGACCCCAACTCCTTTCTGGAGTCAAGGTCTTTCAAGGTAAGATGATAATATTCCAATAATTTAGATAGAAAAGACATATCAATCTCTACTTATGAAATCATTGATGCCAGGAATGATGGTCTCGTGTGAACCAGAATCGACATATAAGATGCCATCAGGACCGGCGACTTTCTTGATTTCTTCAAGTTTAAGATGTTTCTTCTCAGCCTTCTTTTCAAGTCTCTTCTCATTCCAGGCATGTATTTTGGCAAAGGAGACCTTGCAGGAAAGGAAATGATAGAAAGGAACGGCAAAGAAATAAAGAAGAACAAAATCACAGACAAGGAACAGAACGGATGCGATGGAGAGACCAATCAAGGATGTATTGACAAAGGCCAAGCCGATGGAATAGATGATCAATATTGCCAAAACCGGTACAACCATCTTCAATGAGCCAAGAGCACATTCATTTGCGATATCGCCTCTCTGTTCATCAGTAGCTGTCTTTCTTAAGCCTCTTTCCTTGAGGATTTCCCTGTTCTTGGCAAGTACCGGAACAAAGAACAGATTCAAGGCAACGACCGCAATCAACAGGGCGAATACGGTATAAGAGGAAAACGGAATACGTAAGAGGGTGAGCAAACCGATATATAAACCGGTTGCCAATGTACCTGTGGCCAAGGAAGCGAGAGATACATTGAGACCAAAACGGACAAGCAGATAGACAAAGGCGAAGCAACTGATGAGGAATCCCAAGAGGATGAGATAATTTGTCGTATGACCAACATTTGTCGGAGATACCTTATAGGATTCAACCTTAAGGGAATCCTTGACACCATGGGAATCACCGGAGAACGGAGCGATATAGTTATTGTTGTCGATCGTAACGTCATATTCCTTCATGACAGTCTCAATGATGTTGATTGCAGAAGTTTCCTTACTGTCTTTGACGTCATTGAGATCCTTGTTTACTCTGACCGTATAGTAGATCATATAGTAAACATTGTTTTCCTCGTCTGTCTTATCCACGACATTGACAGTGGCTGACGAAGGATAATAAACGAAAGTATCATTCTTTGTAAGGTCAGCCTTATCGCTGTCAGCGTCACTGACGGCGGTGTATGTACCGACAGAGGAATACTGGGTACCGATATTTACAAGATATTTGTTGTAATTGTCAGATGTGGACAATTTGTCATAAGCCTGAGAATTATCCTTGAATGTGATGTTGAGTGTATAGGTATTGGAGAAATCGGAGTAATTGTTGAAGAAGGTGCGATTTGATCCGCTAAGCACATAACCTAAAGGCAAACCGACGGCAAGCAGAACAGCCATGACCGCAGGGAAGATGATCATCAATTTCCTGGAGAAGTGTTTCTTGTCGGTGGATGTGAACTTCGTCTTGATTTTTTCATCGTCAATGGTCTTGATTTTCTTGAATCCAAAGAATGGAAGTTTCTGTTCTTCATTGCCTTTGACAAGCCAGTACATCATCCACTTGTTCAGATAATTGGTTACAAGGAAGGTGAAAATGGAACCGACCATGATGACACCGAAGAAGGTCTTATAGGCTCCGACACCGATAAGGAAACAGAAGACAGAGGAAATAAGAGAAATGGCGGAAACATCGAGACTGAGAAGGAAAGACTTATGATATCCTTCCTGATTTGCCTTGAAAACACCACGACCATGCTTGATTTCCGTCTTCACACGTTCGAAATAGTTGACGGATATCATCAAGGAAAGGCCAACGATGACCGCAAGGCCACCTAAGGCAGCAACTGAGAATTCAAAGCCAAGAATGGAGAAAAGGAAGAAGGAAAGAAGAACACTGCCAAGCATGGTAAGACTTGCAGTGATACCGGCAAGGCCATAGAAAGCGATGAGAAGAGCACAGATGACAAGAAGAATGACTCCGAAGATGACAAAGGTCAAAGTAATGGCAGAACTACCGAATGCAGCGGAAAGAGAATTCTGATAGAGGAATTCGATATTGAAACCATAATCCTCGCAATTGAGCATATTGACGAAAGCTCTGGCAGTGGAGATGGTGAAGGCATTGCCGGAAGAATCCGTGGTAAGGGAGAGCTGAAGATTCTCACTGTCCCAATTGGAAACATCGATTTCGGCAAGTACCTTGGCCTTGGTTTCCTTCATGACAACGGTGTCATGAGTTCCATAAGCCTTATCATAGGTATCTTCCAACTGTTTGTTGGACCAAAGATAAACAATGGTGGAAGACTCTTCTTCCTCATCAGATGAATCATCATCGGCATAATATTTTTTTGCTTCACTTGTCTTGTTGTCTTTTGCTTCCTCGGCAGCCTTCTTGAGATTGTCGAAGACTTCAGCAGACTTGACTTTGATGACTGGATATGGGGTCGTTCCGCTGTAGGTAAGGGAGGCGACATCGGAATCATCATCGAAGAATTCATTGTTTGCCTGATAATAGACAAGTGTATCACCGACAGTACCGATGGAAAGGGAACCTGTATAGGAAAGTATTTCCTTGACATTGGAAAGTTCGGTATCGCTCAAAGGGGAAAGATTGATACGAAGCTGATATCCTTCCTGGGTCTTTTCGTCACCTTTGACAATGGACACATCGGAATTTCTGACACCGGCAATGTCAAGTCTCTCCATTACGGCAGCTTCGATGTCGATATCCTGAAGATTCTTGATATTCTCTTTATAATCCGGATATTTCTCTGTGTTGTAGTCACCGGCATCACGCTTGGAGATGGAGTAGACCAACTGAGTTCCCGTGCCGTATTCCATGGCATCGACTTTATTTTCCAAAACAGCCTGTGTATTGAAAACAATTGCACAGAGCAAGGTTAACATCATAGAGACATAAGCTAAGAAGCGACGCATGATAGAGTCCTCCTACATTTCATTAATTTCGCACACATTTATAACTAAAATAATTTAACAAAAAGAAGTATATAATTCAAGCTGAACACATACCTAAAAAGGGAAAAATTCACAAAAACAGGGCACTTTCCCTTATGGTCTGTCCTGCGGGACAGGAATATTCAGATGCTCATATGCCTTCTTTGTCGCAACCCTGCCTTTTGGAGTACGATTTATGAGTCCAATCTGAACGAGATAAGGTTCATAGACATCCGTGACATTATCCACGGAAACCCCGATTGCAGAGGATATCGCACCCAAGCCAACCGGTTTTCCGCCATAGCGATAGATCAAGCATTCAAGAATACGTCTGTCTGTCTCATCGAGACCCAAGTCATCGATGGCAAGAAAACTCATGGCCTGCAAAGCACATTCCTTGTCAATCACGCTTTTTCCCTGATAGGTCGCATAATCCCTGACACGACGGAAAAGTCTGTTTGCGATTCTCGGAGTCCCACGTCCACGAAGCGCGACCTCAAACGAAGCATCAAGATCAATGGGATAATGCAAGGCCTGACTTGTACGGTTGATGATCATAAGCAATTCCTGAGGAGAGTAGTATCTCAGTTCGAGAAGGATGCCGAATCTGTCCCTGAGCGGAGCAGACAACCCACCGGCATCCGTCGTGGCACCAATCAGCGTGAAGGGTGGCAAAGGAATGGAAAGGCTTCTTGCATCAGAACCTTTTCCGACAATGACGGAAAGATTGAAATCTTCCATCGCTCCATATAGAACTTCCTGTACGATGATAGGCATTCTATGGATTTCGTCGATGAAAAGAATGTCTCCTGGATTGAGAGAGGAAAGAATGGCAGCCAGATCACCGGTTCGGACAAGGGATGAGCCATTTGTAACCTTGATGGCAGCATCCATCTCCCTGGCCACGCAATTTGCCAAGGTAGTCTTTCCCAGGCCAGGCGGGCCATAGAAAAGAATGTGGTCGATTGTCTCGTTCCTCTTTTTGGCGGCCTGAATGGAAATATTCAGAGATTTCCTGAGATCTTCCTGACCGATATATTCCGATAATCTTTGGGGACGCAAGGACATGTCAACATCATCGTTGTTTTCGTTGAGTTCCTTGACGACCAATCCTTCTTTGTCTTCCATAATTTCAATTCGTCTTGTTCAATAAGGAGAGAGCCTGCTTGAGATATTCATCCGCGGAAAGATTCATGTCACTGATTCTGGATAAAGCCATGTTGATCTCGGATTCCTTGAATCCAAAATTCTTCAAGGCTTCCTTGGCAGCATCCATTTCCTTATTGAGTGTCTTTGAGGATGTATCAAGAAGAGTCAATTTGCCCTTGAGATCAAGAATCAGTTGGCTGGCAGATTTTTTTCCGATGCCAGGAAGTCTCATGAGAAACGCAGAATCGGATGTATCTATGGCATGCGAAAGTCTTTCGACACTGGTTGCAGACAAAGCCTGCAAGGCTGTTTTGGGACCGATGCCCTTGACGCTGGTCAGGGAAAGATACATTTTCTTTTCCTCCATCGTCTTGAATCCGACAAAATAAGATTCGTTTTCGTTCTGCACATGGCAGACATAGACAAACAGCGTTTCGCCAATCGGAAAATCATCGCAATGTGAAACCAGTACATCGTATCCGACGCCACCGCATTCCACTACAATGCTATCACCGATATGAAACGTAATCATTCCATGCAGATAATAATACATACAGAACCCTCATAGATATATATACCAAAAGCAGACAGGTTTACGAAAAAATCATTCAAAATATTCAAATTCGAAATCATCGAGAAGAACGGTATCACCATTCTTGCATCCCGCGTCCTTCAAAGCCTGATCAATCTCTATGGAATTAAGATAGTTGAGCAGTCTGTCGATGCCTTCATCAGTCTTGAGGTTGATGAGTTTCTTGGTGCGGACAACACGTTCACCAATGATTTCATAATATCCGTCTTCTCTCTTGACAATCTGGTAGACAGGTTTCTTTCCAGTATCAAGATTTCTTGCGGAATAGACAAATTCATCATCGTCATTCTCCGAAGAATTCTTCTTCTCGGCTTCCTTGGACTTCTGGACCATGGAATAAAGAGAACGCATCAGGGATTTCAGGTTCTTGGATTCCTTTGCGGAAATGCAATAAACCTTATAATCCGGTGATAACTTGTCCTTCAATTCCTTAACTTTTTCTTCATTTCCCTTGATATCCGTCTTGTTGATGCAAACAATCATCGGTCGATTTTTAAGGGATTCGGAATAGGAATAAAGTTCCTTGTTGATGGCAAGAAAATCCTGATAAGGGTCATCAGATCTCGTGACATCGATGAGATGAAGAAGAACCCTGCATCTTTCTATATGTCTCAAGAAAGTGAATCCAAGACCTTTTCCTTGAGATGCACCATCGATGAGACCGGGAAGATCAGCCAAGACAAAGGATTTGTCTGGCTCGACGAAACAGACTCCCAATTGAGGTTCAAGAGTCGTGAAGGCGTAATCTCCTACCGGGGCATTAGCCCTTGTCACAGCAGAAAGAAGAGTGGATTTTCCGACATTCGGATATCCCACCAGACCGACATCAGCCAAAAGCTTCAATTCAAAATAAAAAGTCTTTTCTTCGGCTGGCATGCCGTTTTCCGCGATGTTCGGCGTACGCCTGATTGGGGACTTGAAAGTTGCATTGCCTCTGCCACCTCTTCCACCTTTTACGGCAAGATAAGTGTCGCCATGATGGATGAGGTCGGCAAGTTGGTTTCCGTTTTCATCCTCAATGACTGTGCCGCAGGGAACCTTAAGATAGATATCCTTGGCATCTTTGCCATATTGAAGTTTGGTTTTGCCGTTTTCGCCAGGTTCTGCCTTTACAACCTTGCCAAAACGATATTCCTGCAAGGATTCAATGCCATTGTCGGCAACAAGATAGATGGAGCCACCTTTTCCGCCGTTTCCGCCATAAGGGCCACCTTTTTCAACGCTCTTTTCCCTTCTGAAGGCAATGGCACCATCGCCACCTTTTCCAGAGACAAGAACTACCTTAACTTTATCGTTCATATCGACCTCCTAAAAAATAAAGGCTTCGGATAAACCGAAGCCATAAATTTAATCTATTACTTGCTAACAACTTCAGGCTTCGTCGCATAGACGGAGACTTTGGTTCTCTTGCGATCCAATCTCTCATACTTGACATAGCCATCGATGATGGCAAAGAGAGTATCATCACCGGCTCTCTTGACATTGTTGCCAGGATGAATCTTGGTACCTCTCTGACGATAGATGATGGAACCACTGTGGCACCACTGACCATCGCAAAGTTTTGCACCTAATCTCTTAGAGTTAGAATCACGACCGTTCTTTGTGGAAGTGACACCCTTATGAGAAGCAAAGAGCTGAATGTCTAATGATAAATTCAGTTTCATTGATTACCTTCTTTCCCAGAGACTTTGATTTTTACACGATCCGGATATTTTTTCTGAATCGTATCCAACTGCACAATGAGTGTCTCCAGAACAATCTCATCGTGCATCGTGGATTCATGAATGCTTTCCAAGTCAATCAGACCTTCGGATATTGCCAATTTATAATTCTCGGCATTATCCAATGCATTCAATGCACCAATGGAACAGGCGGAAACGCCTGCACAAATCACATCTTTTCCATATTCAAGTCCACCATGACCATGTATCCTTACATGGTTGATTTTCCCAAAGATGTAATTCACATCAACAAGAATCATCTTTAGAGATTGATGGATTCAACTTTTAAAGCAGTATATGGCTGTCTGTGACCATGGCGAACTCTGAGGTTGCTCTTGGCTTTGTAGCGAAGAACGTGAATCTTCTTTTCACGACCCTGCTTGACAATGCTTGCTTTAACAGTGGCACCTTCAACAAACGGCTTGCCAACAACGATGGAATCGCCTTCGACATAAAGAACCTTGTCGAATGTGATTTCAGCATCTTTTTCGCCTTCGATCTTCTCAGTGTAGATAGTCTGACCGATCTCAGCTTTGATCTGCTTGCCGCCAGTTAAAATAATAGCGTACATGTTTTTGCCTCCTTCCTTGATTTTTAGTATAAAGACTCGCATTTGTGGTACCTTTTTAAAGGATTTGAGACCATTTTATAGCGGTTGTAGGCTAATGGAGGCCATACAACGTCTAATAGTTTATCATTTGAAATACTTGTAGTCAATGATTTTTTATTTGACTTTCGTGTAGAATCATATGATATTTTCCCACGAAAAAAGCGGCTGCAGCTATCTTCCCCGTGAGGGTATTGTCGCCG
>CAVJFW010000050.1:0-8122 GCA_963648975.1 bacterium | reverse complement strand
AAGGCGTCGGCAACCGGAAGCCGGAAGAAAACACAAAATCAGCATGAGCATGGACAATTCCCATACCCTGCATGTCTCTGATAGGGTTTCCGTGAAGTCGAAAGGCAAATTCATCTACATGGGGGAACAGTCAACGACAAGAAAGGGAAGGCTTTTCGTAAAAATAAAAAGGTATTGCTGAAGCTTAAAATCTTTTCAATAAATCTGTTTTCCATATAAAAGCAAAAGAATGGGAAGCACCATTCCGAAAGGGCTTACAGTATAGGTCGGATTATGGTTTTTCCCCATAAACACGGGAGTTTTTTCACTTTTGAAAATAAATGTTGCAAAATTATCTCTATCTATGTATTTAAAAATAAGTTTTAATATTTTGGTTTTGAGAGGATTTATTCATAATGAAAAAGAAACTTAGCATTTTACTATTGGCCGGCGCATGTTTAACCCTCAGCGTCGGTTGTCAGAAGACCGCTTCTTCCGATAGCACCGATTCTTCCAACAACGGTACATCCGAAAAAGCAAGCAGCGACAACGGCAACGATCAAATCTCAGCCGGTGGAAAGGACAGCTCCAGCAAGGCTGATGACAAAACATCCAGTTCCAGTTCAGGAATACCGACATACATTCCTGACCTCGACGAATTCCTTGCACATTTCACAAATCACAATGTCTCCATCACCAACAAATACTACACACTCGATTTCTATGGTGACAATGCCATGGGCTGGACTTCCACGGGAAAGAACAGCAACTATCCTTCCACCAGCAACTTCAAGCAGGTTGCCGTAGGCGATGACGGTGTCTGGACATGGGATACCGACGAGGACGGCAAGTTCAAGCTCGATCAGATTGTCAGCCCAATCAAAATCTACGATGACATGACCGTTCTCTATTCCGACTACTATGATGCCCTTGATTCCTTCGGTGCTTCCGAGGATGAATGGGTGGCCAGCACGACAAAGACCAACGTCTACACCATCGCCGATGACTGCGACACGGACATCATGTCCGCCATTCCTGCCCTTGCCAGCTATTTTGCCGGTGAAGAACATGCCATTCTCGGTTCCATCACCAGCATTGAGACCTCCAATGTCCAGATGACCATCAAGGATCAGTTCACGGCCACAGTCAGCTTCAAGGCATATGTCAAGGCAAAAAGCAACGGAACATTGACCAGCAGCTTCACCATCACCAAGGCCGGTGAAAACACCGTCGATGGACTTGACGAGTTTGTCGAAGATCCATCCGAATACCTCGCCGCAACGGATTTCGATGACACCGTCAAGGATGCCATGACCGAAATCCTTGGTTCCACGCTCGACTTCAACATCGGTTGGACCAGAGGCTGGATGTATTCCGTCGGCACAGACAACTTCACCAACAAGCAGACGACCATCACTTATTATGACCTCTTAAGCGGAGACATCACATCCGCCTTCGCAACAAACCTTGCCTCCAAGGGATTCACTGCCGGAGAGGAAGAGGAATCCGATTATGGATTCACCGTCTACAACTATTCGAAGACGGTTGCTGAGGCAACTGACACAAGCGGTGACAAGATTTCCTCCATCTCATACAACTATGCTGACAAGTCCCTGTTCAGCAGTCCGGCCCTTTATCCAAACGGCATGATGATGGTCACCATCACCTACGGATATGCCGACATCGACGGTCTTGACAAGATCAACACCTTCCTTGCCAAAAAGCCGCTCAAGAAGGATGGCACTGCCGCTTTGCCACAGCTCGAGCTTTCCACCTACAACCTTGCCAACGATAAGGCCTACCTCATGGATTACACGATGTACTACAACGCAAATGCAGGCACAAGCTATGAAGGCTTCTACCTCATCAACATCGAATTCGATAGCAAGGAAGATTCCATCGCTGCCATGACCACCTACATCGAATCCATGAAGACAGTCAAGTTCAAGATCGATGGAACCGATACTCTTTCCGAAAGTGGAACCGAAGCCTACAAGCTTACAAATGGAGCCTTCAAGAACAAGCTCAACGTTTCCTTCACGCTCTACAACAAGGCTGAAAATTCAACAACTGATCCAGATGGTGGTGTTCAGATTGCATTGTATTATTAATCAAGGAGTCAACAATCAATGAAAAAATCAACAAAATCATTATTCATTGGCATCCTTTCCATGCTTGCCTTGGTCGGATGCAACAGAACTGCAGAAAGCAGTTCCGTCAATTCCGCTGCAGGAGATTCCGCTACCGGCGATTCCGCCTCAGCAGTAACTTCCAGCAAAGGCGAGGAAGAGGTGACTTCCTCCTCCAAGAAGGATACTTCCACGGAAGACAACTATCTTGAACCATACGAAATCAACCTGGCTTTGGAAAATCATCAGGTCACATTCATGACAACAGAACAGACTGTTGACATCTATGGCGACAATGCCTGTTATGTTGATGATGGTTCAACAGACTATGGATACATCTATTTCAACAATTCCGTCTGGCAGTATGGAATCGATGATGACGATGTTCTCAGTCTTGACAATTGCATATACGGAAGCATCAGCAGTCAATATGACCTCACTTCTCTTCTAACCTTCTACAGTGCAATCGATGTTCTTGCAGAAGATACCGCCGGTGCCAACTGGGAAGAGACCAAAACAGCTCACAAATACACCACCACGGATGAAGATACAATCGATGCCATACTCACTTTGGGTGGATTATCCTCTGAAAGTTCTTCCTATTACAGCATCAGCTACTCTGCCGACTCTCTTACCATGAAAGCCAACAAGGACGGCTCGGTAACCATCTCTGGCACAGTAACGGAAACCGTGACCTCTTCCTATTTAGGAAGCAGCACCGATACCACAAAGATGAGTCTCAAGCTCTCAAACATCGGAGACAATGAAAATGAAGCCGTTTCCAGTTTCCTTGAGAATCCACAGGTTCCGACCAAGACTGATTTCGATGAGACGCTCAAGACATATATGACCACCTATACCGGTCAGATTCTTCCATATAACAACAAGTTCACTTCCTATTCCTCCTATTCCCTGGAGACTTCCAGCTACACCTCAAACGAATATTATGTCTATCAGGACTTCAAGTGTGGCAACCTCATCACTGAATATGGTGCACAGCTTGAAGCCTTGGGATTCGTCAGACAGGAAAGCTCCTCTTCCGTTTCCAACTCAGGTACCGTTGTCAACTACTGCAAGATCAAGAGCGCAAAGACGGCCACAAAAGGTGAAGTTGACTACTTCGTAAGCCTTGCCTACTATTCCAAGGAAGACATGGCAGAAGAAGGATATGACGCTTTCTATCAGGATGGCCTCTTCATGATTGAAGGTTCCATCGTCGAACAGGCCTTGGCTCTCGACACCGTCGCCGACATCAACGCCTATGTCGCCGGAAACCTGAAGGACACAAACGGAAACGCCTATGTCCCTGCATTCAACTTCTCCACTGCCACCACCAGCATCAAGCTTACCGATTACACCAGCTATCTGAGTGCCTATTACGGCTGCACTGCCTATTACATGATCAGTGGTAACTTCTCCACTGCTGCCGAAGCCCTCAGCAACATGAACACATGGGCAGCAAGCCTTGTCAGTGCCGGATTTGCCTATGACAAGACCTATTATGGCGGAAACACATCCAACACGACAGTGACTGACGAAACCGACATGAGCCTTTCCGAAGACAATCGCACCTGTGGTTTGACATACGGTTCCCAGACCGACACATCCAAGCCATACATCATCGTCACCATTGCACTCGATGATTCCGATACCTCCGGAGCCAACAACTTCAACGGAGATTTTGCCATCAACATCATGGCTTTCTAAGACTATAGACCTACCCTATCATGGATAGGTCTTTTTCTATGGTCATGAAGATTTCATTTGTTTATACTATCTATGTCTCTCAGGAGGTTTGCCCATGAAATGGAAATACAAAGGCTGTGACAAGGAAACAGATCATAAATTCCTTAACTTCTTTACATTGCATTATGAAGTCACCAAGGATGATGGAACCATCAAGGATACAGAATATTTTCTGGCTTCCAGAAACATCGAAAAGGAAGAGCTGAGAATCTCAAGGCAGGATTTCAGAAGGGCAGACGCCGTACTGATCGGGGCTTACACCATCAGGAATGATAAGCTATATCTCCTTCTTGAAAAGCAGTTCAGACAGGCACTGAACCACGAGGTCATCTCGTTTCCGGCCGGTCTCTGTGACAAGGAAGACAGGGATGTCATCGATTCCGCAAGAAGAGAACTGAGAGAAGAGACCGGATATGAGGCAGATGAGATAAAGCTTCTTCTCCCACCTTCCCCGACAAGCGAAGGATTATCGGATGAATGCAATTGTGTCGTATTGGCCCATCTCTCCATGAAAGGAAAAGAGGAGAAGGAAGAATTCGAGGATATTTCCGCAAGACTGTATTCGAGGGATGAAGTCATTTCCCTTCTGAATGATGAGAACAACATCTTTTCCAATTCGGCAAGACTTCTCATCCTCTATCTCCTTGAGAAATACAAAGAATGACATTTTTCTTGAAAGAAAGAAATAAGAGTCTACAATATTAAAGTTAGTGAGGTTTAACTATATGGCATGTACAACAATTTTGGTAGGCAGGAAAGCCAGTTATGACGGTTCAACGATGGTCGCCAGGAATGATGATTCCCCGACCGGAATCTTCCATGTGAAGAAAATGAGTGTCGTAAAACCGGAGAATCAAAAGAATCCGTATGTATCCACATTGTCCCATGTGAGAATTCCGTTACCGGAAAATCCACTCAGATACACATTGATGCCCAATGTCGACAGAAGCGAAGGCATCTGGGGTGCTGCCGGCATCAACAGCGAAAACGTATCCATGAGTGCAACGGAGACCATCACCACGAACCCTAGAGTCCAGGGTGCTGATCCATTCGTCAGATATGTTCCAGCAAAAAAAGGCCAGAAGGAAATACCTGGTGGCATCGGTGAAGAAGACTTCGTCGTCCTTGTTCTTCCTTATATCCACTCAGCAAGGGAAGGAGTCATGCGTCTCGGAAAGCTATTGGAAGAATACGGGACCTATGAACCAAACGGCATCGCCTTTTCCGACAAGGATGAGATTTGGTGGCTTGAGACCATCGGTGGACATCACTGGATTGCTGTCAGAGTCCCTGATGACAGATATGTCGTCATGCCAAACCAGTTTGGCCTTGACAATTTCGACCTTGATGATGCCTTTGGAGAGAAAAAGAACAACCTTTGTTCTTCGGATTTAAAGGAATTCATCATTGCCAACCATCTCAATCTCAATCAGGATGGAAAGTTCAATCCACGTCTTGCCTTCGGATCACACGATGATTCGGATCATACCTATAACACCCCGAGAGCATGGTTCATGCTTCGCTATTTCAATCCAAGAACCTATAAGTGGGACGGAAATGATGCTGACTACACACCTATCTCCGATGACCTTCCATGGTCCATGGTTCCGGAAAGGAAAATCACCATTGAGGATGTCAAATACATTCTCTCCAGCCATTACCAGTCAACGCCATATGATCCATACCTGAGATTCGGAAACACGGACATGAAAGGTGCCTATCGTCCTATCGGCATCAGCAGAACCGCCTTCATGTCCTGTGCCCAGATCAGAGGATATATGAAGAAGGAAGTTCAGGCAGTGGAATGGATTTGCTTCGGAAGCAATGCCTTCAATGCCTTTGTTCCTCTATATGCCAATGTCGATAAGATTCCTTCCTATTTCGCCGGCACCGAGATGAGAGTCGACAGCAATACATTCTATTGGGCCAGCAGAATTCTTGGAGCACTTGCCGATGCCCACTACAATGTCTGCAACATCCATATCGAAAGATACCAGAACTCCTTATTCAACAAGGGGCATCAGTTCCTGAATGAAAATGACAATCTGACTGATACGAAGGATCTGGAAAAAGCCAACGAAAAGATGGCCTTGATTGCCAAGGAAGAAACCGACAAGGCACTCAACAATGTTCTCTATGAGGCAAGCTGTCATATGAAGAACGGATATTCGAGATCCGACAACTGATTTATCCTGAGTGATAGGACGCATTGTCCTATCACTCATTTTCATCAAGAAACATTTCATGTCTTGAAAAAAAGAACAAGAACAAGTATAGTATTAGGGCGTTTTGTTTGGCCTCATCGACAAGCGGCTTAAGTCACAGCCCTCTCAAGGCTGTATTCACGGGTTCGAATCCCGTTGAGGTCACCATAAAGAACATATAGGTTTGATACAATGCTATCAAACCTTTTTTCTTGCTTAAATGGGTTAAATAAGGGCTTTTTGGAATAATTATCCATATTTTTGTACTTTTATAGGACTTGCAAAGATCGATTCAGAGTCCTTTATCTGTTTTTTGTTATGGTAGGCAAACGGTTGACCAGTACCGTGTTATTTATCCTTGATTCTGAATTCTCCTTTCTTTACCAACTGTCGTGTAAATACCATTCGCCTTTATAGTTCGTCATGGAGACATCCTCTTCCTTGAGGTTGTAATAGAGTCTGTTGCTGACGGTATACTTGACATCCTTCATATAGATTTTCTGATAAGTGCCATCCAATACCTGCTTATCATCCTTAGGTGTCGCAAAGCAAAGATAGTAGCTGTCATCGCATTGCTCAAAGGAAGTGCTGTCGACGTCGAAGTTCCAGTTATGATAGGAATCAACATCATAGATCTTCTTTCTTGTATATTCACCTCTCTGATCATAGTAGGTTGCAGTATAATCATAATCCTCATTCAGGAAGTCATGCCCGTCGACATACATATTGGCGTTATATAAGCCGATTGCATTATCGAAAAGCTCTTCATTGTTGGCATAGAATCCTGCATACTTGAGATAATCATTGATGGTATATTCTGTAGAGCAGAAAGACCCTGCATATGTCTTGAAGTCACCCGCGACCTGGGCAACGAAGTTCTGATCCGGAACATATTCGAATGCATATCTCCAAGAGCTTTCCTTGGTAGTTCCATCCGAATATGTATGAAGACCAGTCAACAATCCTTGACGTGAATCATTTTCCGTCTTCTGGTTGACATCATAGGTCAAGGTTGCCATACGTCTGGAATATTCCTTGCCAGTTGCCATATAGACGTTGATGCCAGCATCTCTCTTGTCTTCAAGAGGCTTGAGAGAATCAATCTTCGCCTTGAAGAGTTCGTTGACGGCATTGACTTTGCCAGCCATGGTGTCAATCATGTCAGCATACGAAAGCCTTGTTTCCTCACCCTTTCCTTCTGCCATGTAATACAGCTGATACTTGGCAAAGTTCGCACAGGTTACCAATGTGGCATCAAGATAGGCGATGAACTCTCTAATGCTTCTGATGCTGATTGTTGACCAAACATCATATACGCCTAAGGTATTGTCATAATAGTCGAAGATGGAATTGGAGGGTGCAGAACCATTCGGCATCAATATCCAGTCAGCGAGATTGGAAACAAATGTCGCAAATGGGTTGCCGTTGATGGTAAGCTTGGAGATGGAATCATCATAGAACTGTTTTCTGCGTGATTCGATTTCCGGTTCACTCAAGGTATTTTCCTCCTCAAGCTTGATGAGATTGTCAAAACCCTTTATGTAGGAGAAATAATTGTTTCTGGTTTCCTTGATTTCCTTGAGGATAGGGGAAAGAATCGATTCTGAGTGTATCTGTTCCTGTCTCTGGGCCATGGCCTTGATTCTCGTCTCAAGGGCAGCAATCTGATTCTGAATGGCCTCAAGTGTCTTTGTCGTGATATCCCTGAAGTCGAGGCCACATTCCTTGAGAAGGTTGATGGCAACCCTCATGCCGTAGGTCTTAAGTCCCCCAACAATCAAGTCAGCTCCCTTGCCGACAAGTGAGGAGATGATTTCGTCAGTCACCCCATCGTCGAAGATGACCATATCGAGCTTTTTTTCATCTCCTGCATTCAGAATCATCGCTGAATTTTCAATTTCGGTCGAATTTGATGAGCTGCTGGAACGATTTCCGTTTGTGCATCCGACACCAAGCATGGAAGCCGAAACAAGAGATGTGATCATTAATTTCTTGAGCTTCATGAGTTATACCTCCTCGTTACAAATCGATACGTTGTGTAACTTTCTAACATTATAATAGTGC
>CAVJFW010000049.1:0-8426 GCA_963648975.1 bacterium | reverse complement strand
ATTTGCTTGTCATCGTTTCTCTTGCTTCCTTTTTTCTCCTTCTGTTCGCCACTAGCCTTAGACTCCAAGGCATCGACAAATTCAAGATGACTTGCCTTCAATATCTCGCACAGATGGGAGAAGCCTCTTTTCTCGACGCGTTTTTTCGAACTGGGCAATGGCAAAAACACATAATCATGAAAATAGATTCTTATCCAAGGAAGAAAAACATATAGGAAACATCTTGACAGCTCGATGTCACCATATTCCTTGAAATTCATCAGCCAGGATTTCATGATTCCGTCATACTTTGATAGAAACATGCATTTGATTCCGAACGTTTCCTTAATAACCATTTCCTTCTTTATCTCGGAAATGCATTCATCGCAAAGGACAACATCATTTTCCAGAAGATATCGTATCGGACTTGTCCTTATTTCCTGCATGCAGCTTTTACAGTAAATGCGCTTTTCTGTTATATCGTTCAATTTCATGGATTGCATTTTCTATTTCCAAAGTCTTTTCGTTACCCAGAAAAATGACTTCCCCATATTTGGCGTCGATCTTTCTGCCTACTCTTCCCGCAATCTGAACCAAAGTAGCCTGATTGTAGATGGGATGGGAAGCATCGAATACGATGACCTGGAGGTTTTTTACCGTGACACCACGTTCAAGAATGCTTGTCGTGACAAGATATCTGAGTTCCCCTGTCTTGAATCGCTCTATGTCAAGTCTTCGGCTTTCTTCCTTGGAAGAGACGAAGGCTCCGCCTTTCATGCTCATGGAAAGGAATCGAAAAAGGTTTCTTCCTTCATCGATCGTAGGAACAAAGATGAATACCGGCTTATTTTGGTTCATAAACCTTAAAAGCAATCTGAGACACACGGCATTCTGAATCATATGATTCATCTTTTCGAAAGTAGGCACGGGCAAGGGAGCATGATGATATCGTTCAAAAAGCTCGACGACATCTCCGTTATCCTTTTTGATGTCATCGATGTCCTTCCTAGATGGAGTGGCCGAAAGCAAGACATAGTTTCCTCTGACGGAACGTCTGAAGAAACTATGAAGCAAATCATTTCCATTGTAAGGAAAGGCATCGATTTCATCCAGGATGAGCAAATCAAAATATTGTGGATAACGATAAAGCTGATGTGTGGTTAGGACGATGATGTCACCTTCAAGCTTCTTTGTATGTTCTCCATACACGGCGATGACATCGGCATCAGCAAAAGCCTCCTGGATTCTTGGAAGCAGGTCGATGACGACATCCTTTCTCGGCGTTGCAAATCCGACATGCAGGCCTCTTTTCAGATATTTTTCCATGCTGGCATAGACAAGTTCCGTCTTACCGGCTCCGGTGACAGCATGAATCAAAACATTCTTGCCTTTGTTCAACAGGCATAGGACACCATCAGAGACATATTGCTGTTTTTCACTCAGGGGATATTCAAGATGAAGTTTCAATCCTTTATTTATTTGATGATCAAAAGAGGCTTCCTTTCCCTGGAAGGATATACATAGTCTGCAGTAAGGTTGGCCGTTCCTGTATCCGATATATCTTTCATCGGAATTATGGCATCTTGGACATATATATTTTTTCATCTCATCATATATATGTCATGAAGATCACGAATTTACGAAAATAAATTTACTTTTGAAGGAAAGACTGGAATCTTCCTTTTCGCCTTTCAGATAAATGACATCATCTTCATGGTGTGAAGATATCAAAAGGCGTTCGGAAAGAAAGCATTCCTTTTCATAGTCGAATTCAAAGGAATAAAGACGTTTTCCCTCCAAAGAAGGCTGAACTATTCTTATATATACGGTATTGTTCATATGTCCATTGGAATCGATGTCTTCCTTTTCGACTTCATATTCGGAATTCCGGACAAACGGAATTCCATCCAAGGAAAAATTCGATAGGGACTCTTCCGTCAAAGGTTTCACATCCTCGATTTCAGGTACGATTTCTTTTATCCTTGACCGGAAAGGACGGGCGGATTTGATTTTCCTGTTATGTGAGTCAACCATGACCCACAAGGAAATGAGATAGAAAACGACTTCCCCATTTTCATCAAGGACATAGGCATATCGATATAACTGCAAAGCAGTTGCCTGCATTGGGTAGGTAAACAGCCTATATTTTCCATTCCTGCAGAAAGGCTTGAGAAAATAACCTTTATATCTCAATACGACATAAAGAAAATCATTTTCCTTCTCAAAGTCTTCTCCGAGTCCAAGTCGATCAATCTGTCTAGAGGCAAGTTCCTGAAAGGAATATATCAGATGGGAAACATTGATTTCCCCATTTTCATCAAAGGAAGGGACAAAAGATGTGGATTCAAGACAAGGATTGTTTTCATCGATTTCAATCGATTCCATTGTTCAATACCTCCATCAATTCCATGTATGACCTGACTTCAAGATATTCGGTCATGACCAATTTCATTTTATCCAAGGATGCCAATTGCCTTTCCTTGTCATCTTTCCAGTTCAGATAAACGGACAATCCAAAGCCGGCATTATGGGATCCATGGCAATCCTGATAAAGTTTGTCTCCTATATAGATACACGCTTCAGGACAGAGTCCGGCTTTCCTGGCACCGAGTTCAAAGAAAAGCGGATTGGGTTTCTTGACACCGACTTCATATGAAGCCATGACAAAGGAGAAGTGATGTCCGGGAATAAGTTTCTCAATCAATTCCTTGGTGTCGCTTTGAGGATATACGGTATTCGACAGGCAATAATAGGGAATCTTCCTTTCATCCAGAAACGAAAGAAAGGATTCGACATCCCTTACCGGTCTTGCATCAAGATGATTGAGGATATCATGGGCACAGACATCGATATCGCAATCAAGGCGAATGTCAAAACGCAAGATGATATGATTGAGTATTTCCTGGATACGGATTTCGTAATTCAGTCTTGACGAATAATAGTTTCTGAAAAAATCCTCTGTATATCCATATACCGAATCCCAGTCAATCTGAGAACCATTGATGGCATGTTTCTTCAAAGAAAGAATATTCCATCTTTTGTCTTTCATGTGGAATTCCAGAAGTGTGTCCCAACAGTCAAAAAAGACACCCTTGAAGTCATTGATGTTCATGATAGCTACCTCTAAAAAACATAATGATTTTACCATTTATGGATAATGGAAAAAAGTCAAGTCAGAAATCAGGTGATGAAAACTATATGGTTCAGTCAATGAAAACCATTGATTTTTTTGTCATTTTTCATTGATTTTCGAGGTCACAGAAAATAAAATATTTCCGATGATGCATCGATAATTCAATACCATTGAATAGCACACAGAAAGACCTGCCGATTATTAAAGAACGGCAGGTTTTTCATTTGCCGCAGAACAACTTGTTTAACATTCCAAGAAAGAAAAAAGTTGTTTCTATATTTTTTCTTTTATTTTTGTCAAATAATCTTGTATAAGATTAACTTTTAGTGCTAAACTAAACGGAATCTGCAAAGAATTTTTGTATTCCAAGGATTCAGGAGGGTCAAATATGCCTACAAACAAATCACAGGCGAAGAACAAGAGTGTTGCCATCCGAGTGATAAACATTCTTTTCATCGTCGCAGTCGTCGTTGCAGCCATCGTTGCAATTTTGATGTTCACTCCCGTCAGTTCCTCTCTCAAGGCTTCACTTCAGGGTAAGGACTGGGCCGTGAAAATCGTCCAGAAGCTCAACAATTGGGTTTATTGGCATGTCACTGAGGTGTTCCATGTATCCACGACATTCAGAGGACACGGAAAGACATTCACTTCCTGTTTCTATGTATTCCTGTTGGCACTTATCGGTGTCTTTTGCTTATTCCTCATCTATCTTCCATTCCTCTTCATGCATGATGAAAAGAAAAAGGGAAAGACCCAGACCTGGAGAAAGGTTCTTTGCTGGCTTACCTTTGCCGGAATCACCATTTGCACTTTAGGTGCATTCTCACTTCTCTATTCCAACAAATTATCCAATATGATGGGTTCTGCCTATACTTGGATACTGACGCTTGGACATAAATGGTGCAGAGCATTCCTGCCAGGCCATAAGCTGAATATCCTCGTCATAGAGAGAATCACCTCCAATCACACCATCTGGGCCGCTTTGTGGTTAGGATTCTTCATCACCTTGGTCGAGGTAATCGTACTAGTCATCACTGAAATCGGAAAGGCAAAGGAAGCAAAGCCTATTGCAGATGAAAAGGCTGTTGCCGAGGTAAAGGATGAGGCAGTCAAGGAAGATGGCGTTGCTCCAGCTCCTGTCATGGCTGAGGCAAGCACCGAAGACAAGCTTGAACCGACCATCCGTGAAATCGCTGTCCTCAATTCCCTTAATCCTTTATATGAGACAAAGATCGAAACTCTTCCTGATCTGGATGATATTCCAAGCGAAGAAGAACTCGAAAAGGATCTTGCCACTGAAAATGATGTGGTCACGGAAGAATCCAAGGAAAATAAAGTTGCTGTCGATCAGGCAAATGAAATCGCCGAATCCACAAGTCCGTTTGAAAAAGCCATCACAGTTCTTCCTGGCATCGATGAATGGGATGCAGATCCATGGCCAGAGGAAGAAGATGACGTAGTTGAAGCCAAGAAAGAAACCGTTGAAGAAAAGGTTGCTGAATCTGCCACTGAAGACAAAGCAATGGTAGAAGAAGAGGCCAAGAAAGAAGAAGTCGAGGAAAAGGTTGAAGAACCTATCATTGACAATTCCGATACCAAGGAAAATGATCTGACAGAGGTTGCAGCTCCAGTCCAGGAAGATATTCCTGTCGAAGAAAGTGCAGCTCATGCTGAAGATAAGACCGAAGAAGAAAAAGCCGAAGAAATCATTGAAGAAAAGGTAGAAGAAGAGGCGTCTGCTGTCGAAGAAGAAAAGGAAGTTTCTCATGTCACAGCCATCAATACGATCTTCCATGATGGTTTGAGACAACAGGAAGAGACAAACGAAGTCATTGAGGATACTGATAAATCGGATCGCTCAGAAAAGAAGGAAGTCGTTGCAAACAACGATCATAAGGACATCATCACTGCCAAGGCAGATGATAAGGATACATGGGACATCGGAACCTATGTGCCAGAAGAAAAGAAGGAAGAAGCTCCGATTGAAAACAATGCTGAGGAGCAAAAAGTTGAAGAAAAGAAGGATGAACCGGTTGTCGAAGAAAGCAAGCCAGTTCAGCCAACTCCACATATCAACGCTGTCGGACTCAAGCAGTTTGATCCTTCAAAGAGAAACAATCGTCCAACTGGACCTATCGGTGTCATCAAGCCTATCAAGAAAGAAGAAGTTGTCGAAGAAAAGCCTGTTGAAGAAAAGAAACCGGTCATCGCTCCTATCAGTGGACCTCTTCATTCCACAGAGAAATCCAAGCATGAGAAGATTGAGGCCGTCAAGGCAAGACATGTCGCCTTCGCCCTGAAGAATTACGAAGTCAAGACATATGAAGGTGATCTCACGGCCGAAGAAGCATTCTCCATGGGTGTCACCAAGGTTCAGCCTACAGTCAATCCAGTCTTTGCCAACCAAGGAAAGGAACCTGCCTGGAAGGAGAAGAGAAGACAGGAAAATATCAGAAAGAATGGTTATGGTGATGTCACTACAGTTGACAAGCTCAACGGAAAGCCAGCTGCATCAGCACCAGTCTCATCATCCAAGAAGTCTTTCTCCATCCGTGATATGGCCAAGTCAAAGAAAGCCGCTGCTGAAAATGAAACAGTGACTGCACCGACTGAGGAAAAGAAGATTTCCAAGCCGATCACACCTGTTTCCTTCAAGCCTGTCGAAGCCCCGAAGGTTCAGGAGGAAAAGAAGGAAACCACACCATTCGAAGCTGAGAATCCAGCTCCGAACTTCAGACCGATTGCGCCAATCCAGCACAAAGACAGAAAACGTCCGGAAATCAAGCCAGTCGATCCAATGAAGGGAAAGAAGTAAAAAAAAATCAGGAGACATCAAATTATGGTGTCTCCTTTTTTGTTTCCATGTACAACAAAAAAAGGTGCCCTAAGGCACCCTGCTCTATATATTGATGGTTGAAGCGACGGGATTCGAACCCGTGACCTCTTGCTCCCGAAGCAAGCGTGCTACCAAGCTGCACCACGCCTCAATTTATGAGCCAAATGATTGTACCATCATGGAGTGATACTTTCAAGAAAAATCATATTCCTTGAATGGTGCAATCACTATTTTCTATAATTATGAACGTTATTTGACCTAACACCCATCAAGGAGGCAAAACATGTCCATAAAAGATTTATCCATGACAGACGTCATCGGCAATACGCCATTATTGCGTCTGAAGAACATCGAGAAGGCATATGATCTTTCCTGTCCGATTTATGCAAAGCTGGAGAGATGCAATCCAACTGGATCCATCAAGGACAGAATCGCCAAGGAAATGATTCTCACTGCCCTAAAAGAAGGAAAAATAGATAAAGATACCACCATCATCGAACCGACAAGTGGAAACACGGGCATCGGTTTGGCTGCCATATGTGCTTCCTTGGGAATGAAGGCAGTCATCTTCATGCCCGCCAACTGTTCCATCGAGAGAGTCAGGATGATGAGAGCCTTCAATGCTGACTGCAGACTTGTAAATGAAGGTGGCATGGCTGGCTGCATCAAAAAGGCAAATGAACTGCATGAGGAAATCAAAAACTCATTCATCCCTTCACAGTTCGACAACCATGACAATTCAATGGCACATTACAAGACAACAGGTCCTGAAATCTATGAGCAGACGGAAGGAAACGTCGATATCTTCATTTCGGCCTTCGGAACCGGTGGAACATTGACCGGCACCAGCAAATATCTCAAGGAAAGAAAGAATGTCATCTCCATCGGTGTGGAGCCAGCCTCATCTTCTTTCATCACCACAGGACAGAAGGGTGCACATAAGATTCAGGGAATCGGTGCCGGCTTCAAACCGGAAGTCCTTGAACTGGAATTTGTGGACAAGGTCATGATCATCACGGATGAGGAAGCCTATTCCATGGCTAGGGATATCGCCAAGCTTGAAGGCCTTTTGGTTGGTATTTCATCTGGAGCCAACGTTGCAGCAGCAATCAAGATTGCAAAGGAAGAAAATGGCAAGGTCATCGTAACTGTCTTACCGGACAATGGAGAAAGATACCTTTCCGTTCAAGGGTTATTCGAATGAAAAGGTACATGAATGATCTTGTCAGGAACTTTGACCAAAATCAAAATCTGACACCATTTGACAAAAAGAAGACAGACAGCTTCCTTGACGACATAAGTGAACTTCTTATGTACGATTATCATCATGAATATGAAGAAAAGGAGTTCATGTCGAAATACGAAAAGACTGTCCAGGAATTCAAGACAATGCTTCATGACCGTGTGGACATCAATGAGCTGACCGATGAATTCTTCTCCTCTCTGGCTGAAATCAGGAGAACCCTGAATACATCCATCGAAGCAATATTGGATGGTGATCCTGCCAGCAAGTCAAAGCAGCAGATCGTATTGATGTATCCAGGCTTTGAGGCAATCCTATACTATCGCATCGCCCACCAATTCCATAAGATGAACTTCCTGTTGATAGCCAGATATATTTCCGAAAAGGCACACCATCATACCGGAATAGACATCAACCCTGGAGCAACCATCGGAGACTATTTCTTCATCGATCACGGAACTGGAATCGTCATCGGTGAAACAGCCATCATCGGCAACAACGTAAAGCTTTACCAAGGCGTCACCTTGGGTGCCTTATCCCTAAGCAAGGGAAGAAGGCTTACTGGGCAAAAGAGGCATCCTACCGTTGAGGATAATGTTACGATATATTCCAATGCCGCGATATTCGGAGGAGATACAATTCTCCATGAAGGTTGTACTATCGGCGGAGATGTCTATCTGACGCATTCAGTTGAAGCACATTGCATCGTCTTGCAGACGGACGAAAACCTTAAAATCATCAAAAGATGACCTTGATGTGTGACGCCTGAAATGATTCAGGTGTCACACATCTTTTCAGTATTGAAGACATACCTGAAAAAAGTAAAATAAGTGTAGAATTATCATTTCAAATATGGTATCTTATTTAGCGCACGGCCTCGTGGCGAAATCGGTAGACGCAGTAGACTCAAAATCTGCCGCTCGTGAGGGTGTGCCGGTTCGAGTCCGGCCGAGGCCACCACTTTGAATCAATGACTCTAGTTCAGACTAGAGTTTTTTTATTGATGAATAAGTAATGAGAGATTCAACTATCAATTCTCATTGTATTGTTCAATGATTGATATGATAATTTGCAATTTTTGCCATTTTACTTCAAATAGAAAATGAAATTTTCGGCAATATGTAAATGATACAAATGATTGAAACGTCAAGATAAATGCGGAAGTTAGAGAAAAATGTCTTCAAAATCATACGGATAACACTCTTGAGAGTTTTAGTCTTTCTTCAGATATAATC
>CAVJFW010000048.1:0-8438 GCA_963648975.1 bacterium | reverse complement strand
CAATCTACTTCCGTTGACAGAAATGAGTACATCATCGAACTCAGAAATGTCACAAAAATCTTTGACGGAACGACTGTCATTGACAAAATGAATCTAAACATCCGCAAAGGTGAATTCGTTACGATTTTAGGTCCATCAGGATGTGGTAAGTCCACTACCTTAAGAATGATTGCCGGATTTGAATCATGTGATTCCGGAGACATTCTTCTCAACGGGAAGGATATCGTTCCCGTTCCTCCATATAAAAGACCGATCAACACCGTCTTCCAGCATTATGCACTCTTTCCGAATCTCGACGTCTATGACAATGTTGCCTTTGGCCTCAGAAACAAGAAACTTCCCGTTCCAATCAAGGACAAAGACGGAAATCCGGTGCTGAAAGTCGACAAGGCTCAGGTCAAATACCTCAAGAGCCAGATCAAGCGTATCACGAAGGACAGAATCATCACCGAGACTGAAAGAGAAGAAAGGCTTGCCGATCTCAACAGGAAACTGGAGGAAACTTTGTCCAATCCAGTTCCAGCCTATTCCTACAAGCATCTCAGTGAAAAGGAAATCGACGACAAGGTCGTCCACGCACTTTCCGTCGTCGATCTTGATGAACTCGAAGACAGAGACATCACCACTCTTTCCGGCGGTCAGCAACAGAGAGTTGCCATCGCCAGAGCCATTATCTGCGAACCACAGATTCTGTTGCTCGACGAGCCACTGGGTGCCCTTGACCTCAAGATGAGAAAGGACATGCAGATTGAACTCAAGGAAATGCATAGACGTTTAGGCATCACCTTCATCTATGTCACCCACGATCAGGAAGAAGCATTGACCATGTCCGATACCATCATCGTCATGAACAACGGCGTGATCCAGCAGATTGGATCTCCGGAGAGCATCTACAACGAGCCTACAAACGCATTCGTTGCCGATTTCATCGGTTCTTCCAACATCTATAACGGAACCTACCTTGGTGACTACAAGGTCCGTTTCCTCAACAACACCTTCCGTTGCGTGGATGACTTTGACAAAAACGAAAGAGTCGATGTCGTCGTCCGTCCTGAGGACATCAAGCTTTCCAAGACACAGTTGGATGGCTATGTCCAGGGAAGAATCGATTCCAAGGTCTTCAAGGGCATCCATTATCAGTATGTCATCATGGTCGGCCATGATGAAGTCCTCGCCCAGTCCATCGATGATTACGACAAAGAGGCTCCGATCTTCATCAACATCCTTCCTGACGGCATCCATCTCATGCACAAATCCGTCGACATGAACATCTATACGGATTCCTATATCGGCAAGGATTACAAGGTCTACATCGACGAGCAGCCATTCGAATGCGACCTTTCCAAGCTGCTTCCGAACTCCAGCGTGGACGAAGACAACATCGTCACCTACGACAAGAAGCATTATGACTTTGCCGATGCCGATGTCGTCGTCACCGTCGACCCACATAGAATCCTCATCAGCGACGACACGAGCGAAGCCCAGATCGTCGGTCAGGTCATCAACTCCGTCTACAAGGGTGACCATTATTCCATCCTTGTCAGAAGCGAAGACGAGGAAGACTTCCTCGTTTCCACTCCGGATACATATAATCCGGACGACATCGTCGGCCTTAGAATCAACAAGGAAGACATCCAGATGCGTTTCAAGGGCAATCTGGATAACTATGAGGTGAAGGAATAAAATGGATGCGAATATTAGGGAAACCGGCAACTTCAAGGTTTTCTCGGATAAGAAGATCCGTTCGCCAAAGGCAAGAGGACACTACAAGGTCAAGAGCAACAACAAGCGCTTCATCAAGTCTCTGAGCCTTCCGTTTGCCCTCTTCCTTGTCCTCTTCGTCCTCATTCCGATCCTGTTCATTCTGTTTTATGCATTCACCGATACAGACGGACATTTCACTTTCAATGCCTTCACGAGCTTCTTCACCAACACCGTCAAGCTCAACGTTCTTCTCATCTCCCTTCTCATCGGTGTCTTCAACACATTTCTCTGTCTGTTGATTTCCTTCCCGTTAAGCTATCTTCTCGCCAACCCGAAGATCAACAGGAACTATGTCTTGGTCATGCTTTTCGTCATGCCGATGTGGATCAACTTTGTCCTCAGGACAGGTGCCTTAAGAGATCTATTGACCATCATGCTCGGATGGTTCGGAACAACCACCGGCGAGCACCCTCTCTTCTGCACCATGATCGGTATGGTATCCAACTACATTCCTTTCACGATTCTTCCTTTGTATTCCACCATGCTGAAACTGGATCACAGCCAGATAGAGGCAGCCTCTGACTTAGGCTGCAACCCATTCCAGGTATTCACCAGAAGTATCATCCCACAGGCAATGCCTGGAATCGTTTCTGCCGGTATGATGGTATTCATGCCTACGATTTCATCCTATGTCATCTCCGACACTCTTTCCGAAGGTAAGATCATGCTCTTCGGAAACTCCATCTACCTTTCATTCTCCTATTCTGACTGGAATGGTGGTTCCTTCATGTCACTGATCATGTTGATCATCATCTTCGCCGTCATGTTCGCAACCAGAAAGTTCGAGCGTAACAGCGAGAAGGGAGCAGGCTCATGGTAAAAAAGATTCTTTCCTATTGCTATATCTATCTCATTCTTCTTTTCATCTATCTTCCTGTATTCTATCTTATCGTCTTTTCCTTCACCTCCAGCACGACCTTAGGTGTCTGGTCAGGATTTTCCTTCAAGCTGTATGGTGATCTTTTCACGAACAAGGAAACGATGACAGCACTTGGAAACACCCTCATTCTTGCCGCCATCAGTTCCGTCGTATCCACGACGATCGGCACCCTTGGTGCCATCGGTCTCTTCTATTGCAGAAAGGGATTCAGGGCACTTTGGGAAAACATCAACCAGATTCCCGTCGTCAATGCCGAAATCGTCATCGCCATGTCCTTGACCGTCATGTTCGTCTTCGTCGGCAAATACTTCTTCGGCGGAGCTTCCGTCTTCTCCTTCTGGACACTTCTCGTCGGTCATTGTGCATTGGGCATTCCATTTGTCTATCTCAACGTCAAGCCGAAGCTTGCCCAGATGGACCCTGCCCTATATGAGGCTGCCCTGGATTTAGGTTCCACTCCGACCCATGCACTTCACAAGGTCATTCTTCCCCAGGTCGTTCCCGGAATCATCTCTGGTCTCATGCTTTCCTTCACGCTCTCCCTTGACGACTTCATCGTCACGGCCTTCACAAGAGGAAGCGGACTCTTGAGCGGGACAAGTCAGATTGAGACTCTGTCCACACTCGTCCAGACGAAAATAAAGAAAGGCTCCCTTCCACCGGAACTCAGAGCCCTCACCACCCTCATCTTCCTCATCGTCCTGTTCATCGTCATCATCCGTTCCATCCAGGTCAATCGTCAGGCAAAGAAGGCAAAGAACAATCTTTCCAACGCCCACGCAAAAAGAAGAGCACTTTCTCTTCTTAAGGAGCACAGATAATGAAAAAGAAACTTTTTCCTCTTTTGTCCAGCCTTGCCATACTCTGTACCCTTTCCCTTCCTGCCTGTCAGGCAAGCCAGGAAGAGGCAGAGAATCTCTCCAGCGAGACAATCGTCCTGAACGTCTACAATTCCGCAGACTACATCCTTGAAGATGATGAAGTCGAGACGGAAGACGGAAAGAAAGAGACTGTCCCTGGCCTTGTCTCCCAGTTCGAGACATACTGCAAGGATACCTTTGGAGTCAATGTCGAAGTCAACTATTCCACATTCGATACGAATGAAACCATGCTTTCCGAGCTGAAGACGGGCAAGTCCAGTTACGATCTTGTCTGCCCTAGCGATTACATCGTGCAGAAGATGATCAAGGAAGACATGATTGAACCATTCGATACAGGTTCCACTCCAAACTACGACAAATATGTCTCAAGATATGTCCTCGACAAGATCAATTCCATCGAAGTCAATGGTGAAAGCAACATCGTCGGGAAATATATCCGCGGCTATATGTGGGGAACCTTGGGTATCCTCTACAACGACAACTACTTTGCCTTGAAAAACCGCAACATCTCTTCCGAAGAGATGAACGAGGACATGAAGTCCTGGGATTCACTATGGGATGACAAATACAAGAACCTTCTGTCCATAAAGGATTCCGTAAGAGATACCTATGCTCTCGGAATCTTCCATACCTATGGTGAGGATTTCACCTTGGATGAGAAGAATTACCAAGGCCTGAAGACACTCAAGATCCTTCATGACAACGGCACTCTCAATGACGATGACTACAATGACAAAGTCACCGAGATATTCAATCTCTGCGATGACGAGACACTGAAGAAGGTCGGCGATGAGCTTGTCAAGCTCAAGGCCAACGCCTTCGGATTCGAAGTAGACAGCGGAAAGAGCGATATGGTCAAGGGCGACAAGTTCGCCATCAACCTGGCATGGTCAGGTGATGCCGCTTACGCCATGGACCTTGCTGACGAATACAACGAATCCGGAACCATCGAAGGTGAAGAGGTCGAAGGCGGAAATTCAGGTCCTAACCTCAAATATGTCCTTCCGGATACCGGTGCAAACATATGGTTCGACGGCTGGGTCATGCCAAAGGGTGCAAACAAACTCTGGGCCAGCAGGTTTGTCGACTTCCTCTCCGAACCGGCAAATGCCGCAGCCAACATGGAATACATCGGCTATACTCCGGTCATCGCCGGAGACGACATTCTCGCTCTCGTCCAGTCCTGGTATGACGAAAGATACGACGAGGAAACAGAGGAGATGGATTATGAGAGCATCGATGTGGATGCCGAGGATTTCTCCGACAACTACTTTACGAAGGATATCCGTTATTTCTTCGAGGGAACATTGGAAACATGTGACCTTGATGAGGATGGAATATTCGTCCTCTCCCTCGATTCCAAGGGAAAGCAGTTCGATACCCAATATCCAGCCAAGGAACAACTGCCGTCCTTGGCCGTCATGGCAGACTTCGGTGAGCAGAACGCTTCCATGCTGCTCATGTGGGAATCCATAAAGAATACAACTCTTCCTCTTTGGTCCTACATTCTCATTCTCGCCTGCTTCCTTGCCCTTATCGGATTCTTTGTGTTCATGCACATAAGAAAATCCGTCATCAGAGAAAGAAGAAAAGCCAGAAAGATGGAAAGAGAAGCCAAAGCATCCAAATAAACAAAAAGAGACTAGATGCACTTTCACCATACAGGTGAAGAATGTGTCTAGTCTTTTTCTATTTTCGACATTATTGCATCGACGAGAATGGAGGCGATGTTGATATTTGTGACCTCTTCTATTTCCGTGAAGAATGCATTGCCATTGGCTTCTATGAAGACAGGCTTTTCATCATCGGAGATGCCGACATCGATGCCGGCATACAATAGACCAAGCGCCTTGGTGGCCTTCAGGGCAAGATTTTTGAAATCATCACTCAATGTAGCCGTGACATCATAGCCTTTTCCACCTAGTGCGATATTCGAACGGAAGTCATTCTCATTCACCCTTTCCATGCAGGCGATGACCTTTCCGTCGATGACGATGATCCGATAATCGTGTCCCTGGTGTCTCGCAAGAAATTTCTCGTAAAGATGTTGGGTATATTTGTATTTATCCTCGACATCTTCCAATTCCTTCCTATCGTGGACGAGAAGGACCTGTCTACCCAATGAGCCATGACATTCCTTGAAGACAAGCGGATAGGAGAGTTTTTCTTCTATCTGGTCAAGGAATCTTTTCACTTCCTCTTTTCCAGGATTCGGGTTATAGCAGAGAGGGGATGGAATCGTCAGTGGGGAAATGACTCCGGTATCCTTAAGTTTCAGTATTGACATCATCTTGTCATCGGAGAGCATCATGGATTCATAGGAATTGAAAAGTGGAAGCTTAAGGGACAAAGCCTTGGCAAGATACATATCCTTGTCCAAATCGATGGCAAAAGCATAATCACCAAGGTCAAGATGAATTTCATCTCCCATGCAAAGAGGAAGGAGATCTATCGCATCCTTGGTAATGGCAAGCACACCACGACGGGAGAATTCCTCCGTCATCCTTCTTACCTTGTAGTCGTTGTTTGGATTTTTGGAAAATCCGTTTATGACAAGCAGACATTTCTTCATGATGCATTTATGATAGATAAAACAGATGAAAATAGCAATCTGTCATACATGTGTTCCATGAAAATAATCCTTGATAATGTTCCATAGTGGTGGTAAACTATACCTCGCTAGAAAAAACTAGCTTTACATCGCGGGGTGGAGCAGTGGTAGCTCGCCAGGCTCATAACCTGGAGGTCATCGGTTCGAATCCTTTCCCCGCCACCATCTAAAAACCATCGATGCGACTTCATGTCGCATCTTTTTTTGACATCAGGAAATCATTCATTCGTTGACCCTGTCAATGACCTGGTTCATGAAGAAGTTGATTATGTGACTTAAAAAGCCACCAAGGTTATCCCTGGCGGCTTGATTTTATTTCTGATAGGCTTTCAGCATCAGACTGTTGAGATTGTCGATGAATGATTTCTTGTCTTCGATTTCAAAGCCTTCGAGCATCATTGCCTCATCATAGAATACAGAGCTGAGTCTATTGATTTCCTCAGGATCCGTGACCGTCTTGATGCTTTCGAAAAGCGGATGGTTCGGATTGATCTGAAGAACCTTCGTTGCCTTTGCCTTATGTTCCGGATTATTCTTCACTTCCGGTTCGGAATTGAGGACATTCTCCATATTCAGGGAAAGTCCGTCCTTGCTTGCAAGGCTGACCGGCGCATCTTCAAGATGGAGAGAGAAGGAGACATCGTCGACCTTGTCCTTGAGACCATTCTTGATCTGATCGAGAAGTCCCTGATTTTCCTTGGTCAAGGTCTCAATCTGGTTCTTTTCCTCAGCGCTGAGTTCATCCTTGTCCTCAGTGGTGATGTTCTTGAACGGAGTCTTGTCATATTCGTTCATCATGTTGAGAGTAAACTCATCAATCTGATTGTGAAGAAGAAGGACATCATATCCAAGTTTCCTATATCTTGCCATCTCCGGAAGCATCTTTATTGCCTCGATGGTCTTGCCGGAAGCAAAGTAGATGTTCTTCTGGTCCGGTTTCATCTTCTCCTTGTATTCCTTGAAAGAAATCGGTTTTTCTTCATTGAGGGTGTCGAAGACAAGAAGATCCTGAAGTTCTTCCTTCTTCATTCCATAGGAGGAATAGATGCCAAACTTGATGAAGTCTCCATAGTTTTTGAAGAATTCAAGATACTTTTCCTTATCTTCGTCCTTGAGCTGCTTAAGTCTGTCGACAACCTTCTTTTCGATGTTCTTGGCAATCTTGTCAAGGAGAGGAGACTTCTGCAACATCTCACGGGAGATGTTCAGCTGAAGATCCTCGGAATCGATGAGACCGCGGATGAACTTGAGATAATCCGGCACAAGGGACTTGTTCTTCTCTTCGATGAAGATTCCCTTGGCATATAAGGCCAAGCCTTTCTCATAATCCTGGGCATAGAGATTATAAGGAACATGCTTTGGAATATAGACAAGGGCAGAATATTCCAAGGTACCCTCAGCCTTGATGTTCAGGCAGAGAAGGGGATCCTCATAGTCATGGAATCTGCTCTTATAGAACGTATTAAGTTCCTCTTCAGTGACATCCTTCTTTTGTTTCTTCCAGATCGGTATCATGGAATTTAATGTCTCATCAGACATTTCATCATGATACTTACCTTCGACAGGCTTACCATCATTATCGACATCCTGCACGGAATGTGTGACCATCATTCTAATAGGATAACGAATGAAATCGGAATATTTTTTGACCAATTCCCTGATTTCATAGTCCTCAAGATACTCGGAATATTTGTCCTCATCCTTGTCATCCTTAAGGTAGACGCGGATGGCACTGCCACTGTCCTTCAGGAAGGAATTCTCATCGTCTTCAATCGTGTATGTCTCAACGCCATCACTGGAGAAGATATAGGCATTGCCACTTTGATCCTTGGTATAGACCTCGATTTTCTTGGCGACCATGAAGGCGGAATAGAAACCGACACCGAACTGTCCGATCAGATCGACATCTTCCTTCTTTTCCTTCATCTCCTTGTACTTCTCAAGGAATTCCTTCGTACCGGATTTGGCGATGGTGCCGAGATTCTTTTCAAGGTCTTCCTTGGACATGCCGATGCCATTGTCGGAAACCTGAAGCCAGTGGTTCTTCTTGTCTACGGTGATTCTGATCTCATAGTCCTTCTGGGCAACTTTTCCCTCAGACTGGATGGCCATGAACTTGTATTTGTCGATGGCATCACTTGCATTTGAAATCAGTTCCCTGAGGAAGATTTCCCTGTTGGAATAGATGGAATTGATCATCAGGTTGAGCAATTCCTTCGATTCAGTCTTGAATATTTTTTCTTCTTTCATTCTTTGTTTGCCTCCATTGCGGATGTATATATTTTAGCACTTAATTATAAAG
>CAVJFW010000047.1:0-8890 GCA_963648975.1 bacterium | reverse complement strand
ATATCTAAAAGAAACAATTTTATGTTTTGTGAAACTTTAAAGTTTATATTCGGTCTATATTTATAATTTTTGTATCTTTTTCTCGTACAGCCATCACCTTCATGCATGACAAGGATTCCTTGTCATATAAGGATTGAAGTTACCATCTTGTTCCTTTTTTTCTTGGTTCTTATAATATATGGAAAAGAAAAGAGGCATAAAATGAAAACAGTCGTCATTACTGGATCAGCAAGAGGATTCGGATATTGTCTTGCAAAAAAATTCAAGGAAGCTGGATACAACATCGTGCTTTCCGATGTCAACAAGGATAATCTGGACAAGGCTGTGGAGGAACTTTCCAAGGTCAATCCGGATAAGACAAAGGTCATCTCCACATTATGCGATGTCACGAAGCACGAAGATGTGGAAGCCTTATGGAACAAGGGAAAGGAAGAATTCGGAAACATTGACATTTGGATCAACAATGCCGGTGTCAATTCACCGAATAAGGGAGTCTACGAGCTTCAGGAAAAAGAAATCGACTTCATCCTGAATGTTGACCTCAAAGGCACCATCTATGGTTCCAAGATTGCCTTCAAGGGCATGAAAGAGCAGGGATTCGGTCAGATTTACAATGTGGAAGGCTATGGTTCCAATGATGCCATGATGACCGGGCTTACGATGTACGGAACAGCCAAAAGGGCCGTCACTTATTTCACAAAGTCATTGAGCAAGGAATCCGATGACCTTACTCAGGGAAAAGTGAAAGTCTGTCTTCTCACTCCCGGAATCATGATCACCAACTTCATCACCCATGCCAATGGTGACAAGACCAAAGTCGAGTTAAGCGAAAAAACGAAGAAAGTCTACAATATCCTTGGAGACTATCCGGAAACCATTGTCGACTATGTCGTACCGAGAATGATCAAAAACGACAAGAACGGTTTCAATGTCGTCTGGCTGACCAACGGAAGAGCATTCAGAAGATTCATGTTCGCCGGATTCAACAAGAGAGACTTCTTCAAGGAAGACGAATCAAAGGAAAACTGAAATGGAAAACATCAATCAAAACAAAAGCAGGCTATATAGGCTGATCATAGCCATACTTGTGGGAATAAACATCGTCGTCACCGGAGTTCTTGCCGGATTCCAGATCAAGTCCTGGGTCGATGATGCTTCCGAAAAGACGAAATATACTCTCTATGTCGGGACAAACGACAAGGACACCTACAAAAACGAAATTCCGGTCGACCAATGCCTTGTCAAGGTGACTGAAATCTGCACCAAATACACGGATGGCTGCACCATCTATCAGGCTGCCGGTTACTGGAAGGACGAGAAGAGCGCCATCACCAAGGAAGACACCATAGTCTGCATCCTGGAAGACATAAGGAAGGATACAGTATATACGATATGTGATGAAATCATCGTCACGCTCAATCAGAATTCCATCCTGGTCGAGACAAACAATGTCGTCAGCACATTCTATTCATCAAAGAAATAAAAATCAGAACGAAAAAATCCATATTCCGACAGGAGTTTTCCCTGGGAATATGGATTTTCATTTTATACGATCAGCGATCTTCCCTGAAGTAGGACTGACCTAATGACGCAGGAGGCTGAACGCTCTTCTTTCCGACGATGCTGGTGATGATGAGAACGATGATGGTAACGACATAAGGACCGACAGACATGAGCTTCATCTGATAGGATTCCATGCCACCGACGAAGGATGGAAGGATGTAAAGGAAGCCGAAGATGATGGAACCGAAGATGGCAAGAATCGGTTTCCAGATGCAGAAGATGACAAGTGCGATGGATAACCAACCGAATCCCTGAATGGTGGAGGAATTCTCCCATGTTCCACCGGTATTTTGCATGACATGAGTAAGTCCGCCAAGACCAGCGATGACAGAACCGACAAGAACGGCAACATACTTGTAAAGCGTTACGTTGATACCGGCGGCATCGGCCGTGGCTGGGCTTTCACCGACTGCCCTGAGAGAAAGGCCAACTCTGGTTCTCTTCAGGATGATGGCAGTGACGATGGCGATGATGATGGCAAGATAGACAAGAATACCATAGCCGAACAGGAGAGATCCCAAGTCAGACAGGAAGACGTTTCCGGAATCGATCATGCTTTGTGCAAATGGAAGCTTGGCTCTGATGATCTTGCTGGCGACGGCGAAATATGTGGAATCGATTCTGCTCATGAAGAAATCGGCAAAGCCGGCACCGAAGATGGTAAGGGCAAGACCGGTGACGTTCTGGTTGCACTTGAGGGAAATGGTCAGAACGGCGTAGATTCCACCGCCGAGAATGCTGAAGATGGCACTGAAGAGAATGGCCATGCAGATAAGTCCGAACCACGGAGCACTTTCTGCATTGGAGGCAAATAGGCTCATATAAAGAGAGATGCCATAACATCCGCCGAAGCATCCAAGGCACATGATGCCTGGAATGCCCAAGTTCAGATGTCCGCTTTTTTCCATCAGGGTTTCGCCGACACATCCATAAAGGAAGATGGCTGCAATGATGATGGCACTTTGAATTGCTACTAACATTTATTCACCCTCCTTCTTATAGGAATATGTGACGACATCCTGAAGGAGGATATCCTTGTTCGTCTTTGTCTTCTTATGTGTCGGAACAATCTGATAGGTGACGAAGAATTCAACGGCGATGATGGCGAAATAGACAAGACCAATGACAACCTTGGAAACGGAACTGTTGGTGATTCCGGCAGTGGTAAGGACCTGTGCGGTACCCTTGTCGAGGAAGGTGATGAAGAAACAGGTGAGAATCATCATGAACGGATTGAATTTGGCAAGCCATGTGGCCATGATGGCGGTGAAACCCATGTCGTTGGCACTGTCGACGGAAATGGAATGGTTGACGGCACCGGCAAGAAGAAGTCCGACGATGCCACAGATGGCACCGCTGAGAATCAGGGTTCTGAGAATTACCTTGTTGACATTGAGGCCGATATATTTGGCTGTGTTCCTGGATTCACCGACGACGGTGAGTTCATAGCCGTGCTTTCCAAACTTCAGATAGTAGAACATGAAGGCAAAGATGACGGCGCAGACAATCAAAATAAGAAGATAATTGTTGTAGATGACAGGAAGATTTCCTTTGGATACGACAGGCATGATACCTGTACCGGAAGTGATGACCATGCTGATGAAGACGGAGACAAGACCAGCTGCGACATAGTTCATCATGAGAGTGAACAAGGATTCATTCGTATTGAAGAATGCCTTGAAGATGGCAGGAATCAAAGCCCAGATGATACCGGCAAGAATGCTGCAGACGCACATGACGATGATGATGATCCAGTCTGCGACACCTTGGTTTCCCATGAAATACATACAGGCAATACTGGCTAAGGCGCCCATAAGTATCTGACCGTTTCCGCCCAGGTTCCAGAACTTCATCTTGAAGGCCGGGACAAGACCTAACGAAACGATCAGAAGAAGAGCCATATCCCTGAAAAGAAGCCATCTTCTTCTCGAAGTGCCGAAGGCACCATTGAAGAGCTCAGTGATGAATACGACTGGGCTTGCCTTGGCAAAGGCAAACATCAGCATGGCACCGATGAAAAGGCCGATCAGGATGGCAACGACTCTGAACAAAGTGGACTTCCACAACGGCATGTCCGTTCTTTTGACAATATGGAACAAAGGTTCTTTCTTCATGAATATCTTTTTTTCCATCTTACTTAGCCTCCACGGAAGTTTCTTTCGTCATCAGTTTTCCGACTTCCATCTTGTTTGTCGTTCTGGCATCGACGATACCCCTGACTTCGCCATCGCCAAGGACGACGATTCTGTCAGACAGGGCAATCAGGACATCGAGATCTTCACCGACATAGATGACAGCAACTCCCTTTGTCTTCTGCTCATTGAGCAGGTTATAAATCAGATAGGACGAATTGATGTCCAATCCTCTGACAGGATAGGCAACCATCAGGACCTTCGGAGAGAGAGAGATTTCTCTTCCGACCAAAACCTTCTGGACATTGCCACCGGATAGTGTTCTGACCGGTGTATTGACGGAAGGTGTCTTGACATCGAGCTCCGAGACGATTTCATCGGCAAGCTGTTTCGGATGTTTTCTGTCCAAAGTCTGTGTCCTGCCTCTCTTGTAGGAACGAAGCATCATGTTGTCGATGAGGTCCATGGAACCGACAAGACCCATGCCGAGTCTGTCTTCCGGAACAAAGGAGAGACGGACACCCAAGTCACGTATCTGACCTGGTGTCTTATCCTTGAGATTTACTTTCTTGTCCTCAGGAGTAATATAAATGATTTCTCCATCCTTGTCCTTCATGAGGCCGGCGATGGATTCAAGGATTTCCTTCTGTCCGGAACCGGAAATACCGGCGATACCCAATATTTCTCCGCTATTGGCAGTGAAGGAGACATTCTTGAGAATCTGTCTTCCTTCCTCATTCTTGCAATTTAGGTTCTCGACGATGAGTCTTTCCTTTGGATCGACAGGATCATCACGGCGAATGTTGAGTTCAACCTTCTTTCCAACCATCATCTCGGTGAGCTGATTCTCATCTGTGTCCTTTGTCAGGACAGAACCGATGCATTCACCTTTTCTGAGGACGGCGACCCTGTCTGAGATTTCCATGACTTCATTGAGTTTGTGTGTAATGATGATGATGGATTTTCCATCATTCTTCATATTCCTCAAAACATTGAACAGATGTTCCGTCTCAATCGGAGTGAGAACGGCAGTAGGTTCATCAAGAATCAGAAGATCAGCACCACGGTAAACAGCCTTGATGATCTCAAGGGTCTGCTTTTCGGAAACGGACATGTCATAGACTTTCTTGTCCAGGTCAAGCTTGAAGCCATATCTGTTGCAGATGTCGATGACAAGTGCCCTTCCATCCTTGATGGAGGATTTGTCCATCTTCTTGGTGTGATGAAAACGATTCAGGATTTTTTCTCTTCTGGAAAGCGTCGGCTTGATGCCGGAAACGATGTTCTCCATCGAAGTGAAGACATCAACCAGCTTGAAATGCTGATGGATCATTCCGATGCCATGGCCATAAGCATCCTTCGGAGAGCGGATGACGACTTTTTCACCTTTTACATAAATATTGCCTGCATCCGGGAAATAGATACCCGAAAGCATGTTCATCAAAGTGGTCTTTCCGCTTCCATTTTCACCTAAGAGGGAGAGAATTTCTCCATCGTAGATTTCTAGATTCACATCTTTGTTGGCAACATTGTTTCCGAATGTCTTTGTTATGTTTTCCATTCGGACATTGACTGTTTTGCTTTCCATGAATAACTCCTTGATAAAGGCAAAATCCAAGAGAGATTGCTCTCTCCTGGATTTTGATATGTGACGACAGAATTTGATTACTTAAGTTCAGTGATACCATCGATATCGATATCGAAGTATGGAGCAGAACGGAATTCGCTTTCAGCGAAATAGGTGACACCACCTTCAGTCTTGATGACTTCGGTGTCTGGAGTATATTTGTCATCAGTATCAACATCAGCCTTATAGGAAGTGAGATGAGCACCACCGACAGTGAAGGTAGAGCAATCAAAGACTCTGAGGGTCTTGTTTCTGAGCTTGGCGGCAACCTCTTCAAGCTTGGCCTTGGTGCCAGAGACAGCAGCCTTTGCACCTGGATCAGTGAGAGCGACGGAACCGCTGGTGAAGTCAGAAGCCAAAGTACCGGTATAGTCAGTTTCGATGGCCTCACCCTTCTGGACCTGGCCGATGGCATATTCGAAATATGGTTCCCAGTTGACCTTGGAAGAGATCAAATAGGTATTCGGGCACTTGGATTCAGTGGATCCATTGTAAGTGACGTTTGGAACATTTTTGTCTTCGCAGGCAGTTGGTGCACCCCAGGAGTCAGCATGCTGGGAGATGATGGAGCAGCCGGCATTGATCAAGGCAAGGGCGGCATTCTTTTCACTGGTCTCATCATACCAGGAGTTGGTGAACTTGACGGACATGGTAACATCGCTGACGACGGACTTGACGCCAAGATACCAGGAAGTATAACCGGACTTGACTTCGGCATATGGATAAGCACCGACATAACCGATGTTCTTGGAAGTGCTGGAATCGGCTTCGATCATGGCCTTAAGCTTGAGACCAGCGGCGACACCGGCAAGATATCTACCTTCATAGATGCTTGCGAAAGCATTGTGGAAATTGGAAAGCTTTTCTGTATGAGCCTTGGTTCCGGTGGCATGAGAGAACTGAACATCAGTGAATTCCTTGGCGGCTCTGATGATGTAGTCTTCATGGCCGAAGGAATCGGCAAAGACGAATTTGCAGCCCTGATCGGCAAGATCAGCGGCGGCAGTATAGGCAGCCTCACCTTCAGCGATGCCCGTCTTGACAACAGCTGTTACGCCCATCTTCTTTGCGGCGGCGTTGAAAGCATCGATGAAGTTCTTGTCATAAGTGGAGTTGGTGTCGTGGAGAGTGATCAAACCGACTTTGATGTTGGTGTTGGCGGAAGTACCAGTGGATTTGCATCCGACCATGGCGATCAAGGACAATCCAGCAACGGCAAGACTTGTAAGACCTTTTTTCATGATTTAAAATTCTCCTTTAAAGGTTCATAGCGAAGAGACATTCACTACCCTTTAAAGGAGAAATCAATACGATACAAAAAGAATAAATCCAAAAATGATGACGAAGAAGTAAGATTTATTCGTAGTGCTGGCTTCCGGGCCACAGCGTAGAGACTTCCCACCAATCTGGGTAATTATACGAATAGTCGCTTCAACTACGCCTCAATTATACAAGCCGCGATTTAGAAACAAACTCTTTTTTTCATGAAAGCGCTTCTCACACGGTTGAGACGGTTTTTCGATGATTTTCATTCATCAAAATGGTCGTATTTTAGCAATATTTCCCTATTTCCATATAAAAAGAGACCATCCGATCAATGGACAGTCTCTTTGTTTTTTACTTGTTCTTCTCAAATTCGATGGCAGCTGCAATCAATCCCTTGAAGAGAGGATGTGGTCTATCCGGTCTTGACTTGAATTCCGGATGTGCCTGTGTGGCGACAAAGAAAGGATGATCCTTGAGTTCAATCATCTCGACGATATGGTTGTCTGGAGAGAAGCCGACAGGTACAAGACCATGGCTCTTCAGCTCATCACGATAATCGTTGTTGACTTCATAACGATGACGATGACGTTCGGATATGTCCTTCGTTCCATAAAGCTGATATGGAAGAGAATCTTCATCAAGGACACATGGATAGGCACCAAGTCTCATGGTTCCGCCAAGGTTCTTGACACCATTCTGTTCCGGCATGAGGTCGATGACAGGATGCTTGCAGTCAGGAACAAATTCCGTGGAATTTGCATCCGCATATCCCAAGACATCCCTTGCGAATTCGATGATGGCAGTCTGCATGCCAAGACAGATGCCAAGATATGGAACCTTGTGTTCACGGGCATACTTGATGGCGGTAAGCATACCTTCAATGCCACGTTTTCCAAATCCACCGGGGACAAGGATGCCGTCAAGTCCACCCAAGATGGAGCTTGCCGTATCTTCATTGACATCTTCAGATTCGATGAATTCGATTTCAACCTTCTTGTGATAGAACCAACCGGCTGCCTTCAAGGCTTCATTGACGGAGATATAGGCATCATGAAGAGCCATATATTTTCCAACAAGTCCGATCTTGATGACTTCCTTGCTGGTCTTGATGGTATGGACCATATCTCTCCAGACGGTGAGATCTGGTTCCGGAGCAGGAATATGAAGTGTCTCACAGACAGCCTGGGCCAACTTTTCCTCTTCGAACATCAACGGAAGTTCGTAAACCGTCTCACAGTCGAGGTTCGGAAGAACATGGCTGGAAGGAACATTGCAGAAAAGGGAAATCTTGTCAAGGATGGAGGAAGGAATGTCATGCTCGGTTCTGCAGACGATGATATCCGGCTGCAGACCCATGGACTGCAAGGATTTGACAGCCATCTGGGTCGGCTTGGACTTAAGTTCCTCGCTGGCTTTCAGGTATGGAATCAGGGATACGATGACGATGCAGACATTCTCTGCACCGATTTCATGCTTGAACTGACGGATTGATTCGAAGAACGGCTGGGATTCGATGTCACCGATGGTGCCACCGATTTCGATGATGGTGACATTGGTCTCATCATTCCTTTCATTGCGGTGGAAGCGGGATTTGATTTCATTGGTGACATGAGGGATGACCTGGACAGTACCTCCGCCATAATCTCCGTGTCTTTCCTTGGCAAGGACGGTCTCATAGACCTTACCGGTGGTGACATTGGAGAATTTGTTGAGTTTTTCATCGATGAATCTTTCATAATGACCCAAGTCAAGGTCAGTCTCAGTACCATCATCGGTGACAAAGACTTCACCGTGCTGAACCGGAGACATCGTGCCAGGATCAACATTCAGATACGGATCAAACTTCTGCATCGTGACATGATAGCCACGGGCCTTGAGCAGACGGCCCAAGGATGCAGCCGTGATTCCCTTACCTAAGCCAGAAATCACACCGCCAGTGACGAAGACATACTTTTCCATAGTTCAGTACCCCTTTAATTTTCTACTGTTTTCATCGTGTCTGCTTTTGAGAATCGTTCTATCTTGGAATCATTGACATCCTGATTTTTGTCACACGGACAAATGACCAAAATGGATTTTGGGTCAGATCAGAGTCAGAAATTCCTGAATTTTCCATGGTTCATATGTTTTTTAAAAAAGAAAAAACGTTATGCCCATAACGTATAGAAATTATAATACGGAATCGTGCTTCATGAAAGAGGAAAATATTTTCATGATTTGCCAATGATAAAATAATTCAATTCTTTTATAGCAAAAGCCAAAAACAAAGATTCGTTTCTTTTGATGTTATCATCAACTTAAT
>CAVJFW010000046.1:0-9216 GCA_963648975.1 bacterium | reverse complement strand
ATATTTTGAAAGCTCAACTTCATTTTCTATGAAAAGTTTTCACATAGGTTTTGAAAATATGAAAATTTTTGTTTATCTTTGATGAGAAAAGTCTTATATTTATTCCAGTACAAATTTTCATCGTTGCTTCCATTGGCAATAGGAGGACAAAAGATGCCAAGCTCATTCGACATACCTGCAAATTATGGTGTAGACGTGTTCGACGACGAAGAGATGAGAAGTCACCTTCCGGAAAAAGTCTATCGTGACCTTATGGACACGATTCACAACGGAAAGGAATTGGATCCTTCCTTGGCAGATGATGTAGCCCACGGAATGAAGGATTGGGCCATCTCCAAGGGAGCAACCCACTATACACATTGGTTCCAGCCACTTACCGGTGTCACTGCCGAAAAGCATGACTCCTTCATTTCTGTTCCAAGCAAAAAGGGCAAGGTCATCATGTCCTTCTCCGGAAAGGAACTCATCAAGGGTGAACCAGATGCATCCAGTTTCCCTAATGGTGGATTGAGAGCCACATTCGAAGCCAGAGGATATACGGCATGGGACTGCACTTCCCCTGCCTTTGTCATCCATGACGAATATTCCGACGTCCTCTTCATTCCGACCGCTTTCTGTTCCTACACAGGTGAGGCCTTGGACAGCAAGACTCCACTTCTCAGAAGTATGGATTACGTTTCCGAACAGGCCATCAGGGTCTTGAGAATCTTCGGAGACACCGAAGCCACCAAGGTCATACCAATGGCTGGTCCGGAACAGGAATATTTCCTTGTCGACATCGATCATTTCGCACAGAGAAAGGATCTCATCTATACCGGAAGAACCCTCTTCGGTGCACCGGCTCCGAAAGGACAGGAACTCGATGACCACTATTTTGGTCCAATCAGGGAAAAGATTGCCGGTTTCATGACGGAAGTCAACCAGGTTCTCTGGAAGCTTGGCATCCCTGCCAAGACCGAGCACAACGAGGTCGCCCCATCCCAGCATGAACTTGCCGTCATCTACGGCTCCGCAAATGTCGCCTCCGATCAGAATGCACTTGTCATGATGATCCTGAAGAAGATTGCCAAGAAGCATGGCTTCATCTGCCTCTTCGCCGAAAAGCCATTTGCCGGAATCAACGGCTCCGGAAAGCATGACAACTGGTCATTGCAGACAAATACCGGAATCAACCTTCTCAAGCCAGGAAAGAATCCGCATGAGAACACCCAATTCCTCGCCTTCTTGGCTGCCGTCGTCAAGGCAGTCGACGAATATGCTGGACTGATGAGAGAATCCGTTGCCACCTATACCAACGATTTCCGTTTGGGTGCCAATGAGGCCCCACCGGCCATCGTCTCCATCTTCCTTGGCGATGAGCTCAATGCCGTCGTCGAAAAGATCATCCATGCCAATACCACATCCAAGGTCAGAGCAAATACTCTGCTCCAGACCGGTGCCAAGACTCTTCCGGTCCTGCCAAAGGATTCCACTGACCGCAACAGAACTTCTCCGTTTGCCTTCACCGGCAACCGTTTCGAATTCCGTATGGTCGGCTCCAGCCAGAACGTCGCCAATGCAAACATCATCCTTGACACCATCGTCGGAAAGACATTGAAGGAATTTGCCGACTATGTCGAAAACAGTGAGGATGCCCTTAAGGCCATCGACGAATGGATCAAGAACACTCTCAAGGAACATGAAAGAATCATCTTCAACGGAGATGGTTATAGCGAAGACTGGGTCAAGGAAGCTGAAAAACGCGGACTTCTCAACCTCAAGACATCTGTCGAAGCCACCGATATCCTCAACGAGGATAAGACGAAGGAACTCTTCACCGAATCCGGTGTCATGACACTTTCTGAACTCAGGTCCAGAGCCGAGATCAAATACAGCAACTACGCAAGCCAAGTCTTCATCGATGCCAAGACCATGTCCCACATGGCACATAAGCTCTACATTCCAGCTGTCAACGGCTTCTTCTCTGAGCTTGTCAGTGAAGTGAAGGATTGTAACAGCATCTCCATCAAGGCTCCAAAGTCCACCACAGTTGCAATCGAAAAGATTTCTTCTCTTCTCGACAAGGCCGTCGAGGCGGTCGACAAGCTTGACGAAGCCGTCAATGCATGTGATGTCAACGGCAGAGACAAGGCTGTCTATGCCAGAGATGTCCTCCTTCCATTGATGGAAAACCTCAGGGCACCTATCGATGAACTCGAGACCATCGTCAGCAAGAAGGCATGGCCAGTTCCATCCTATGGTGACCTTCTCTTCCACATCAACTAAGAAACAATTTCATAATTGCTAAAAGGGCATATCTTTTTATGCCCTTTTCCATTATTCGTAAAACAATATGATTGTCTTATGGTTTTGTATTTCAAAAATGACAGAAAGCGTTAAAATAGAACCCCTTCAAAAGAGGTATGACAAATGAAAACAAGAACAGAATATGATTCCATCGGTTCCCTTGAACTAGACGAAGACGTCTACTATGGAGTCCAGACATTAAGAGCTAAGCAGAACTTTTCCATCACAGGAAGAGGCATCATAAAAGAATTCATCATTTCCCTTGCCATGATAAAGAAGGCAGCCGCCATCACTAACCGTGATGCCGGACTTTTGGCCACGGACAAGGCCGGTGCCATCATAAAGGCAGCAGATGAGGTGATGGAAGGAAAGTTTGATGAATATTTCATCACCGATGTGATTCAGGGTGGTGCCGGAACGAGCATGAACATGAACATGAACGAAGTCATCGCCAACAGGGCAAACGAACTCCTGGGTGGGAAGCTCGGAACCTATGACCTCGTCCATCCCAACGACCATGTCAACATGGCCCAATCAACGAATGACGTCATTCCGACAGCCGGAAAGATGACGACTCTCATGCTTCTCAAGCCATTATGCGAAGAACTAGACAAGCTCCATGTTGCCCTAATCGAAAAAGCCTATGCCTTCAAGGATATCCTCAAGATGGGAAGGACTCAACTTCAGGATGCCGTCCCAATGACCTTGGGCAATACCTTTGAAAGCTATGCAACCATGGTAGAAAGATGTACGAAGAGAATCAGACAAGCCAGCGAGGAAATGACAAGCGTCAATCTCGGTGGAACAGCCATCGGAAGCAAGATCAATGCCTCCGAATATTATGAGGAACACATCGTCGAAAACCTGAACACCCTGTTCTTCGCCAAGCTTTCACAGGCAAAGGATCTTTTCGATGCCACGGAAAATCTCGACTCCTTCGTGGAAATCTCAGGTACCCTCAAGTCCCTTTCCGTTTCCCTCTCCAAGATGTGCAATGATCTGAGACTGTTGTCGAGCGGACCAAGATGCGGATTCAACGAAATCAATCTTCCGGCCATGCAGAACGGCTCATCCATCATGCCCGGAAAGGTCAACCCCGTCATTCCGGAAGTCGTCACCCAGGCATGCTATCTCGTCATCGGACATGATACGACAATCAGCCTCGCCGCCGAAGCCGGCCAAATGGAACTCAACGCCTTTGAGCCGGTCATCTTCTCACAGCTCTTCGAATCCATCAGTGCTCTCACCGGTGCCATAGATACCCTTACCATACACTGCATCAACGGAATCACAGCCAACAAGGAACATTGCCTTGAACTGGAGAAGTCATCCTTGGGCATCGTCACGGCCTTGGCACCATATCTCGGCTACAGGGAATCAGCCCGTATCGCCAAGGTTGCCCTGAAGAAGAACATGAACATCGAGGAAGTCGTCCTCAGTGAAGGCATCATGGAAAAGGAAAAGCTAGAAAGCATCCTCAATGAGGCCATCGAGGAAAGCAAAAAAGTTTTCTGAGCACGACATTGGTATTCACATTGTGGATACCAATTTTTATTTTATTGTAAAAATGGCAATCTATGTCAAAGTGTGAATGAAGCAACGAAAATGTCGGCCTTGTCGTCATGATGTTCCAACCATATTTTCTCATCAAAAAAATCATACAGAACGGATATGGATTATTCCTCCATATGTCAGTCTGTATGATTTTCGTTTCAGAACAAAGTCATCTGCTCGTCTTCCGGTAGGTCGCCAAGCGCTCCAAGTGAACGAAGGACTTCAATCATCTTGTCTCCGACATGACCTCTTTCCTTCAGATCCTCGATGGAGGTGAAAGGATGTTCCTCCCTGGCCTTGACAATCTGATCGGCAACAGATTCACCAAGGGATGGGACACAGGTCAGAGACGGAATGACCTTGTTTGCCTTCCTGTCGATGGAGAACTTCGTCGCCTGGGAGACATTGACATCAAGAGGTGCAAAGCTCATGCCTCGGTCATACATCTCGATGGTGGACTCATAGGCGTTGATGGTGGCAAGTTCCGTATTGCTGACCTGTTCACGGTGTGCATGTCTTGTCAGAATGTCTTCTCTCTTCTTCAGACATGGATTGATTCCCTTCATCATCGTCTTTATGTCATATGCGTCACAACGCAACGTAAAGTAAGTCGCATAATAGGCCAATGGCTCATAAACCTTAAACCAGGCGCAGCGGATGGCGTTGGAGACATAGGCAACGGCATGTCCCTTCGGGAACATATAGGCAATCTTATGGCAGGAATTGATATACCAATCCGGAACATTGTGTTCATGGAGAATCTTGTCATAGTTTTCCTTCTTGTCCTCGTTGCCCGGTTTTCCGAACATACCTTTTCTCGTGAATTCCATGATCTTGAAGGCATCGCCGTTGTCGACTCCGTATTTGTCATGTAAGACAGTCATGATGTCATCACGGCAGGCGATGACATCTCCCAGGGTCAGGCCCTGTTTGGTGATGAGGTCTTCCGCATTTCCGGCAAAGACATCCGTACCATGGGAAAGTCCGGAGATTCGGACAAGGTCAGAGAAGGACCTAGGTTTGGTCTCTATGAGAACCCTTCGTCCGTTTTCGGTACCGAATTCCGGTATGCCCAAGGCTCCCGTTTCCTGCTTCAGGATGTTGTCCTTCAGATTCAGGGCTTCCGTTGACCAGAAAAGCGACTTAGCCTTAGAATCCGAAATCGGAATTTTCGTCTTCATGTCCATAAAGCTGAATCCACATAAGTCACATTGCATTTTGATGGCCACAGGGTCTACATGTCCTAGCATATCGAACTTCAGGACGTTGTCATGAATGGCGTGGAAGTCGTAATGGGTTGTTTCCCATTTGCTGTTCGGGTCGTCGGCTGGGTATTGGACAGGAGTGAAGTCCGATGCCTCCATACCCTTTGGGACGACGATGACACCGCCAGGGTGCTGACCGGTGGAACGTTTGACATCGATACATCCAGCAGCAATCCTGTCGATTTCGGCATCACGGATCTTGGTGTGGTCTATACCCAATGATTCGAAATATCCAAGGACATAACCCCTAGCCTGTTTTTCCTGTGTCGTCTGGATGGTACCTGCCTTGTAGCAGTGGTTTCCAGAAGCATTGAGGACTTCCTGCATGTGAAGATGGGCAGTGGACTGGAAGTCAGAAGGGAAGTTGAGGTCGATATCCGGAACCTTGTCGGCATGGAAACCCAAGAAGGTTGCAAACGGAATATTCTGTCCGTCTCCGATCATGTCATGTCCGCAATCCGGGCATTTCATCTCCGGAAGGTCGAATCCGGAATCATATTTGAGAACATCGGCCCAGATGAGTTTCTTGCAGTGTGGACAGCGCCAATGTGGAGGAAGAGGATTAACTTCGGTGATGCCTGACATCGTGGCGACGAAGGAGGAACCGACGGAGCCACGCGATCCGATGAGATACCCTTTGGAGTTTGACCATCTGACGATATCGGAGGAAAGCCAGTAGACGACGGCATAGCCGCCGGAGATGATACCCTTGAGTTCTGTCTCCAGTCGTTCCTGAATCACATCAGGCAGCGGATCGCCATAGAGTTCCTTGGCAGTCTTGTAGCTGAGTTCCGTGAGCTTTTCGGCAGAGCCTTCGATATATGGTGGGTATGTGCCATCCTTTGTCGGCTTGACATCATCATTGATCATGTCTGCGATGGCATTGGTATTGTCGATGACGATTTCTTCCTGAAGCTTGATGTCGCCAAGAAAGTCAAAACACCCGATCATCTCATCCGTGGTCCTGAAATGCTGGTCCGGATTCGGCAGTGGATTTCTATACCACGCCTGTTTCTTTTCCTCACTGGCTGAATCATACGGGGCAAGATTAAGAGGGTGTCTTGCGCCCTGAAGTCCCTTTGAGGAGATGAATACGTCACGATATATCTTGTCTTCCGGATTCAGGTAGTGACAGTCACCTGTCGCACAGACCATCTTGTCCATGTCCTTGGAAGTATGGATAAGATCAGTGATGATTTTCTTTACCTCATCCATGGAAGAAAGCGCACCGGTATGAATCTGATATATATAATTGGCCGGTGGCTGCACCTCGATGAAATCATATGGCTTTATGACTTCCTTAAGTCTTTCCTCACCCTTGGTTGTGGCCGCCTCCCACACCTCACCGTTGAGACAGGCGGAACCCAAAAGCAGGTTCTGCCTGTTTTCCTCAAGTACTCCACGGGGAACCAGTGGTGTACTGTTCTTTGAAAGGTATTTCGTATAGGAATCGGAAATAATTCTATAGAGGTCTTTCAGTCCGTCGAGATTTCTTACATATGCAGTGACATGATAAGGGTGAAGTCCCAGCATCATCTCCTTGCTGACAGGAAGGGATGCCAGATCCTTATGTTTTATATGTGGGAACTGCTTCTCGAGAAGGGAAAGCATGGCATCGAAGATCTTTGCAAGATGTCCGGCATCGTAGTTTGCCCTATGGGCACCGACGGCATCGAATTCGATGGAAAGTTTTCTTGCCAGTGCCTCTTCCCTATGGGATCTCATGTCAGGGAAAAGATAACGTGACAAGGGAAGAGTATCGATGACCGGGTTCTTGATCGTCGGCATTCCGTTGTTCTTCAGGGCTTCGTTGATGAAGTCAAAGTCGAAGGCCGCATTGTGGGCAACGATAATGGAATCAGAGAAGAATTCCAGAATTTCGTTGAGTGCCTTCTTGATCGGTTTTCCATGGTCAACATCCTCCTGAGTGATATGGGAGGTCTCGATGGAGAACCTGGAGAGCTTATGTCCGTCAGGGTTGATGAAGAAATCTATCTCATCGATGATTTCTCCAGTCGATGACATCTTCACGGCGCCGAATTCGATCAGTCTGTCATATCGGCAGGAAAGACCTGTCGTTTCGGTATCGAAGATGACATAGCTTTCTTTTGAAAGTTCCCTGTCACAGGGATTGTAGATATAGTCAAGGTTGTCATCGACAACATACAGCTCCGTTCCGTAGATCATCTTTATGCCGGTAGCCTTCTGGGCCTTCTGGGCTTCAGGATAGGCCTGAACATTGCCATGGTCAGTCACGGCGATAGCCTTCATTCCCCACTTCTTTGCCATCTTGGCATAGTCGGTGATGCTGCAAAGGCCATCAAAGGCGGACATCTTGGAATGGGCGTGGAGTTCCACTCTCTTTCTCTCATAGGTGTCTTCCCTTGTCGGGTCCGGTGGAAGAATCTCAATCCCATCGATCTGGATTTCCAGTGCGCCGTGGGCAAATTGATTATGAATAGGTTTTCCCTTTACCCTGATTTTGGTTCCAACGGAATATTTTGCCAGTTCATCCTTTGGCATCTTCTTGCTCTCAAAAAGAGTGGAGGTGATGCTATCGGATCCATCCGTATATTCAATCGGCTGGATGAGCATGTTCTTCTTTGACTTCCTGGACTCACCGAGCTTGAATATCGTTCCTTCGACGATGACCATCCTGAACTGCTCGATGTCCTTGAGCTTGCAAGGCTGGTAGTTGGTCTGGATTGCCTCTTCCTCCTTCATCTTGCGATATATGGCATCTGCCTTTCTCTGATAATTCTCATCCCTTCTGGCCGAGAAATCATCATCATAATAGACTCTCTCCTGTGTAAGGATACGATAGGATGAGGTGATGCTATCGAGAAAATCCTTCAATCTTCTTGCCTCATCGGCAATTTGGACAGCTCCATCGGCTGACTGATAATAAAACAGGATTTTTCTTTCCACATGCTGAAAGGAGACATCATCGAGCATGGTGCAATTATATTTTTCCTTGAACTGATCAAGCAGGTTTTCTATCTCCTTTTTTTCGTCATGGTAGGAGAAGGAAAGACTTACGCCGAAACTTCCCGCCCTGGAAGCAAAGGAAGATATGGTATCGAAAAGATTCTGATAAGTATCGAGGTCGAGGTATTTCTCAAATCTGATCTGAGCAATGATACGGTTATTTGTCCTGTCATTCTCAAGTTTGGAAAAAGAACCGCCTTCAAACGGCGTCATATCCTGAATTCCGATTTTTCTTAGAAAGCGTCCCAATAGTTCATCCATATATGTAACCTCGCGTTACATATTTTAAATGGATATATCCATTTAGACAAGAAACTTCAAGCAACTTGCATCGCCATGTCGAATACCATGGCGACAAAAACAGCATAAGCCTTTGTCGCATAAAATTTCAGATATGATGCAGCATGGCTTTTTCACTATCCATTGCACGAAATCCATGTCTGATTTTTTTAAAATATCAGTCATTTTAGCATAGGTACCTAAATGGAAGAAGCTTTTGATACCGGAATGGCATCATATCAAAGGACACAAAGCAACATGAATATATATGAATACTTATGATATTCATGTTTGTCACCTATCTCAGAAGGAAGGAAAAAGCCTGGCCCTATTCATGCTCAACGCATACTATTCCAAGGTATGTGATTCCGGAAAGATATTCAGAAATATGAAGATATCCAAAGACCCATCCATCGAGAAAAATCTAAACACACGCAATATTTTTCTTGATATATCCCGACTCAACATAACCATAGATGCCAAGATCCGGTTCGTCAAAAATACCAAAATCCCATTAACATATGTGAATCAATAAAAATCAAGAGATTTTCTTCTTCAGTTCGAACACCTTTTCGAGAGGCAGCTCAAGAAGCATTGCGATTTTTTTCTCTGTGAAAGTTCCCTCTTTTAGAAGAGCAATACAGTTTTCTTCCTTATTCAGCATAATTCCTTCCTGCCTTCCAAGTAAGATACCTTCCTTGGTCCCTTTCTCATAATATTCCTGCAGTGGATTGTAGATCATGGCGTTCTTACCTCCTTGTATATATTTTAGCGCACTATTTCTCAGATGTACATTAGCAATCTTATCGGAGTCAGTCTGATGGAAGTCCTTCATCAGGGAGGA
>CAVJFW010000045.1:0-9488 GCA_963648975.1 bacterium | reverse complement strand
TGAAGACAAGACCGGTCTCCGGGAACTTCAGGGAAACGTCATTCAGGGCATGGACGGTTTCACCGTTTTTTACCCTATATGTCTTCTTCAGGTTTCTCACTTCGAGCATCATGATGTTGTCCTCCCAGGATTAAGTCATAGTGTAAGTCAAAATATGGCCTTTCAATGCTAACACAGTTAATACAGTCGTTCAAGTCATATATTGAAAACACTTCAAACATCCGGTATGTTTTGATAATCATTCATCAAAAATGATGGATAACAGGAGTCCATGAACCATACTGACAATCCATTCAAAACTGCAAAGCAGGCTCTATGTAACCTTTTTCTTGAAATAAGAGGTGATAACAAATAGTCGGTATGCTAAACCATCCATATCGATTTTCAACTATCACGGTCTTATATAATAGCTTTAATACGGTAAGCAAGTTTCTACCTCCGACCGTAAATTCGGAGACTATGAGACCAAAAGACAATTTTTGATTGTTTTTTGATTATCATCCCAAAAAGGTGGTACACCCATGAAAAAAATGAATTCAGCATATTCCGTACTTCCTTTTTCAGTGTGCATCGTGTCAAGGCAGAGTGAGCAATCATTCCGCCTTTTTCTGTTCATAAAAAAAATAGGAGGTCAAATATGATCAAGGTCGGAATCATTATGGAAAGCAAGAGCGATTACGAGGTGATGAAGAAGGCATGTGAGACGTTTGATGAATTCCATGTGGAATAAGAAAAGAAGATCGTATCTGACCATCGTACACCGGATTTGCTCTGTGAATATGCAAAGACAGCAAAGGAAAGAGGAATTCAACTGCAGATTCGGTGATCCTGAGACGGAAGTCGTCCTTCCGAGACTGAAAAACGACCTATATGATGTCTTCCTTTCCATCATCGATCACAAAAAGCCTCTTCTTGAACGGTCTGACGAATGCTGCCTTGGCATCGTCATGGCATCAAAGGGATACCCAGGACACCATGAGAAGAATTATCCGATTCAGGGGATCGAGAACGTCAAAGGAAAGATATACTTCATGGGAGTGAAGTTGATTGACGGAAAATATCATACCGATAGCGGAAGAGTCCTGATCGTCATCGGAAAAGGAAAGACCATCAAGGAAGCCAGGGATAACGCCTTAAAGGTTTAACGGCCATACACTGCGAGAATCTCTTCCACAGAAGCGACATCGGCCACTATTCCATACCTGAAGAACGAGACGTTGAAAAGCAAAAAAATCGACAATGAAAAATCACCAGCCTGACAGTGACTGGTGATTTTTTTCTCACTGACGATAATTATCGTCTGTCAGTTTCCGGAAACGGGGGTGTCTGTTTCCTTCTTGCATAAGACGATGTTCAGGATAAGCATCGTGAGTGAAGCAATCGTAAGTGCGCCAAGGACAGAATCGATGATGATGAGGGTAATCATCCACCATGGCATCGTCTCTTCGATGACGGTGTTGACGGTGACGCCGGCTGTCGCATTGGAATTGACGACCGTGTAGAGAATGGACTTGACAGCTCTTCTCATATAGGTCTGGATTTCCGGGTCATCCTTGTACTGGTTGAGAATCTTCTGCCACTTGTCAGAAGAGCAGTCCCAGATATCGCTACCGGCCTGGAGACCCATCCTGACATCCATGTAGGAGTTATTGGAATAGTCGGTAATGGCCATGCCGTCCATGCCGAATTCGCCTTTCAGGACATTGGTAAGAAGGTTCTTGTCAGCACCGGCCCAGATTGCACCGATACGGTTGAAGGAAGTCATGACGCAGTGTGCATCAGACTCTTCGATGGCCATCTGGAATGGCTTGAGATAGATTTCGCGGATGGACTGCTCGTTGGCCCAGACGGAGATGCCGTCTCTGCCGGTTTCCTGGTCATTGAGGGCGAAATGCTTCATATAGACATAGACACCCTTGGACTGAATGCCTCTGGACTCGTAGGCAAGAGCCTTGCCGGAAAGGAATGGATCCTCGGAATAATATTCGAAGTTTCTTCCTCCGTATGGAGTTCTGTGGATGTTGGCATTCGGAGCATAGATGCCGGAATATGTGTAGGTTGCAAAATAAGCACTGTTACCGATGGAAACACCGGTCTTCTCATAGAGTTCGATGTTGAATGTGGCTGCTCTCAGATCCTCACTCGGATAGGAGACACTGGATGCACCACCTGTAAGGGACATGGTGAAACCCTGTGCACCATTTTCATCATGTGTGACTGGCTTGGAAATGGATTTGACGGCAGCAGTCGTATGGAATCCGACACCGATGAGCTTTGCCTGCTGGGCAAATGTCATTTCATCGACGAGATCATCCCATGTATACTTTGTGCCATCGACATCGATGGAGCCATCAAGAGCGACACCCTTGAACTGGACAAGCTTGAGGCCATTGTCCTTGCCATAGGTCTGGGCAGTGTAGGTCGTGGATGTGTCTGCGACATATCCGGCCTTGAGCATGTTGGCGATGGTGTCATTTGCGGCAAGCTTGAAGCTGGCTTCATAGCTGGTGGCAGTGAATTTTGCCTGTGGCATGCTTCCAGCCCAGTCATTGCGGGTGACATATCTGACATCATTGGTTTTGTCATCATCGACCTTGTTGAGATCGGCATGATCAAACTGGTTGGTGACTGTAGTGCCATTTGCTGACTTGGAATATGTTGTCGTATCCGTCCTGCTGACATTGATGAGCTTTGCAAGATCCTTGTTGCCTTCTCCATCCATTCTGGAAAGGTTGACGGTACCATTGGTGGTATCCTTGGAAGAAGACTTCAAGGCAAGGATGTTGTTCAAGGCATCATGTGCCCCATTGCCGATGGAGAAATAATATTTTCCTTCTTCGAGGATATATGTCTTGTTTCCATTTGCATCATAAGTCTTCAGTTCAGACTTAGGAACATTGATGGTGACCTTTTGTGTTTCTCCGGCATTGACTTCGACCTTGGCAAATCCGACAAGGCTCACGGAAGACTTTTCGATGTTGTTTTCCTTGTCATAGTTGGTATAAGGATTCTGAAGATATACTTCGACGACATCCTTTCCCTTGACATCGGACTTGTTCTTCACATCGACACTGACAATATAGTTGTCTCCGCTTTCCTTGACCTGGTAATTTTGATATTCGAAGGTGGAATAGCTTAAGCCATATCCGAACGGATAGCAGACGGTCTTGGAATATTCGTAGTTTCCGACCTTGCTGTTATCAAGGACATAGTCCTCGTATCTCGTCTCATAATATCTGTATCCGACATAGATGCCTTCCTGATAGACTTCATAGTAGAGGTTGTATGTGTTGTCATAGGAGAGGCCTTTTTCAGTTCCGTTTGTATAGGCACTGATATAGGTGTTCTGCATGGCAGGACTAGTGAGATTGTCATAGCAATAGGTGTCGACAAGTTTTCCGGAAGGATTGACCTTTCCGGCAAGGACTTCACCCAAGGCACAGATACCTGTTGATCCGGTCTCACCGATCCATAAGGCGGCATCGATGCCATAATCCGTTCCGCAGATGTCCTTGTTGAGGAAATCAAGTTCGATAGGATTGGACATGTTGAGAACAACGACAATCTTCTTGACGGTATGCTCATCCTTGAGGGCTTTGGCCTTGCTGAGAAGATCTTTTTCCTCAGACGTAAGTTCGAGCTGGTTTCCGGTTCCGTCGCCGGCATTAAAGAACGGAACATCGCTTCCTTCTCCGCCGATACGTCCGATCATGATGATGGCAGCATCGCCATAGGACTTGATGGAATTCCATTCAGTATCGGAATATTCCTTCATCGGAACCTCGTTGACGAAAGAGGTGGAATTATCCTTGATGACATTGTTCAAGGCACCATCCTGGACCTTCCTGGCATAGGTGGAACCTTTTCCCTTCGTATAGAATTCGTTCATCGTAGGATTGACTTCCAGTCCGGCATCCTTAAGGGAAGAGAACGGTGTATCATCGGATCTTGACGAGGAGGAGGAACCTGTGCCACCGGAAACGAAGTTATTGCTGGTCTGACCTAAGAGGGTGACCTTGCTTCCACTTGCAAGAGGAAGGGCATTGTTGTCATTCTTAAGCAATGTGATACCTTCTTCCTCGATTTCCTGACAGACGGCCTTGGCAGAGGCAGTTTCTTCCTCGCCAGTCTTGAAATCCGCATAATCCGTAACGGTATATTTATTGGAATCCGAGGCACCGACCTTCAAAAACTGGTTGATGACGGTTTCATTTGCCTTTCCAATCATCGTACCGACAACCATTGCGGTTGTCAGCACGGCTCCGATGGAAGTAAGGCTGATCCATAATTTTTTTCTGTTTTTCATCTGTGTTCACCTTTTTTCCAAATCAAATGCATTATTCTCGATAAAGAAGACTCAATTATTCGATGGAAATCAACTGATAGGAGATGGTTGTATCTTCAGGGAAGAGGGTCGGATCGGAGACGATGGCCTTCTTGGCACTGCCGAAATGAGCAACAAATCCTGCCTTGTCCGTATAGGTGTCTTTGACGGCGGAAGTCATGGCATCCGTCCAGTTGTCGGTATCGACGAGAAGCGGAGTACCGATGACATCGGTTCCTCTGCTCCATCCTTTGTGATGCTGATGGAGAAGGACTCTCTTTGAGGCGCTGAGGCTGATGTCGCCATGTCCGTCTTCGCCATCCGTGGATTCATTGGTCATGGTATAAGTACCTTCGGTGACGATGTTTCTGGAACCCTTGACTTCATAACCACCATCGATGGCACCGAATTTTTCCTCATGGACATTTCTGAGATATGTGCCATCAGTGAAGGTAAGAATAAAATCATTGTTGTAGCACAACCAACCCATCTGGGCGATGCTGCCATAGGTAGATTTGTCATAGCCGGCCTTCATGGTCTTGAACTTGCTTAAAGCAGGAGCTGCAGCGCCATTTTTATCTTCGGCCGGCACAGTGACAAGCTGATAACCCAATGTACTATCCTCAGTGTAAGAAGATGGATCCTCAACCGTGACAGTCTTGGCACAGCCATATTTGGCAAGAACATCGCTGGCACCATTCGGATAAGCAGCGCTGGTGGCATCGGTCATCGACTGAGTCCAGTTGGATGTATCGATGAATGTGGTCTGGCCAACGATATCGGTATTGCGGCTATATCCTTTATGATGCTGATAGCCAAAGACAATCGGAGAAGCGGAAAGGCTGACATCGAGATGTCCGGCGGTACCATCATCAGACTCCTTGCTGGTGTAGGTTCCCTCGGTGACAAGGACTCTGTGTGCCTTGGTTTCATAGCCACCATCGATTTCACCAAACATGTCTTCAGTATAGATCAGACGATAGGTGGAATCGCTGTAGGTCAATAGCTGATAATCATCGACGACATACCATCCCATCTGCTCAATCTTGCTGTACTGGGAGATGTCAAAGGATGCGACAAGCTTGGCATCATCAACAGTCTGCTGGGTAGAGCTAGAACTAGTCTTTTCCCCAGAACCAGTTGAACTTTCAGTCGGCTTTGCCGTGGATGTCTTTCCGCCACAGGATGCGAGTGCACCGGCAAGAACGATCATCGACAGACACTTCTTCATGGATTTTTTCATATGTTTTCCTCCCGTGTTTTTCACGTACCCAAAATATATCAGCCTGAAAGAGCTTTCTTTCCATTTTGTCGTAAGTCAACGAGGTAAAGTCGTAAATCAAGAAAATCAGACCGGGAAGACGAAATCCAGGGAAAACCGGTCATCATGGGTAGAAATGTTCATCATCCCATGATATTTCTGGGTTGTCCTAAGCATGGATTTCATGCCAAATCCATGGTTTTCCTTGTTTTCCTTGGTCGTCTGTGGAAGCTCTTCGACGATATTCATCTCACCGACATAGAAGTTCTCGCAATGGAGGGAAATCATGTTTCCGACCTGCCTGGCATTGAGGTTGATGATTCTCTTCTCGGGTTCATTTATCTTCCTTGTCGCCTCGATGGCATTGGAAAGAATATTTCCGAAGAGGGAATAGATATCCATCGTCTCCATGAAGGAGAGAAGACTTCCGTTGACCATGCAGGTCAAAGTGATATGTTCTGATTCACATTGTAATGCCTTTTCCCTGAGAATGACATCAAGGACATCGTTTCCGGTCTTGATGGAAGTGTCATAGATCATGATGGCATGTTCTATCTCGGCAATGTTCTTCTCGGAGGCATTCTCCCTAAGAGCAGAAATCTGATGCTTCAGGTCATGACATTTGATGTTGATGAGTTCGATGTTCTTCTTGCTGAGCTTATACTGTTCCCTTTCCTGATGTAGCATTTCCTTCATGAAGTCGACCTGATCATGGGTCATATCGGATTCATTGATGCTATATAGGGAACTGAGAATGAGAAAACAGGCAACGACGGCATATAAGGTCTCTGCAATCGTGGCCAAGGTTCCTCTAGCAGGATCATCGATGGCAAGCCTTGATAATCCGATGCAGATTAAAATTGCCACAAGAAAGAGAACCAGTTTCTTGGTATGATTTCCCTGATACATGCCGATTTCGGCAAATCTCTTTCTTATGATGTGCCGATTGATGAAAAAGGCGATGACATCCATGCATATGCGACTGATATAGATGACGAGATATTCCATAACCTCACTCTCAAAAGGTATCAGGCCCAAAAAGGAATTCGCATTATATGTCAGATGCTGCAAGGCATACCCACCACAGCAAGCCAGCAATATCTGGGGAGCAGGTTCCCTGAACACATAAAACATGACGCCGATGGTCATGAGATAGATGGAAAGATAATAGATGAAACGGAATATGGAGGAAGAGACCGTCGAGGAAGTCGCTCCATATCCGAAATCACTTCCCGTGGCAAGAAAATAGAAGACCTCGATCCAGAATACGAAGACAAGGACGATAAGTCCACCACCAAAAAGCTTCAGCCATGGGTAGGAACGTTTTCTGAAATCATGGCAGAAGAGATATTCGAAGGCAATCAGTTCCACTGCCATCAGAAGCGTAGGCAAAAAGGAAATCATTCCGTTCCTCCAAGATACTTGGCTACGGCAGAAAGAAAACTCTTGCGTTTGGACTGGGAGATCATGAGCCTGTCCTCTCCGACCTTGACCATGTTGTTCTCTATCTTGCTGACATATTTCAGGTTGACAAGATAGCAGGCATTGCATAATTCGAAATGATAGGAAGAAAGCTCCTCTGCAGCCTTGGTCATGGTCGACCTGACCTTGTATTGGTTATTCAGGGAATGATAGATGACATCATGGTTCTTCACCTCGACATAGCTGATGTCGTTGACATCAAGCTTCATGATTCCATTCTTCGTGGTGAAGGTGATGAACGCTTCATCCTTATGATGATGTATTTCATTGAAGACCCTGTCGAGCTTGAGCACGAAGGAGGAATAGTTCACCGGCTTGAGAAGAAAGTCAAAGGCATTTACGGAATATCCTTCAATGGCATATTGGGCAAGATTGGTGACGAAGACGATGATGGTATGTTTGTCGTTCTCCCTTACCTTCTTTGCGACATCCATGCCGGAAAGACCTGGCATCTCGATGTCAAAGAGAATCAGATCGGCATCATGATGATATTTTTCGAGGAACTCAAAGGAACCACCATAGCTGTCTATGGCGATTTCCTCATTCTTTTCCTCGGAATATCTTCTCAGGAAGGAAATGAGGGTGTTTCTTGCTGAATCATCATCTTCCAAAATCGCAATCTTTATCATATTTACAATTTTACCAACTCGAAAAATCGAAAACAATACATCATTACTATAAGAAAAATGAATATGGATTTGGATTTCTGACCACATGACACATAAATCAGAAAGAACATATGTATTTAGCCGTCAAAAGGCAAATACGAAGACTCGGAATCGTCGTAATAATGAAGATATGCTCATACTGAAAGCCTTGGAGTCGTTCAGTAAAAGTATTCAGTAAAAACGGATAAATCCCGAAACAAAGAATGAATTTGGATATATCTCTTATCTCCCAATCACAATAATCAGCACCATCAGATCCTCATTTCCGGTATTCTCCAAGCTATGGGAAGAACTTTTTTGCATGTATGACAGGTTCAAACCTCAAGTATCTATTCTGCACCATCACATATGGCCTTTCCCTTTCCGGTCAGGACATGATCGATGTCATCGCCATGTTCTTTGTACATGATATCCCATGGATATGGATACGACAGGGGATGATCTTGATGTTTTCATCCTGATACAACATGGCTGTCATTTCACCTGTTTCATGATTCATTCACGGAATATTCATTTCCTTCACGTCATTGAAATCGATAAATATGTCTTTTTTCAGGATATATACAAATTATGACAAGACAAGGATTTTTTCAATCCGTAATATCATCCAAGTCTATCAGCCAAACACCAACAATGGCAATATATACATCTCAAATGGTAATAAATCACAGTTTTACTATTCTTTACTATTTTCAAAAAGTTTTACTATTCTTTACTATTCGTGTCAGATTATCGGATCACAGTTTTTTCCATGAACTTGACATCATCCCCATGTTGAAGGTTTCTTCATCAAGATTCACCATGTCCGTATTGTCAAGATCAAACGTGATGACGATATCACGCAGTTTCTTCTTGGTATCTTCATCAAAAATACCTCCCTGGCGTCTAACCATGGAGGTACACATCATCATGAACTTTATTTTTTGGAATTGCAGTCATCATCAGATGCTTCATTCTTTGTTCCGGTAGAGGAAGGGGTAAGTACAGATGGGGTCGAATAATATAGGACACCACCGCTTGCCTCTGACAATCTTCTGAAAGCCAAAGCGGTCTTATCATTAGAAGTATCTCCAATCGCAAAGGTGACATTTGACTTTGAATAAGATGAACTTGTGGTATATGTCTTAGTCGATGAATCATAATTCTTTATTTTCGTCAAAGAGCCATCCGTTTCCTTGGTGACAAAATCGAAATCGGCAAGCGAAAGTCTTGTATCAGATGGGGTATCTCCTCCGTTTACGCCAATATCCATATATGCGATATAGGGGGCGGTAGCATTCGAATCTTGTTTATAGTATGTTACAAAATACTCATATTCAGTTTTTGCGTCATATTCAAAATATCCGTATTTACATGAGTAATACAAACCAGAACCCACGGAATAATTTGCATCAAATGGTGAAGAATAATTCCCGGGTTCTATTCTTTTTAATTTCATAAACAAAATGCCGACGCTTTTCCCATTACTATAGCCATCATTATAGAAAACAAATTTAAATTTTCCGTTTTCTTTTGGAGCAACCCAAATTCCATTAGGTGGAATAATTAAGTTGCCTTTCCAATTTCCAACCCTGGCGTTTTCGATATATGATACATTTGACTGAAATAAATATCTTACATCATCGGAATTTGTCCCCGAATTCAACCTAAGAAGGTGAGTATTGTTGTTTTGTAAATATTCAAGAACATCATCAGGAGGTGTTTTGAGATTGGATTCTGTAGTCCCGAATTCATTGACGTCGAAGGATAATGA
>CAVJFW010000044.1:0-9892 GCA_963648975.1 bacterium | reverse complement strand
TTTTTCGCGCTTGTTAATGATACTACTTCCTCTTCCGCCTTGCAACTCTTTTTTTGGGAAATTTCATATTTTTTCTTTGCATGCCTTATTCAGTCCATGCGTGGATTGGATATAACCAATAAAAAAAGGCTCCTTCCGGAGCCCGAATTGACATAAATATCAGATATGAAGCGTATAGAACAAAGGATCTTGATAGCCCAATGACTTTTCGTAGCCATTGTCGAAAGCGAGCTTTTCATGCTTGGCAGCCAAATCAAGCTGTTGACGGGAAGCATCGATTTCAGCCATATTGTGATATCCGATGCCCAAGCCTCTTTCTCCGGCAAGAGAATAATATCTGTAGGCGACTTCAAGATTGCGCTTGTCATTGACCTTGACACGGAAGCAATCTCCAAGATAGCAAAGGGCATAGGTATAGCCATCATGTGCTGCATCGATGATCATCTGATGTCCTTTGTCAAGATCGTAGAAGGAATATTCCTTGTCAGTCAGAAGGATTCCCAAGCGGAATTTGGCCGAACAGGAACCATGGGAAATGGCATTTTCATAATATTCCTTGGATTTTGCATCATCCCTCTCAACAAGGGTGTTGTCACCCTCATAAAGATAGCCTAAGAGGACAAGAGCTCTGATTGAGCCTTTTTCAGCAGCGATCCTGACCAATTCGACGGCATCAAGTTTTTCTTCCTTGGAAGCAGATGCGCTATCGAGAATACGAATCGCCTTTATGAGAATCTGATCAGAATCGATTTCATCGACAATCACCTTGTCCTTGGCATCGAAGACTTCGTTTTCATTGACAACGACTGGAGAATCGACGACAGGTTTCTCTGCGGCATCCTTTTCTTCTTCGTCTTCCGAAGCCTTTGTTTCTTCAGGGGCATTCTCCTTGACATCAGTATCAGGAGATAGGACCGGAGTATTGCCGGCATCACCGTTCTTAAGCTTGTTTTCAATCTCATCAATCATTGCCTGGGCATTTTCATCACCGAGCTCCAATGCTCTGCGATAATATTCAAGGGCAAGGTTGACATCGATGTCTTCACTGCCTAAGCCATAGTAATAATAATCACCCATTTCATGATAATCGAGAGAATCCTTCGGCTCATCCTTGAAGTGGCTCATGGCGATATCGTAATATTTCTTGGATTCCTCGACATCAGCTTCAATGCCATAGACACCTTCACGGATGATTTTTCCGATCTCAAAGAAGGATTTTCCCTTTGTGGTACCCTGAATGGCAGATTTGTTGATATACTTAAGGCCTTCGCGGATATGCTTCTTTGAGGCAATCAGCTTCTGACCGGCTTCCAAATCCTTATCGATTGTATATGACATGTTGAAAACATTCCTCCGAACTAAAGATAATTATATTATCAAGGCATATTTCTTGCAATAAAAAAAGAGGATGACAAAGTATTTTTCTCACAAAAAAGGACCTAAGTGGGCTTTTCTCATCGATATGTGACAATCATCCGAGATGACGATGCAGTCAAGCAATACTACCTGAACCAGGGATAATTTGAAGTAGACTTCATGGGCAATCTCAAGGTCAGCGGAAGAAAAGCGCATTTCCCCTGATGGGTGATTGTGGAGGAGCAGGACAAAACTGGCCGATCTTGCGAGTGTTTCCTTGATGATGGAATTTATGGGAACATGAACTTTCTGACGCTCGTCACTTTGAAACAGCATCCTGGATATGACCCTCTTTTTTTCGTCAAGAATCAGGCAGACGCATAATTCGACATTCTGTGAAAGAAAATAGAACCTTGTCAGCTGAAACGCATCATCCTCACTCAAGACAGGCAAAGCATGTTCGAGAGGGATTCTCTTCATGATTTCGCGTATTGCCATGATTCTATAGCCTTTTGCTTCCTTGATTCCTTTTTCCATTATGATGTCATCGGAAAAGAAGACACCTTTAAGCCCGCCTCGCTCACGAATGAGCCTTCGGGAAAGATGAAGTACATCCTCGTTCCTGTTTCCGGTATTGAGGATGATGGCGAGAAGTTCCTCGTCCTCAAGGCTATAGACTCCGGACATCTTCATCTTTTCCCTAGGCTTGAGTTTCCCATCCTCGAAGAATTCGCTTTTCAGTCTCCCCATTGGAAAGTGAACCCACCGGGAATGACAACCTTGCCACCATCCTTGGCAAAGAACATCTTGTAGCAGACGACGGCCACGACACCTATGGCAAGAAGTGCCATGATGGCACTTAGCGTTATCGCCTCACCGCCAACCGAATTCATTTCTTCTTCGCATGTAAGTTTTCTCATAGGCAAAAACCTCCCTCAATGTATATATGCATCGAGAGAGGGGTTTTTACGAAAATTATTTCAGATATTTTGCAAGTTCGTCCTGATACTTCTGATACTTTTCCTTCTCAAAGGCAACCTTTTCCGGATTTGCCTTGGAAACGAAGTTCGGGTTGGACAACATCTTTTCGCTTCTGGCGATTTCATTCCTGAGGAATTCAATGCGTTTTTCTCTTCTGTTTCTGGCTTCCTCGGTTTCCTCCTCCTTGATGGAAAGGGCAAAGGAGTGGAAATAGGAAAGATCATCATTCTTTTCATTCAATGTGGAAATCGATTCAGCAAAGGAGAAACGGACAAGATAATCGCTGACCTGTTCGAGAGCATCATTGCTGCCATAGAAGAAAAGTTCAACTGGAGCATTCGGTGCCATGCCAAGTTCGGATTTGTGGTTTCTCACCATCTTGATGGCATCAAGAAGTGATTTGGCAAGTTCGACGGATGACTCATCTGTAACAAATCCGCTCTTGGATGGATAGGCCTCCTCGTAGATTGATTTCTTTGTTTCCGGAAGATAGGAATAGATTTCTTCCGTGATGAAAGGAGCGAACGGGAAAAGGATGATGAGCACATCCTTGAGAATATGATAAAGGACGTTGTAGGTGATATCCTTCCTCTTTTCATCCGCCTTCTGCAAGGTTACCTTGGATAGTTCAAGGTATTCTGAGCAGAACACATCATACACGAAGGAATAGATGTAATCGGCAGCCTGACCCAATTCATATTTTTCCATATTGGTGGAAACAGACTCAATGAGGGAATCAAATTCAGAATAGATCCATTTGTCAAGATAGGAGAGTTCATCGGATTGAAGTTTTCTCGGTTTGAAATCCGTAGGCAACATGGAAAGAATGAATCTTGAGGCATTCCATACCTTGTTGAGGAAGTTATGGGCAGTCTCGACCTTGTTGAAACTGAAATTGATGTCGAGACCTGGAGTGCCACCGGTGGCAAGGGCATAACGGAGGGAATCCGTGCCATATTTGTCGATGACATCAAACGGATCGATGCCGTTGCCAAGGGATTTGGACATCTTCCTACCCTGGGAATCACGGACCAAGCCATGGATATAAACCTTCTTGAACGGCATTTTGGAAGTGAAATGAACGCCGTCAAGGGCCATACGCTCAACCCAGAAGAAGATGATGTCATAGGCTGTGACCATGACATCAAGAGGATAGAATCTCTTATAGAGGTCGGTCTCCTCCGGCCAACCGAGGAAGGCAAACGGTGCAAGGGCAGAAGAGAACCAGGTATCGAGAACATCTGGATCCTGATCATAGAGATTAGGATCAAGAGCGGTCTCGGAGCAGACAACTTCTCCTGTTTCCTTGTTGGTATAGACAGGGATTCTGTGTCCCCACCAAAGCTGACGCGAGATACACCAGTCCTGTGTGTTTTCAAGCCACTGGGTGAAGATGTGTTCGAAACGGTCCGGGAAGAATGTCGTCTTGGTGGAATCGGAAGACTGCATCTTCATGACAGCCTCACTCAATGGTCCCATCTTGACAAACCACTGCTTTGAGAGCATCGGTTCGACGACAGACTTGCTGCGTTCGGAATGTCCGACATTGTGAACGATGTCCTCAATCCTGATGAGGTCACCCTGTTCCTCAATCTGTCTGACAAGCTTCTTTCTGCATTCATATCTGTCAAGTCCGACATATTCCTTTGGACAGTTTTCGTTCATCGTTGCATCGTCGTTCATCGTCTTGACGAACTTAAGGTCATGACGTTTTGCAATCATGAAGTCATTCGGATCATGGGCAGGAGTGCATTTCATGACACCTGTTCCGAATTCCTTGTCGACATAGCGGTCAGCAATCAAAGGAAGCTTTTCGCCATTTGCAGGGTTGATGACATACATGCCTTCATATTTGCTGAAACGTTCATCCGTCGGATTGAAGACGACGGCCTGGTCACCGAACATGGTCTCCGGTCTGGTCGTTGCGACCTCAAGGTAGGAGGAATGATCCTCGAACCAATACTTGAAATAATAGAAATGACCATTGTCGGAAGAATACTGAACCTCGATGTCACTAAGTGCAGTCTTCAGGACAGGATCCCAGTTGATGATTCTTTCACCACGATAAATCAGTCCCTCATCATAAAGTTTCTTGAAGACCTTGTTGACTGCCTTACACATACCTTCATCAAGGGTGAATCTTTCCTTGGAGTAGTCCATGGAAAGGCCTAAGGCTCTCCACTGCCTGGAGATATAATCGCCATGTTCTTCCTTCCACTTCCAGGCTTCCTTCAGGAATCCTTCCCTACCCAGTTCATATTTGTTCTTGCCCTCTTCCTTGAGCTTGGCCTCAACCTTGGCCTGAGTGGCAATGCCGGCATGATCCATGTCAGCCAAAAAGAGAACATCATAGCCATTGAGTTTCTTGTATCTGGCGATGATGTCAAGAACCGTCGTATTCGTGGCATGGCCGATATGGAGAATACCGGTGACATTCGGTGGCGGTACGATCATCGAGAAAGGTTTCTTATCGAGATTTTCCTTTCTCATGGCCTCAAAATAATGATTTTCTTCCCAGAACTGTTCCTTGCCCGATTCGACCTTCTTATGGTCGTAAGCCTTGTCCATTTCCTTCATTAAAAAAGTCCCCCAAAATTTATTTTGAAGGGACGCAATTTTCATTTGCGCGGTACCACCCCTCTTCGGATATTCCGCTCTTATATATGCCTAAGACTTTCTAAGTAGGCGCTTAGAGGATTCCTCCCAGGCTCCAAGACGACAGGAAACAGTCATTTCACCCAGCTTCCACCATCCTGGGTTCTCTATGGAAATGTATCGGTTTCCCCTTCTTTTCAACACCTTAGGAAATTATAGGTAAACACGAATGCAAAATCAAGAAAAAACAGGAGCCTCAGGCCCCTGTCGTAGACTTGACGATGTCATCACGGATGATCTGATATAAGTTCTCTTTCTTCAGTCCGACATCAAACATCTGTTTTCCTTCAAGTTTTTCCTTCTGAAGGGCGAGATAGTGTTTTTCACTCATGTTCAGTTTGTCCGTCTTGGTGAAGATGAAGGCATATTCGATGCCAAGGGAATCGAGATAGGAGGCAAATTCATCATCGGCAGGAAGAAGAAGTCTTCTCGAATCGATGAGAAGATAGACCTTCTTCAAGCCAGGATTTTCCTCCAGGAAGGATTTCATGAGACCGGCGAAGGTATCACGCTTGAATGTGGCAAAGCCATAACCCGGTACATCGGCTAGATAGATACTCTTGTCGATGAGGGCATAATTGACCATGTTCGTCTGACCAGCCGTCTTACTTGTCTTCATGAAGTTCTTTCTTTGTACAAGGGCGTTGATCAGGGTGGATTTTCCGACATTGGACCTTCCGATGAAAGTCACCGTTGGATGATCCTGAAGAAATCCTTTGCGGTCAACGGCGGATTTCACGAATTCAACATTCTGAAAGGATATCTTACGCATTTTTCTTCACACTCTTGGATTTCGAAGAATTCGTCTCCGTCTTTGGAGAAGTTTCCTTCATTATCTCATCCTTCATGGAGAGTATGTCTTCCATATATACGCCACGGAAGAGATCGGATACCTTTTTGACTTCGATGATGTCAAGGGCATCGGCGATTTCCTTTGGAAGTTCCTTCTTGTCCTTGTCGTTTTCATACGGGATGAAGACGGTCTTTATATGCTCCCTGGCGGCTGCGTTGCATTTTTCCCTGAGTCCACCGATTGGCATGGAATTGCCGCGGAGATCGACTTCTCCGGTCATGGCGACATCATTGCGGATTCTGACCTTGCAGATTGCGGAAATGATGCACATGACGGTTGCAACACCTGCAGATGGGCCATCCTTAGGTGTGGCTGATTCCGGGAAATGGATATGGATATCATGGGAATTGAAGAATTCCGGGTTGATACCAAGATCAGGTCCTATGGACTTGACATAGGACAAGGCAGTCTCGCAGGCTTCCTTCATGACATCGCCAAGATTACCCGTAAGGATAAGCTGTCCTTTACCAGGGAAGGTATTGACTTCGATCTTCAAAACCTCGCCACCTGCCTGAGTATAGGCCAAGCCATTGATGACGCCGACCTGGGAGTCATTGATGTTTCTCTCATGGACAAATATCTCAGCTCCCAGATATTTCTTCACGACATCCGGAGTGACGACGATATGATCCTCACCTTTGTTTCTCAGATAATCGACGGCAAATTTCCTGTCGATGGTTCCGATTTTTCTTCTCAGTTCACGGACACCGGCTTCCATGGTATAGAATTCGATGATGTAATTCAGGGCTTCATCAGTCCATTCCATCATGCCTTCCTTGATGCCATTGTCCTTTTCCTCAAGACGGATAAGGTGATTCTTTGCAATATCCACCTTCTCGAACTTGGTATAGGTATTGAGTTCGATCATCTCAAGACGGTCATAAAGTGGGCCAGGAATCTTGGAGACATCGTTGGCCGTACAGATGAACATGACATTGGAAAGGTCAAATGGTTCGTCAAGATAGTTATCGGAGAAATTCTTGTTCTGTTCAGGATCAAGGACTTCCAACAGTGCGCTTGCCGGATCACCGTGGTATCCGCCACCATTTACCTTGTCGATCTCATCGAGAAGGAATACAGGGTTGTTCGTGCCACACTTCTGCAATGAAGAGATGATCTTGCCTGGCATGGCACCGATATATGTCTTTCTGTGACCACGGATCTCCGCCTCATCGGAAACACCACCCAGGGCAACCTTGACAAACTTTCTTCCCAAAGCCTTGGCGATGGAAATGGCAAGAGACGTCTTACCGACACCTGGAGCACCATAGAAGCAAAGAATAGGGGCCTTGAGGGACTTCGTCAGCTGCTTGACGGCAAGATACTGAAGAATACGATCCTTCTGTTTTTCAAGGCCGTTATGATTCTCATCCAAAATCTTCTTCACAGACCCAAGATCATCATTGTCCGTGGAGGAAACCTTCCATGGAAGATGTGTCAAAAGGTCAAGATAATTGGTTGCGACACCGATTTCCTGGCTTCCCATCGGAAGAGCCTTGACCCTGGTTATTTCAGAACGGATTCTCTTCTGGATGTTTTCCGGGTAAAGTTCAGGATTCTTGTCGAGAAGTTCCTCGAACTTGTCGATCGTATCACCGCCGTCGAATTCCTTGAGCTGGTCCTTGACGACCTTCATCTTCTCACGAAGAACGTATTCACGCTGATTCTTGTCGATGGATTCCGAGACTTTTCTCTGAATGTCATATTCAATCTTGGAATCAAGGTTGAAACGGTCAAGATCATTGATGACAAGGCGGAACTGCTCAAGAGGATCCTTTTCCTCGAGAATCAATTGCTTGGTGAGTTCGCTCGTACCCAAAAAGGCTGCGATATGGTAAGGAATGTTCTTCACCTCGGGAACAGTCTGAGAGAAATCCGGAAGCTCTGGAAGCTGCGGATATTTCTTTCTGAGATTCAGATAGTCACCGGTGAATTTTCCGAACATCTCATATATTTTGGAATCTTCTCTCTCGTAGTATATGTGGCTGGACATGCTGGCCATGACCGTACCGGAGACGACATCGACATTGAAATCGATCAGATCAACCGGCTGTTTACCCATGACTTTGCAGTTCAGTGTTCCGTTTTCATCGTTTTCGATGGAAATCACCTTGCAGAGACAACCGGTAGACCTGACACCCGGTAGGATGAGATTGTCAAAATCGCCATAGGCATTGTCCGTATTGGAAAGGGACATGACAAATTCATCTCCCTGCTTCAGACGGGAAAAAAGATTGATATCATAATCATTGCTGGCATGGATTGTCATTTCGACATCCGGCAAACCGACATTCTTACGATTTGGAAGAATGGAAATTCTTCTTGGAGCATATGTATCCATAAAATCTACCTCCTGATTCAATAGCACAAAACTGCTGTATATTATAGAAGAACATATTTAGCAATGTCAATGTGCAAGTGCTAAATCTAACGTAAAGAGAAGAAAAGGGGGTGCTTGATACCCCCTTTTGAATTATTCAGCCTTGGCTTCTTCCTTGACTTCTTCAGTCTTGGTTGCAGCAGCCTTCTTTGTCGTCTTCTTTTCTTCCTTCTTGTTAAGTTCCGGAACATTGAGTTCAAGGAGCTTTGCCTGGACATTGGCTGTCATGATGGAAGAGAAAACCTGATTGATGTAGCCATTGATCTGATTATTGATCTGCTCATCGGACATCTTCTGAGCCTTGAAATAGTTGGCGAAATTCTTGACGAATTCATCCATCGGAGAACCAATCTGCTTTTCGATGTCTTCCTTGGTCGGAGCGGCGATGGATTCAGCCTTGGCAAGAGCCTCATAGATAAGGGAAGACTTGATTTCGCCTTCAAGTCCAGTCTTGAGAGTATCCTCATACTGTTCCATGGTCTGGTTGACAAGCTTGAGATATTCTTCGAGGGAAAGCCCCTGCTGTGCAAGCTGATTCTCGTCCTGGGACTTTCTCTGGGCAAGAATGGAGTTGACATATTCGGTGGAAATATCAAATTCAGAAGCATCACGGACCTGAAGAAGCAAATCATTGACGGTGGCAGTCTTGAAGGTATCGAAAGCCTTCTTGGTGAGGTTTTCCTTTACCTTGGCCTTGAGTTCAGCCAAATCCTTGCTGACATACTGACCGGAAAGAGTAGTGGCAAATTCATCGTTGATTTCAGGGATTTCCTTGCTCTTGACGGCATTGAGGGTAACCTTGAAGACGACTGGCTTGCTGGTAAGAGGTGCCGGATAGTTGTCTGGCATGGTGAGAGAGACATCAAATTTGTCTCCAGCCTTATGGGAAACACACTGTTCCTCAAAACCAGGAACAAAATGCTTGGAACCTAATTCAAGGTCGAAGGATGTTGCAGATCCGCCATCGAACGGCTTGCCATCCATGAGACCAGTGAAGTCGATGTTGACGGTATCGCCCATCTCAGCTTCCTTTTCAGATGGAACAAGTTCGGCATTGTCCATGGCCAACTTCTTGATTTCGGCATCGACATCCTTGGCAGTAACCTTCTTTTCGGTGACTTTGGTGGTCAAGCCCTTGTATTCGCCAAGCTTCTTGACGGATGGTGCAAGGAAATAGGTGACAGTGAATTCAGCTTCATCGGAAGAGAACTTTCTCAAAGCGACATCAGGACGGAGGTTCTGTGCGAACTTTCCTTCCTTGACATAGGAAGAGAATTCCTCATCGCTTTCAAAGTTCTTGTCAAGCTGTCTGAGAAGTGCGTTGACGGTCTCGTTTGCGACATCCTCATTGTGAAGATATCTGACTGCCTTGTCCTTTGGTGCCTTGCCCTTTCTGAAACCAGGTACGACGACATTGGCAATCAGTTTGTTGACAGCCTTATCAGATGCCTTGGAAACCTCAGCCTTGTCGAAGGAAACCTCAGCAATCAAATGACCATTTTCGTTCTTAAAAGTGTGCTTCATTTTGATTTCTCCTATAAAAATAAATTAAACAAGCTTTTTAATTATAATTATCGATTTGTTTTATTTCAAGTTTTTGTAATGTTACAACCCGTGTTTATGAAAAACTCCCCATCCTGATTTCAGGAAAGGGAGTCGATCTGAAC
>CAVJFW010000043.1:0-10345 GCA_963648975.1 bacterium | reverse complement strand
ATATTGTTATAAACATTTAAACCGCTAATAAATTCCAACATAAAATTCCTTTTGCTCTCTCCACTTTCATTTTTTGATGAAAGTGGAGTTTTTTTATTGTTAGATGACCACGAACAATTCATTTTCATAGTATAATGTAACCATGAAACACGACCCTTTGAATCATAAGCTCATCGATGAATTTCCCTATCTGAAGGAAAATTATAAATCCATGAAGGATGGTGTCTTCGATTTGGATACGCCATCTACATTCTTCTATAAGGAAATATTCATTCCCTATCTTCTTTATATTCATGAAAGCGGCAATGACAAGGAAGTTCTTCATTGTTGCCAATTCATCGAATCGATGATGACGGATGAGGAAGAAGAATGTAATAATTTAGCCATGCTAGGTATCCTTTGCCCGCTATATGAATCACTGGGAGAGAAGATGAAAGACCTACCTTTAGGCGAAAATTCAGAAAAATATTATAGATTTTGGTTAATGGAAAAGGACAACAGAAATGGATAACACAAGAGTAATCAAGGTAAAGCAGTCAGTCTTTGCCAACAACGACATGAGAGCTGACACATTGAGAAAGAGACTGAAGGAAAAGAAGGTCTTTCTCATCAATGTCATGTCGTCTCCCGGAGCCGGAAAAACGACATTGCTTGTCAATCTCATAAACCGACTAAAGAAAAAAATGAGAATCGGGGTCATCGAAGCCGACATGGATGCCATCGTTGATGCGTCAACCATAAAGGAAAAGACAGGTGTCAAGACAATCCAACTTCATACATCCGGTGAATGCCATCTGGATGCAAAGATGGTGGATGAAGCAATCACCTTCTTAGGTGAGGATGAACTTGATCTCATCATATTGGAAAACATCGGAAATCTCGTCTGTCCCGCAGAGTTTGATACCGGTGCATCGATGAAGATGGTCATTCTTTCCATTCCTGAAGGAGATGACAAGCCACTGAAATATCCGTTGATGTTCACAAAAGGTGACATTTTCGTTTTCAGCAAGATTGACGCACTTTCGGTCTTCGACTTCAATATTGCCAAAGCTGAGAAATCAATCCTTGATCTGAACAAAAATGCAGTATTCTTCCCTCTCTCAGCAAAAATAGATATCGGAGTAGACAAATTATCCGATTATATTGTCAGTGAAGTCGAAAAATACAAGGCTGAATGAATATGTTACAGTTCGCATATCCTGAGGATTTGTCTTCCGAAGCTGATGAAATCCGATTCCGGATACAATCGGTCCATTCTCTCAACAGAATTTCAAAGGCACTTCTGGATGAAGACTCTCTCATCCTTCTTGTATTCGGCATAGATGCAAAAAAGAAGAACTACCTGGAGGAATTCCCTTGGCTTAAAGAACAGCTTGAACGCTCCAGCATAAAAAAATTCAAGGTCATGCCTATCCTTGTCTATCATTCTGCTTCGTCAGATCCTGAATCTCTATTCGACGGCGAACTCGGGAATTTCTATGAATCTATATTTTCCGGTGAATTCAAGCCTTATGGATGGGATTTGGATTCTGATTCCCCGGAGAAGGAATTCGAACGGGTTCTTGAACAATATCTGGAATGAAAAGCCCTTTTTGGGCTTTTTTGTATGCAATATTCATCTTTTGAAGTATAATACACATGTGTTCTGACCCAAACACAGAAAGAGAAAATCATGTTAACTTTGCAAGACAAGGAAAACATCTACGATCTTCTCAAACTCGGTTTCCGGGAGGAAGAGAAAATTCCTCTTGCCACTCTGGCTTTATACCTCAATGACAAGAAATTTTCATATCAGGAATATGGTTATAAAAAAATGAAATCATTGCTCAATGATTTGACATTCCTGTCCTATGAAACTGACGAGAAGCATCCAAATGATGTTTTTGTAGTACTCCATCATTTTGATGGTGAAAAAGAAAAAAAGAAGACGACGCAGAAGAAAAATTCCGTGTTTTCGGATGCAGAAAAAAGGAAGATCACTGAGCTTCTTCTCAGCCAATTCCAACCAGGTAAGGATTACTCCCTGAGTTCTGTCTCCAAATTCCTTACGGACAGTCATATCGACTATAAGAAATATGACTTTCCGAAAATGAGAAAGTTTCTTGAGGCATTCAAGGAAACTCTCGTTTTAAAGGAAGACAAGAAGGACAAATCCATAATCAATGTCCACTTCATCGAAAAGAAGAACAACAAACCCCAGTCAAAAGAGAAGCGAGTGAATCTCCCGATTCCGAAAAAAGGCTGTTTCTTCATTCCAAATAATCTTTTATTGTCTTTAAAGGAATTTGCCTATGTGGGAATGAACAATGATGAGATCATGAATGTCATCAATGCGGACTACAGAAAAGCTTATGAGAAGAATTCCTTCAGACAGAGGGATGACGCATATACTTTTCCATTGTCCTTCAGTTCCAAGGATGGCGAACAGATCATCGCTTCCATAAGGAAAGCTGCAAGAGGTTCCGGATATTCCTATTATCTCAATTTCATCGGATCAGACAAGGAAAAGGCGAAAGACTGCTTTGCAGACAGAATCTATTTTGAGGATTACGAGAAAAGCCTCGAAGAGCTATCTTCCATTGCCCGAAAGGAAAGATGGTGTTACCACAATTCCAAGGACAGGTACATCATCCTGAAGATATATCTTCAGTATACGTTCTATCAGATCAATGCCCAGAACAAACTTATGTTCGATGAGAAAACCGGATTTGCCTGCTTCAATACCGGTCTCAAGAGTCCGGAATACGAAGACATCTATGCAATTCTGATCAGAAACACATCTTCCAGGATAAGTCAGGAATATATCTTTCAGGGGTTCAGTGTTTCTGCAGGTCAGGGACTTGGCAAAATCATCGTCGAACATTTCAATCCACTTCCCTTGAAGGCCACCTACATAACATCACCTGAACAGCTTATCTTCGATTCAAACTCTGACATACATACGGACGTCAGGCATATCATCCTTGACAACATCGACAGATTCCCGATGGAATTCCTTCGCAATCTGGTTCTTCCATTCAAGGAAGAAAAGCAGATCATCGATCAGATTGACAAGGAAAAGTCCCCTTACATCAAGGAAAAACTTTTTTCCAAATTTGAGAAATGCCTCGAAAAGAACGATACCTTGTTCCTTTTGCTTAAAATCTCATTGGAATCCAGCATTTCCAAGGCCATTCGAATGGTGAATTATGATTATAGGAACGCTTTGCCATCCTTCTTCCCGACAAGAAACGTAATGTCATTGATGTTACCTTTGGAATTCACCAACAAGGATACGGTCGAAGCTGTCCTTTTGATAGAAAAGACTCCAAGCGGAAATTACCAGGGACAGACGATTCTCACCCTCAAGCAATGCTATGTCAACGCAAGGCTCATCTCTCCTCTTGAGAACTCGTTCCTCAATCCACAGAAAATCGAAGACTGAAAAAGCCGATGGACAACTGTCCATCGACTTTTTTTCATCTGTAATTCCTATGTCTTACATAGAAGGAAAGAACATCGATGTCACTGGGATGGACATTGGTGATCCTGCTTGCCTGACCCAAGGTGGAAGGCTTAAGAAGATTCAGTTTTTCCCTGGCCTCAAGGGAAAGTCCATCGATATGTAGATAATCAAGATCCGTCGGAAGACGAAGTTCCTCATAGGATTTTCGTCTTTCCGCTTCCTTTCTTTCCTGAATGATATAGCCTTCGTATTTCACTTCAGTCTCACATTTGAATGACTCAAGTTCATCCAAAGGAGGAAGAAAATCGACACAGTCATATAGTCCTTTATAGGTCACATTCTGTCTTCTCAGGGAATTCTTCAGTGTCTCATTGCCATTCGGCTTTGGGAATCCCAAAGACATGATATAGTCCTGGAGTTTCTGATTCGAGGCAACCTGATGGGATTCAAGGATGGATATTGCCTGACTCACGTTTTCTCCATGCTGGCGGAGTCTTTGATATCTTTCCCTGGAATTCAGTCCGACTTCATATCCATATCCGGAAAGTCTGCTGTCTGCATTGTCGCTTCTCGTGATGAGTCTGAACTCACTTCTGCTGGAAAGAAGTCTGTATGGTTCCTTCGTACCCTTTGTCACGATGTCGTCGATCATGATGCCGATATAGGCCTCATCCCTCTTCAGGATCAATGGATCTCTGTTCATGAGATATAAGCCACAGTTGATGCCTGCCATAAGGCCCAAGGCGGCGGCTTCCTCATATCCGGAAGTCGAAGCTATCTGTCCACAGACATATAATCCAGGATAGTCACGGACCTGAAGCGTATGTGTCAGCTGGGAAGGCTCAAGCGAATCATATTCGATGGCGTAGGCATATTTCAAAAAACGGGCATGTTCCAGTCCGGCGATGGAATGGACGATTTCTTCCTGGACCTCAACAGGCATGGATGTGGAAAGACCATCAACATAAATCGATTTCATATGCAGAGATTCCGGTTCAAGGAAAAGCTGATGCCTTGGCTTGTCAGAGAATCTCACAACCTTGTCTTCGATTGACGGACAATACCTCGGACCTACACCCTTGACGATTCCGCCATACATTGCTGATTCAGAAAGATGCTGTCTGATGATTTCATGTGTCTTTTCGTTTGTATAGGTAAGATGACAGGGAACCATGTCCTCAAGTTTCATGAATTCCGTGGTGTCATAGGAAAAAGCATAATGACCTTCCATGCCATATTCCGGCTTCAGAATGGAAAAGTCGATGCTGTCGGGGTCAAGGCGTGGTGGAGTTCCTGTCTTCAGACGTAAGAGATTAAGGCCCAGGGATGCAATCGATGCAGATAAACCATGGCTTGGTCTTTCACCATCGGGTCCTTCCTGAGTGATCACATGACCACGAAGAATCCTTGATTCCATATGTGTTCCGGTCGCAAGGATGATGGCCTTGCATCTGACATATCCCCTGTTTTCAAGGACGACACCTCTTGTGACATGTTCCTTGATGTCCAAGGACTTCACTTCATCTTCCACGATGTCAAGGTTTTCAACTGTAAGAAGAAAGTCCTGAACGTTTCGTGGATATTGGATTTTGTCTTCCTGAGCCCTGAGACATCTGACACCAGGACCCTTGGAAGTGTTCAGTTCCTTGATCTGAAGAAGTGAGCCTTTCATGTCAGCCATTCTTCCCATGATTCCGCCAAGCGCATCGATTTCCCTGACGACGATGCCTTTGGCAGAACCTCCGATATGAGGATTGCATGGCATATTGCTGACCATCTTAAAGTTAAGGCAGACCATCAAGGTCTTAAGGCCCATCTTGGCTGTCGCATAGCAGGCTTCCGTTCCGGCATGCCCGCCACCGACGACGATGACATCATATTCGTTGGTAATGGAGTTTAACATTTAACCTATGGATCCTGACATATCCATCTTGATCAGCTGATTGAGTTCGACGGCATATTCCATCGGAAGTTCCTTGGCAAATGGTTCGAGGAATCCCATGACGATCATCTGGGTGGCCTGAGACTTGGTCAAACCTCTGCTCATCAGATAGAAGAGCTGATCTTCGTTGATCTTGGAAACGCTGGCCTCATGTTCGAGGTAGCTGCTGGCATTGTCGACGGAATTGTTCGGAATCGTATCGGAAAAGGAATGATCATCGATGATGAGGGTATCGCACTCCTCATGAGCCTTGGAATTCGTGGCGTTTTTGGCGATGGAAATCATTCCCCTGAAATTGGCAGTTCCGCCATCTTTGGAAATTGATTTGGAAATGATGTTGCTGGATGTATCCTTACCAAGATGAATCATCTTGGCACCGGTATCCTGGAACTGACCTTTTGATGCGACTGCGACAGAAATAGTCGAACCTTTGGCTCTGTCTCCTTTCAAGACACAACAGGGATACTTCATGCAGAGTTTGGAACCGATGTTGCCATCAACCCATTCCATGAGCCCATCCTCTTCGACAATGGCTCTCTGGGTGACGAGGTTCAGAATGGAGTTGGACCAGTTCTGAATCGTTGTATATCTCATCTTTGCTCTCTTTCCGACAAAGATCTCGACGATGGCCGCATGTAGGGATTCCTGGGAGTACATAGGAGCGGTGCAGCCTTCTACATAATTGAGTTCTGCATCATCATCGACGATGATGAGAGTTCTCTCAAACTGACCGGACCTCTTGTTGTTGATTCTGAAATAGGACTGCAACGGTTTGTCAAGCTTTACGCCCTTGGGAACATAGATGAAACTTCCGCCTGACCATACGGCGCTGTTGAGAGCTGCATATTTATTGTCCTGGGGTGGAACAAGCTTTCCAAAATATTTCTTCACGATCTCAGGATATTCCCTGAGGCCGGAATCCATATCCAGGAATACGACACCCTTGTCATTGACTTCCTTTAACATGTTGCTATAGACAGCTTCCGACTCATATTGCGTAGTGACACCGGAAAGGAATTTCTGTTCCGCCTGAGGAATACCAAGCTTATCAAAGGTATCCTTGACGGTATCCGGAACTTCTTCCCAGTTGTCGGCAACCTTGTCACTGATTCTGGTGTAATAGGTATAATCCTGAAAATCGATGAAATCAAGACTAGGCCCATATCCAGGCTGATGATGAGAGAAAAATTCCTTCAGTGACTTAAGACGGAAATCAAGCATCCACTCAGGTTCCTTCTTGATTTTGGAAATCTCACGGACCGTATCCTCATTTAGGCCTTTTTCCGTCCTGAAAATGGCGACATCCTTGTCACGGAATTCGTATTGTGCCCTGGAATCATCATCGAGCAATTCTTTTTCCGAATTAATGTCCATGTTCTTTCTTCTCCTCTTCAATAAAAGCTTTCTGCAAGCCACGCCAGGAAATATTCGCACAGGTGATTCGACTTGGCTGTCTGTTGACGTTCATGAAGCAGATGGCTTCGCCAAGAACCTCATCATCGAAATCCTCACCGGCAAGCATCTTGTTGAATTCAGTCATGATGTCATTGGCTTCCTTTTCGGTTTTATCAACGATGAGTTCACTCATGATGGATGTGGATGCCGTAGATATGGCACAGCCTTTTCCATGCCATTTGCAGTCTTTTACAATGCCATCCTCAATTAAGACATGTACATAGATGTCATCGATACAGGAAGCACTGTCCATATGGATGGTAATATATCTGTCATCAGAAATTTCCTGGAAATTTCTTGGGTTCTGATAATGATCGACGATGATTTCCCTCATCATCTCCGGATTGTCAATCGAAAAAGGCATCTAGAAAATCCTCCGCTGTGGAACAGGCTTTGACGAAAGCCTCAATATCTTCCTTCGTATTGTAGAAATATAAGGATGCACGGACTGTGGAATCAACGTGCAGGAATTCTGGCAGAATCTTCGCACAATGGGTACCGGAACGGACAAAGACACCTTTATGAGACAGATAAGTCGCCACATCCTGGGCAAACACATTCTTTATGTTGAATGTGATGATACCAGTGTCGGCTTCCTCATTGTAGATGATGGCATTTCCGTTCTTCCTAAGTCCATCTATTGCAAGTCTTCTAAGTGACTTTTCATGTTCTTCGATGTTGTCAAATCCAATTTTCTCCAAATACCGACAGGCACTGGCAAGACCAAGCACACCGGCCACATTCTGTGTACCGGCCTCAAAACGATAAGGAATGTCATCCAAGGAAAGATACATGTCGGAATGGAATCTCGCATTCATCTCACCTCCATAGAGAAGAGGTGTCATCTTTTCAAGGACAGACATTTTTCCATACAGAATGCCGATTCCGGTAGGTCCAACCATCTTATGGCCGGAAAAGACCATCAGATCGACATCGCTGTCCTGAACATCCGTCTTCATATGAGCAACGGACTGAGCGGCATCATCGATATATATGGCGCCATATTGATGGGCAACCATGACCAATTCCTTGACATTGACCTTGAATCCCATGACATTGGACACGGAAGCGACAGAAACAATCTTGGTCCTTGGGCCTATGACTTTCAACAGTCCATCCTTGGTTACCATTCCCTTTTCGTCCAGAGGAATGTATTTGATTTTCGCACCGGTGATTTTGCTAACGGAAAACCATGGAAGGACATTGGAAGCATGTTCAGACTGAGTAAGGACGATTTCATCATCTTTCCCTAACAACGGAATAAGACCGTAGGCGATTTCATTCAGTCCTTCTGTGTCACCACTGGTAAAAATGACCTCGTCAGCAGAGGATGCATTGATGAAACGTGCAACAACCTTTCTGGCATCATCAAAAGCGACATCCGCTTCATGTGCAAGCGAATAATCACCACGTCTTGTGTTGGCAGTGATGTCCATATAATAATGATTGACTGCCTCAATCACGGAATATGGTTTGAATGTCGTAGCCGAATTATCCAGATAGACCAAAGGCTTATCCTTGAATTTTCCGTCATGTCTGTCATACATCGGAAAATCCTTTCTGATTTCATATGGATTCAGACTCATATCTCAAGAGCCTCCAGGGAATTCTTCACCTTTTCGACAAGCTTACTGTCCTCAAGTTTTTCGATGATCGGAAGAAGCGTACCGAACGTAATCAATTTCTTTGCTTCCAAGGAAGAAAGACCACGGCTCATGAGGTAGAAAAGCTGATCAGGATTATAGGCGCCCAAGGCTGCACCATGACTTGCGGAGACATCATTTTCCTTGATGAGCAGGGCGGGAGAAACTTCGCTCTTGCAAAGAGAGGAAAGATTCGTGATTTTTCCCTCTTGCCTTGTGTCGGAACGATGGGCACCATTGACGATATGGGAATTGCCCAAGAATCTCAATATACCATCTCCGGTATTTATTCCACTCATCATTACACGGGAATAAGTGTCACTTTCAGAGTGAAGGACATTCATATGGAAAACTTTCTTTGTAGAGGCAAATCCGATACTGGCTAACGAAACAATGGCCTTTGCACCTCTTTTCAGAATTATGTCAACATTCAGTTCAATGTCAGCATCAGAAAAATCAACCATCGTAAAATCCAATGTCTGGTTTTCTTCGACAGTGAAGGTCAGATTCTGTGACTTTCCATATTTGGCTTCGGAAAAGAAGAATCTCAGGGTTGTATCCTCTGATATCACCTTATCCATGGATAAGGACTCAGGTTCCAAAAAAAGCGTGTTCATGATTATTTATTGATGACCTGCTTCACACCACAGGAACCGATGGAGACGGAATTGGCCTTTTTCTCATTCTTCTCAATACTGATATCGTATTCCTTTTCAAGGAAGGAATAGCCTTCCTTGGAGATTCTCTTGGCAATGGATTCATCACCTTCAAGGGCGATTCTTCCATTGACGACGACAGCAGTCCTGTTGACATTGACGAGATCATAGAGTCTGTCATAATGCGAGACGATGATGAAGGTAGTTCCTTTTTCCTTCATTTCATTGATGACAGATGCTATCGTCTTCAAGGCATCGACATCCAGACCGGAATCAATCTCATCCAAAAGAACGAGATTCGGATTGAGAAGAACCATCTGAAGTATTTCGTTTCTCTTCTTCTCTCCACCAGAATAGCCTTCATTCAGATGACGACTTGCCATATCGGAATCAAGTCCGACTTTCTTATAGGAATCCTGTGTTGCCTTATAGAACTTGAGAAGGGAAATTGGTTTCTCAAGTCTGGCATTGAGCATTGCCCTGTAGAAATCCATGGTGACGACACCCGGGACATCCGGAGGATTCTGGAAGCTCATGAAAATACCTTTCTTGCTTCTCTCATCGACAGTAAGAGACAAAAGATCATCTCCATCAAAGGAGACACTACCTTTGGTCACCTGGTATCTTGGGTTTCCCATGATGACATTGAGAAGTGTGGATTTACCATGTCCGTTTGGGCCAAGAAGGGCGACACAGTCGCCTTTCTTCACTTCGATAGAGCAGTCATGCAGAATCTGATTTCCTTCGGCTTCGCAGGAAATGTTTTCAATCTTTAAGCTTTCCATATCGTCCTCCAAAAGTATGTAAAAACTATATTTTCAAACGTCTCTATATTTTAATAAATATAGTATTTTGATACAAGGAAAGTGATAACAGGTTATGGCAATCGCAAGAATATTTCCTTCTAAATGAAATGCGAACCCTCGATGGTTTCCTGCTTTTTCGATTCTTGTGACTGTCCTAGACACGTCTACCTTAGGTAGAAGTTATATATCTTTTTTATACCTAAAGACAGTAATCATATTCCATTTATTGTTGAACTTAAAGTTGATTCGACTCTGATGATGCTATATCTCAAATAAAAGAAAAAGAATACTTCAATTCTTTGGCTAACTATAAAGGTAAAGTTCTACTTCTTGGAATCAGTTATGATTCAAAGAAATCAAAACATTCATCAAAAGTGGAATTTATAGAATCATAAAAT
>CAVJFW010000042.1:0-11164 GCA_963648975.1 bacterium | reverse complement strand
ATCCACAGTGGAATTGATGTCAGTGGTATAGAATGGCTGATACTTTGAGGAAACAGCAGTGCTATCCAAAGTGGTCGGAAGTTCGCCATCGAGGAGTTTCTCAACCCAATCCTGACGGAGCATCATCATTCTTTCGAGATCTTCATAACCATCGAAGTATGGAGCATAATAGATTTTGCCATCAGCGGCAGAGATGGTCTTCTTGACGACCGGGTTGTCATCGAGGAACTTCTTGAAGTTAGGCATCTGATCAAGATAGGCATTGAGGTCGAGGATGGTGCCCTTGGTGGTACCTTCAGAAAGAATCTGATCGGAGTTACCCTGAGCGATGTTGACTTCCTTGTCGTTTGCCTTGAAAGCCTGAGAAACCAAAGTGGAGAAGTTATCCTTGATGGAAACCTTACCAGTCGGAGAGACGTCATCGATCTTGATGTTGAGATTCTTCTGGATTGCCTTCCAGACCGGTTTGAAGTCACCGGCCTTATAGGAATTGCCATCAACAGAAGCATATGGCAATGTGGCGGCGGCGCCTTCGATGAACTTCATATGTCTGTCGTTGTTGTCATAGTAGACGGACATCGTGAGTTCTACTTTTTCTTCAGTGTTGTTGCTGGCAGGAACGGATGATGTTTCGGTTGCCTTACAACCAACCATACCGGCACAGGTAGCAGCAAGAGCCATGAAGCTCAAACCTAATTTTTTGGATTTCATTTGTTTTCCCCCTATGTAAATCCTATTTTTATACTTCCCTTATCGTATCGTAACTATTCCTTGACACCACCGAGGTTCACACCAGCAGCGAAGTACTTCTGGATGAACGGGTAGATGATAAGAATCGGAATGATGGCGAAGATGATCATTGCGTAAATCAAGGATTGAGTCGTATATACGCCATTGATCAAGGATGCACCATTTTCAGCAGCTTCGGATTGCATGTTCGAAATCTGAGTCTGAATGATGACCTGAAGAGGAAGATCGTATGCGTTGTCAACTTCCTTCATTGCCCAGAAGTAACCATTCCATCTGGAGATACCATAGAACAATGCGACAGTGGCAACGGTAGCCTTACTCATCGGAACATAAATCTTGGACATGATCTGGAAGTCGTTTGCACCATCGACGGTGGCAGCTTCCTCGATTTCCTTTGGAACACTTTCGAATGCGTTTCTGAGAAGAATGATGTTGAATGCAGCCATACCCATGGCGATGACAATCAACCACTTCTGGTCAACGATACCCATGCTGGTAAGGATGCTTCTGGTGCTCTGATAGTTGAGATGCATCGGAATGACACCGGCAGAGAACCACATTGTGAAGATGAGAAGGAAGTTGAAGAGCTTATGACCATAGAGTCTCTTTTTGCTGAGTGCATAGGCGCCCATGATGGAAAGACCCATACAGTAGACAGTACCATAGACAGTGACGAAGAAGGTGTTGCAGTAGGAGATCCAGAAGGATTTGTTATAGACGACATCCTTGAAAGCATCAATCTGGAAGCCTATCGGGAAGAGAACAACCTTACCTTCCAACATAGCCTCACCAGAGGAGATGGAAGCAGACAAGGCGTAAATCAACGGATAGAGACACAATAATGCAAAGATACCGATGAAGGTATATGCGATGACCTTGAAGATGATTTCGGAAGCATCAAGTTGGTTACTTCCTGAAGAACCCTTAATATTTCTATTGAGGCCTTTTGCGGTTTTTATATTTGCCATGTTAACCTCCTTAGAAGAGTGAAGTCGTAGAGACTTTTCTTGAAATCTTATTGGAGCCGATGACCAAGAGCATGGAGAGGAGCGAATTGAACATATCTGCAGCGGCACCGATACCTTGGTTCATACCAGCCTGACCCATGATCTTGTTGATGACATAGGTGGAGACAGTTTCGGAAGTGACGTAGGAACATCCGAGCTGCTGTAACAGGTAGACCTTTTCATAACCGATCGTAAGAAGCTGACCCATCTTGAGAATCAACATGATGATGAGTGTCGGAGCCATACCAGGGAAGGTGACATATTTGATTTGCTGCATCTTGTTTGCGCCATCGATCTTGGCTGCCTCATAGCTTGTCGGTGAGATACCCAAGATGGCGGCGAAGTAGACGATGGAACCATAACCTGCATCAGACCATATACCGGAAACGGTGAAGATGGATCTGAATGCTCCCGGCTGAGTGATCATCTTCTGAACGCCCATCGCTTCGAAGATGGCGGCAATCGGACCAGCGCTGACATGATATTCAGCATTGGAGGACTGGAGCAACATACTGAGCAAGGTGGTCATGACGACGATGGAGATGAACTTCGGGAGGTAGGAGAAGACCTGCGCGACGGCTCTGAACCATTTGCATCTGATTTCAGAGAAGAAGAGAGCCAGGATGATTGGGAACGGGAAGCCGAAGACCAATCCATAGAAGCTCAGCGCGAAGGTATTTCTGAACGCTGACCAGAAGTCAACTGTCTTGAACAGATACAGGAATGAATCAAATCCGATGAAATCGGATGTGAAGGTACCACCACCGAAGGATGAATCGATTTCCAGGTATTTGAAGGAAACGACCATGGATGCGATAGGAAGATACTTCCATGCGATAAGGAAGAAGAAGAGCGGGAAGAATAGTAAGTACAACCTCCAATCGGATAAGATGCTGTGGAACTTTTCTCTCCAGTAGCCTCTCTCCATGGACTGGATTTCTTCTTCAGTTGCTTTAGGTAATGATTTAGCGACTGCCATGTTTTGCCTCCTTAGCTTTTCGATAGGCTTCGAACTCTTTGTTCTCCTTATCGAACTTGCTTTCCCTATTTTCGAATTTTCGTCTATCATCTTCCATCTTTTGCAGATCTTCGGTCGAAAGTGTTCCGCCATCAAGGATTGCCGCTTCGTTGATTTCATCAGCTTCAGCAAGTTCTTCCATGCTGATGTTGATGTTCTTGCTTGCGAAGTCCTTACCGGATACCTTCTTCTTATCCTCCTGGAGATGGATGAGATACAGATCCATATCGACCACCAAACCGTTCTGTCTCAGCGCAATGAAGAACACGACACCGCCAAAGACGATGTTGAGCATATCGAATGAGACATAATTGAGAAGCAGGATCCAATAATCCGCACTTCCGATTTGGCAAATTGCCCTGATCAGTTCCACCGTGAAGAAACCGGCCAGATAATAAAGGAACATTATTCCTTTATCACATCGAAGCTTGTCCTTGTCCCTTTTGTGGAAAAATAAGAGACAGACGATCAAGCCCAAGTTTCCGACAGAGTAACTGAGCCAGAGGTTCATCGTCACCGCCTGACCGAGGAACTGTCGACACAATATCGAGCAGGCACCGGCAATGGGAGCGACGACAAGTCCGTATGCGTTCCAACGATAGATGGCAATCATTCCGAGCACCAAGGCGAAAGACAACGTGTACACCTGGCTGAACTCATATTTGCCGATCGTGAACTTCATGAGATTGAAGATCAGTACGTTTACGCACTCGACAACACAAGCGATGGCAGTGAAAATAAGCAAGTCAATAAGTCGATAGGTTTGTTTGGTCATTTTGTTTGCAATTCTTTTAACAGCTGAAATCGCTTACACCTATTGTACCACAAGGACAAAAATATTTATGACAACTATTTCCTCAAATCAAAAAAATGCCGAAATCATCGGCATTTTGACGAATAAATTCTTTAAATATTTTCTTGACAAAGCGTTTTCTTGTATACAAGTTTTTGCAAGAATAGATTGCAATTCTTACTTTGCAAAATTCTTTTTTTCAAGTATCAGTGGTCAAAAGAACGACACAAGTGGTCTTTCACAATGACTTATTCAGTATTTCCAGAGCCTGTGGAATCTTATCCTTCTTCACGCCTTCAAAGACCAATGTCGCATCCGGGCAATACTTCCTGGCACAGTCAATCATGAAGCCATAGTGGAACTTTCCATCACCTGGAGCCAGCTGGACAAGCTTGCCGTCGATGACGTCGGCATCCTTGATGTGAAGAATCTTGATCTTGTTTCCCAAGGTCTTCAGGGCACCATCGAATATCTCATCCCTCTTGTCGAAGTTTCCTTCGTAGAGAAGGTTGAACAGATCAATCGTGGCAAACACATGATCGGAATTGAGTTCCTGAAGAAGCCTTGCATGTTGCTCATAGCAATAGATGACATGACCCCAGGCAGACTCGATGATCATGTCGCTGTCGATGGATTCAGCATAATCCTTCAGGTCTGAGAAGACCTTCTTTGTCTCCTGATATCCTTCCTCGGTCTGATTCTTCGGGACATAGATCCATGGAGAATCATTGTAGGAACCCGTCTCGCTTCCTACCGGAGGGCGTTCCATGAACGCATGGCTTATCCTGAGATTTGCCTTGAAGTTCTCAATTCCCTTTTCCACGACATCCCTATGGGAATGGACAGGATTGAAATAGGCTCCAAGCATGCTGACATTGATTTTCTCATTTGCAAGAACATCCCTTACATGCCCGACAAAGGAATCATCATAGGAATAATCCTTCAATGCCTTTGGAAAGACCAGCTGGATGTTCTCCAGATTGAATTCCTTTACTGCCTTGCACAATTCCTCAATGGTCTGTTTGTCAGCCAAATCATGTGCTCTCACTCCGACTTTTAGACTCATAATATGATTTCTCTCTTTCTTTAATTATAATAATAAGGTATTTCATTGAGGGAGGGTAGCATGATTTCCAAGTCTTTTTTCAAAAACAGCGGCGAATACACCGTTTCATCCTATCAGGAAATGGTCCTATTATGCCAGACGCTGAGATTCCAATATCCCGACAAACCCTTCACCATATATATAAAAGGTATGGAGAACGAGATTCTGAATCTCAAGTTCCCCTACTCCTATTTCCGTATCGTATCCCTGAAAGGAAAACTCGCCTCTGACCTATACGCAAACAAACTGGATGAAGATGGAAATGAACTGACCACCTGGAAGACAGCCGCTCTGAAGATAACCGGCAGCCACAACATATTCGAAAACCTGAGAATCGACAACATCTCGGGAAACCCGGAAACAAAAGGACAGGAAGTTGCCGTCGGTGTCTATGGTGATGACAATCTCTTCCTGAACTGCGATTTCCGTTCCACTCAGGATACCCTCTTCGTCGGTCCTCTTCCTGATGACCTCTGCACAAGGTATATCGACTTTCTTCCCCAGGATGAAAGATATTATGACGGAAACCCAATCAACTATTTCCACAAGTGTGACATATATGGAAGCGTGGACTTCATCTTCGGGGCTGGCAAAGCCGTCTTTGACAACTGCAACATGATCACAGTGAAAGACAAAAGGGAGAAGACATATGTTGTCGCTCCCTCGCATTCCCTGAAAGATGATTTCGGTTATCTCTTCTATCAGTGCCATTTCATGCATGAGAATGGAATCAGGGAAGAGTCCATCTACCTTGCAAGACCATGGAGAGACTATGGAAAAGCTGTCTTTGCCTATTGTCAGTATGACGAACATATTTCTTCACTCGGATTCCATGACTGGTCTGATGTGAATCGAACAAGGACAGCAAGATTCGAGGAATATCCAAGAAAAGAAGGCCGTGTCAATTGGACATACAACAAAATGAACACGACATTGCCTGAAAAATATACACAGGTCATAAAAGAACTGAGAAATAACCTGGAAGACGAAGAAAACGAATGACAACATTCAAAAAAGCATGTTTCCGTACAGACCGGAAACATGCTTTTTGTTTGAATCAAATCAGAGATTATCTCTTGAAGTATTCGTTTGCGTTGTTGTAGGAGATGTCTTCGACGATCTTGCCTAAGGTCTCTTCATCATCCGGATATCTGCCGGAAAGAACGAGATTGGCAAGGAAGTTGCACATCTCTCTTCTGAAGTAATCATGTCTTGGATAGCTCAAGAAGGATCTGGAATCGGTAAGCATACCGACGAAGCAGGAGATAAGTCCATCAGCGGAAAGCTTCTTCATCTGGGCTTCCATGCCATCGAAATGATCATTGAACCACCAGGCAGTACCAAGCTGGATTTTGCCCTTCATGCCACCCTGGAAGCAATTCTTGAGCGTGGCAAGGACGATATAGTCCTTTTCATTGAGGGTGAAGAGAATGGTCTTCGGAAGTTCGTCAGTCTCATCAAGGGCACAGAGAAGGGCAGAAAGCTTTTCGGCACAATCCTTGTCCTCGACGGCATCATAACCGGTATCGGCACCAATTCTCTTGTAGTTACGAAGGGAATTGTTTCTCAAGGCACCGATATGGTATTCCTGGACCATATTGTATTTATGATACATCTTGCCAAGATGGAGCATGACGTATCCCTTGTAAATGTCTTCTTCCTCGAAGGAGATGGCTTCGCCCTTCAATCCCTTGAGATAGATGGCATTGGCCTCTTCATAGGTGGCCTTCTTGAAGTGAAGGACGTCAAGAGCGTGGTCAGAGGCGGTACAGCCATGGTTGACGAAGAATTCAAGTCTCTCGTCGATGGCAGCGAGGAAGGCATTGAGATCGTTAAGCTCCTTGCCAGTGACCTTGGAAAGCTGCTTGACCCATGGAATGAAGGTATCTCTTTCGACATTGATGGCCTTGTCAGGTCTCCAAGCTGGGCAGACCTTGGTCTTGAGCGTGGAATCCTTTGCCATGACCTCATGCCAATGTAAATCATCGACCGGATCATCGGTAGTATAGACCGTGGCAACATTATTAAGCTCCATCATCTTTCTTGCGGAAAGGGTCTTGAGCTTCTCATTGCATTCATCAAAGATCTTCTTGGCATTCTTTGGGCAAAGTGGCTCATGGATGCCAAAATAGGTCTTCAGTTCGAGATGTGTCCACTCATAGATTGGGTTGCCGATGAAATATGGCATGCATTCTGCATATTTCTCGAATTTTTCCCAGTCAGACTTATCACCTGTGATGTAATCTTCCGGAACACCCATTTCTCTCATAAGTCTCCACTTGTAGTGGTCACCATAGCCATTGGCACCAAGCCAGGCTTCCGTGATGGACTTGAAATGATAGTCATTGGCAATCTGTTCTGGGACAAGATGGCAATGGAAATCGAAAATCGGCATCTTCTTGGCATGCTCGTTGTAGAGTTTCTTTGCCAAATCGGAATCGAGAAGGAAGTCATCACCTAAGAATTCTTTCATTTTAGTTTTTCTCCTATAGGGTTACACCAGTCTTGAAGAGTGCGACAAGACCTCTGTCACTTCTTTCTGCCTTGGCTTTTTCCTCGCCAGAGGCAATCCTGATCAAGAGATCCAGCAACTGATCACGGACGGCATAAATATCTTCGTCCAACATTTTACCACCATCGAAGTCAATCCAATCATTTTTAAATGTGGAAACACGATGTTGTGTACCAACCTTGATGGTTGGGATGACACATCCGAACGGGGTGCCACGTCCAGTGGTGAAGAACATGATGTTGCATCCTGCAGCGGCAAGGTTCGTGGAAGCGACAAGGTCGTTTCCCGGACCATTGACAAGGGTAAGATTCTCAGCCTTGATCCTATCTCCGACATCAAGGACGTCATCGATTTCAAGATCACCGCCCTTAAGGACACAGCCATTGGATTTTTCCTCCAATGTGGTGATTCCACCATCCTTGTTTCCTGGGGATGGGTTCTCATAACATGGCTGATTGTTTCTGGCATAATAGGCCTTGAAGTTCTCGATGAGGGCAACAACCTTATGGAAGGTCTCCTCATCCTTGGCTCTATTCATGAGCATCTGCTCGGCACCGAACATTTCCGGAACTTCCGTCAATGCTACCTTTCCGCCACTGACACCGACAATATCGCTGACAAGGCCGACAAGTGGATTGGCGGTCAGGCCGGAGAATCCGTCACTGCCACCGCACTTAAGACCGAGGGTAAGCTTGGAAAGTGGGAGTTCAGTTCTCTTGTCATCCTTCATGACGGAATAGATTTCCTCGGCAAGGCCAAGGCCATATCCGATTTCATCCTCGTGTTCCTGACAGAGATAGTGTTTGACTCTCTTCTCGTCGACTTCGCCCAGGATTTCAAGGAAATCGACCATTCTGTTGTTCTCACAGCCAAGTCCGACGATCAAGACACCGCCGGCATTCGGATTGTGGGCCAATCCGGCAAGAAGTTTTGCTGTATTGTGCAAGTCATCACCCAACTGGGAGCATCCATATGGATGGGAAAGAACCTTGACTCTTCCCTTCATCTCAGGATGTCTGCCTAAAAATTCTTCCTTGATGTCCTCGAGGATGTTGTTGATGCATCCAACGGTCGGAAGAAGATAAAGGTCATTTCTCGTACCAGCTCTTCCATCCTCCCTGAGGAATCCCTTCCAGGTTCTGTTGACCGGCTTTGGAAGGTCGGAAAGATGCCTGTCATAATGATAGGTCGGTTCACCTTCCTCAAGGGAAGTATGAAGGTTATGGGAGTGAATCCAGTTACCTTTCTTCACATCCTCGCTCAGAACGCCGATGACGTTTCCGTATTTGATGAGATGATGTCCCTTCTCCATGTCATGGAGAGCGACTTTATGTCCCATGCGGATATCATCCAAAAGGGTGATGCCGTTGACGACATCCCCCTTATGGAAATCCTTCAGAACAACGATGACATCATCTTTTGGATTGATCTTAATGAAGTCATTCATAATGCAAATGTTTTCTATTTACTTGGCAAGGAAAGTCTTGACGGCATCAAGATGGGTTGGGCTTGTAAGGATGACATTCATCCACTTTTCGACTTCTTCGACGAAGTGTGGAACCACAGTGAGATCCTTACCCCAGAATTCCTCATTCTTCATGATGGTCGTGACAAGGGCATGGACGTCCTTGTTGGCTTCATATGCCTTCCAGATTCTCTCGAATTCGATGAGATAGGTCTGTGTATCGGCAAGCTTGATTTCTTCCTTCTTGCCATCGACGATACGATAACCCTGGTAGAACTTCATCAGGGAAGCAAAGGCAAAGCACATATGGGATGGGATGAGGCCCTTGTTGAAGTCATCCAACATGGTCGGAAGATCTCTTTCCTTGAACTTGGAGATGGAGTTGAGGGCGATGGACATGAGCTGATGATGGACATATGGATTGAGGAATCTCTGACGGACATCATCGGCAAACTTCTGGGCATCCTTGGTGGTGACCGTAGGAACGATTTCCTCGGACTGTTCACCTAAGATGAACTTGTTGATGTCTTCGTTGAGAAGGGACTCTCTGACTTCATTGAATCCGGCAAGATAGGCAACCGGTACAAGAGTGGTATGGGTACCGTTGAGAATACGGACCTTTCTTTGCTTGTATGGATGGACATCCGGAACGTAGATGGCATGGAGACCGACCTGATGGACTGGGAACTTGGCTTCGACGAACGGTTCTTCCTTAAGGACATAGAGGTGGAAGATTTCGCCCTTGACCATGTTGTTGTCGACATAACCATACTGCTGGCAGAGTTCGGAGAATTCATCTCTTGGGAAACCTGGAACGATTCTGTCGACAAGAGTGGAAGTATAGTGGCAGCAATTTGCGACATAGTCGATGAAGTCTTCGCTGAGATTCATGTTCTTGGCAAGTTTGAGGAGGACTTCCTTGAGCTTGTCGCCGTTGTCATCGATGAGTTCGCAAGGGATGAGAGCCAACGGATATTCCTTTCCTAAGGCATCATAACGATGCTTGAGAAGAGAAAGAACCTTTCCTGGATAGGAGACAGGAGTCTGGATATCCATGTTGATCTTGGTGTCGTTCTCTTCATAGGCGATACCAGCTTCGGTGGTATTGGAGACAATGACTTCCAAATCCTTGGAAACGGCATATTTGAGGAACTTCTGATAATCGGCATATGGATCGACGAAATCATCGAGGACATCGATGATCTCATGTTCCTTGACAGCTTTTCCTTCCTCGTTGATACCCTGAAGAATCAAAGTATATAAGCCATCTTGCTTTGCCAAGTCGGCAACTCTTCCGTTTGGAAGAGGCTGGACGACGACAACATGACCCTCGTATTTTCCGGAGTCATTCATTTTCTGAATCAACCAATCGACGAAAGCGCGAAGGAAGTTTCCTTCACCGAACTGCATGATCTTTACCGGAGCAGTTTTCTTTGCGTGATTTTTCTTAGACAATACTTCAAGATTTTCCATAATTCAATTACCCCTCGATATATATGGATACTTCCCGTATCTTCACAGATTCGGCATAGCAAGATATTCGCTGTAGGCCATCATGAACGGGCCCACGCCTTTGCTATCATCATCGACAACCGGTTCGGAAAGGTAGTATTCGACGCTACCATTTCTTCTTTCATTATCCAGACCGGAGACTTTGCAGATGTTGGTGAGATGGCCATCCTTCAGGCAGTTTCTCACGACACTCTCAAAGATTTCACAGCCATGCTTTCTTTCTTCGTAAGGAAGCATTCCAAGTCTCGTTCCCTTCAGATAGCCATAAGCGAACATGATGGAACCGGAAGACTCAAGATAATTGCCCTTGGCATCCTTCAGAAGCGGAAGGTCATAATACATATGGGCATTCTCATCTTCATATGGCTTCAGGGAATCCAGAACGGATTTGAGCTGTTTCTTGTAGAAACCGGAAGTAACCTTTCCGACAAGAGACTCATTGACCGCCTGATAGACATCACAATCCGCCATGGCAAGCCAACCGACGCTCCTGAGCCAGACATGTGGGCTTCTTCCCGTATCCTTGTCAGCCCACTGCATGACCTTGTTTTCATCATAGCAGTGACGATACTGACCACTTTCCGGATCGACATTGTATTTGTCGACATTCTCAAACTGTTTCTTGATATCCTCAATCATGGAAAGGGAATGTTCTCCAGTGGCATATAAGGCATAGAACGGATTTGCCATGAACAGACCATCAAGCCATAACTGACCTGGATAACGGCTCTTATGGATGAAGGCACCATTGTTCAGTCTGACCTGGACGGCAAACTGACCTTCCATGAGTTCCAATGCCTTGTCATATTTTTCCTCGTGATGTACTTTGTTGACAAGATAGAGGGTATATCCCGGCTCAAGATCATCAAGATTGTAGTTTTCGATCTTGAATCCATTCAAGGATCCATCCTCATGGATGTGCTTATCGAAGTAATCGACGCAGAAGTCGAGATAAAACTTATCCTTCGTGGCACGATACATCTGATATGCACCATTGAGGAC
>CAVJFW010000041.1:0-11199 GCA_963648975.1 bacterium | reverse complement strand
GGTTTACAACCTCAATGTTTTATCACTTGAATCGTTCATATGGATAGGTCAAGGTCTGCGTAGAGTTTTTCGAGCTGTTGGTCAATCTTGGCCATTTCCCTGGATATCTCATCCATTTTCTCGCCAGAGGTGTAATTTTCCTCAAGGTAGCAGGAGTCAGAAAGCTCCTTCTTCTTTTTCTCGAGCTTGTCGATCTTTTCCATCAACTTTTCCGGTGACTCCCTGGTGAGTCTTGTCTTTTTTATCGGCTCTTCCATCTTTTTCTGGATGAGCTGTGCCTGCTTTTCTTCTTTCTTCAGTTGGCTTTCCGCCTCGATTTCCTCTTTCTCCTCATTCATGATCTTGATGAGTTCCTTGTCCTTGAAGGCGGAATAGGGTCCTTCATAGTAGTATCCCTTGCCATGATAGAGATATAAAAGCTTGTTGCATGTCTTGTCGATGAAGTCTCTGTCATGGGATATGATGACCAGGGTTCCTTCATAGTCGTTGAGTGCATCGATGAGTTCCGATATGGATAACATATCGAGATGGTTTGTCGGTTCGTCGAGCAGGAGAAGGTCGTAGTCTTCCAGGGAAAGATGAAGAATTTCGATTCTCATGAGCTCTCCACCGCTTAAGTCACATAGCCTCTTCTCGTTGGCTTCCTTGTATGTGAAGGCATATCTGGCAAGTCCGGAATAGATTTCCTCATTCGACATTCTTGGATAGAGGTTCCTGAAATGCTGGAACAGGATTTCGTCAGACTGATAGGAGCGGATGTCCTGACGGAGAATTCCTGCACTCATGTGGAAGTATCTTCTGATATCTCCACCATACGGCTTCAGTTCATTCATCAACACTTTGCCGAAGGTTGATTTTCCGATTCCGTTTGCACCCATGACGGCAAGATGGTCCCTACCGAAAAGAGTGAAGGAAATATCCTTGATCAGAGGCTTGTCATAACCGACGGATACATTGTTGAAATCCAATAGTTTTTTGCCTTCGCGGATTTCACCTTTCAGTCCGATGGAAAGGGAACGATTCTTCTTCAGACTTGGATCGCTGATGGAATTGGCTTCGAGTCTTTCCAATTTCTTCACCCTGTCCTGCGCTCTGGAAGCGAATCTGGGCTTTGGCATATAGAAAGTGATGAATCTTTCCAGCCTTGCCCTTTCTTCTTCCTGGGCTTTGAACTGGGCAAGTTCATTTTCGTATCTGTTCTTCTTCTCGATGGCAAAATTGTCGTAGTTGGTGTTATACATCGTGTAGACCTGATGATCGATGTCCAGAATGTGGTCGGCAAGATGCTTCACGAAAGTGATGTCGTGGGAGACAAAAAGAACGGCCCCATCGTAATTATGGAGATAGTCTTCAAGCCATTCTATTGAAATGATGTCGAGATGGTTTGTCGGTTCGTCCAATATGAGAATGTTTGGATTCAACAAAAGGAGTTTTGCAAAGGCGACTCTGGTTTTTTCTCCGCCGGAAAAGGTGGATATCTTTCTGTCATAGTCTTCCTTCGAGAAGGAAAACATATTCAGAATCATTGCTATTTTATATTTGTAGTTATAGCCTTCCTGTACTTCGAATGTATTTTGTGCATTGGAATAGCTGTTCAGCAGTTCCTTGTCTTCCGGATGTAAGGCGATTTCCTTGGCGAGTTGGTTGATTTTCTCTTCGAGTTCGATAAGTCCCCTGAAGACGCTGAGAGCTTCCTCGTAAAGAGTGTGTTCCGGATTTTCGATGACGTCCTGGGAAAGATAACCGATGGTGGTGTTTTTTGAGAAGATGATTTTTCCACCGCTGACTTCTTCTTTTCCGAGAATCATCTTGATCAAGGTTGATTTTCCTGTGCCGTTTGGACCAAGTATGGCCGTCCTGTCGTGATCTCTGATGATGAAGGAGGCCGGCTGGAACAATTTTTCACCTGAAAATTCCTTGTAGACATCCTGTACCGATAATATGACACCCATGTCGTCAGTCCTTCTCTATGATGAATGAACCATCATCAGCCATCGATATGCGTTCTTCGACTGTCTTGCCGACCTCAACTGGTGTGTCTGAGAAATCGAAGTTGTTCAATATGGAGGAAACCATGCTCTCCATTCCGGGCTTTTCGGTATACATGGTAAGGAGTATGTCTCCCTTTCCTACCTTGTCGCCAAGCTTTTTGTTGAGTACGATACCTGCACAGGAATCGATGATGTCATCCAGGGTTTCTCTTCCGGCACCAAGCTTCATGCTGGCGAGTCCAAGCTGCATCGTGTTGATTTCGGAAATGTATCCGGCTTTGACACTCTTCACCGGAATGGTATACATGCTGGTCGGGAATTTCTCTGGGTCATCGACATAAGAGACGTCACCGCCCTGTGCCTTGACGAAGTTTCTGAATACCTTATAGGCTCTTTCGTCTTGCAAGGTAGCCTTGAGTTCCTCGATGGCTTTTTCCCTATCGGTATAGATTCCTGCCTGAAGAAGCATGGTTGCACCGCTGGAAAGACAAAGATCCGTGAAATCCTTCGGGCCTTTGTCATGTAGTGTCGCAATGGCTTCCTTGACTTCCAGGATGTTGCCGATGGCATTTCCCAATGGCTGAGTCATGGAGGTGATTTCGGCGATGACGTTTCTGTTGAAATGATTTCCGATCTCTACCATGAGCTTGGCAAGATTTTCAGCACTTTCCTTTGTCTTCATGAAAGCACCGCTTCCGTATTTCACATCCAAAAGAATGCAGTCACATCCGGATGCAAGTTTTTTTGACATGATGCTTGAGGCAATAAGCGGCATGGAATCAACGGTGCCTGTGACATCTCTCAGGGCATAAAGCTTCTTGTCGGCAAGATCGATGTCCTTGCTTTGACCGATGATGCTCATGCCAACCTTGTTTACGGTTTCGATGAAAGCCTTTGGCTCCAGGGTGATGCTCATGCCAGGAATCGATTCCAGCTTGTCGAGCGTTCCACCGGTGAATCCAAGACCCCTTCCGGACATCTTGGCGATTTTGATTCCAAGACTTGCGACCATCGGGCAAAGAGCCATGGATGTCTTGTCACCTACACCACCGGTTGAATGCTTGTCGCATTTCACTCCTTCGATGTCATGCAAATCAAAGATGATTCCAGAATCCATCATGGCTCTGGTGAGGGCAAAAGTCTCGGGTTTGCTCATTCCCTGGAATCTGATGGCCATGAGAAGAGAGGAAACCTGATAATCGGGTATCTGGTTCTGACAATATCCATCAATCCAATATTTGATTTCTTCCTCGCTCAGTTCCTGTGCATTTTTCTTTTTTTCGATTATTGAAAGCATGTCCATGGAAATCACCTCAATTACTATATTTTTCTTGCTAATTATAACATATATGGATATTTATCCATATATTCGAGAGAGGGGGATGAAATGAAAAATCCTATGGAATGATGATTTTCATCATTCCATAGGATGATCTGATTATTCGATGTAGATGACGACCCAACGATCGTTGTCGATGCCGTTGATGTTGTCGTAGATTCTCAGGAATATCGTATGAACTTTTTCGTCACCCGTATAGAAGAGCTGGGAATGCTGGGTGATATAGACATATTCCTGATCGTCGGATGATTCACCATTGGTGACAAGTGCCCTTCTGGCACTGAAATACTTCTTGGCATTTCCGACAAGGGTATAGCCGCAATTGGATTTCTCGGCCATTGGAATCAGTTCACCGTTCTTGTGGACGAACTGGATTTCCTTGTTTGGGTATAGGACACCGGTATAATAGTATTCCTTTGTTCCGTAAAGAGGAGAAATGTGTGAAGAAAACTGATGTTTTTCGTTTTCCTGAACGAGATAGACATCTTCGCCGGTATCTTCTTCCTTGGATCTGGTGACTTCGAGTAACGGTCTCGCATCTAATGGCTTGACTTTCTTGGGACTGTTGGATTTGACTTTGACCATTTTTCACTCCTTTCCAATTGTCTTCGCTCAATATAAATATTATATGTTAAAATAGGATGAAATTATGGCCAAAAAGCAAAATCATAAAAATTATCATACAAAAAATGAAGAATGTACTTTCGATTTCTCAATGTTGTTGACATACTGCAACGATTGTGAAAGAGAACGCTTTCAAAAAGAACTGGATTCCTCCCCGGTTTCTTCTGTCCTTTTGAATGAGTCCGTCATGTCTGGCGAGGAATTTGAGTCGATGTTTCCTGATCTGAGGAAAGATCCATCAGATCCGATTCTCTATCGTTTTGACAAGGAAGAAGACAGAATGGGTAAGACAATGGAACATTTCGGCGGCTGCTTTTATATCCTTGATCCGAGCAGTTCGAGAATCTCATATTATCTTGAAAAGATGCTGAAGCCTGGCTTCCTTTCTCTTGATATGTGTGCGGCGCCTGGCGGGAAGACCATCGCAATGAATCTCAGAAGAAGAGATGGCCTTTATATCGCAAATGACATGTCTTTTGAAAGAGCAATCGAAATAGACAAAAATTCACAAAGGATGCAGATGGATAACATCCTTACCATGTCTGTGGATCCCATGAAGCTGCAGACTGGCCCGATATTCGATCTTGTGATTGCCGATGTTCCCTGCTCTGGTTCCGGAATGATCAGAAAAGAAAAGAAGATGAGACATGACTGGTCCAAGGAAAAGGTGGAGAGACTTCTTCCGATTCAGGAAAATATTCTTTCCAAGGCATATGACTTGGTGGCCAATGATGGAATAATTGCATATTCGACATGTTCTCTTTCTGTTGAAGAAGATGAAGAACAAGTCATAGGATTCCTTAAAAAACATCCTGATTGCACATTGATTGAGATTGAAAAGGAAGATGGTATGGTTGCCGGTGAAAAAGGCATAGGGTATCATATGGTTCCTGGTCTTTATGATGGCGAAGGAATCTATTTTGCCCTCATCAGAAAAGGTAAAGAAGAAAATAAGCCACTCCACATGATGGCAAAGCTGAAGGAAGAAAATGGACACTTTTTGTTCCCGTATAAGAATAACCTTTATCTTGTTCCGAGAATGTATGAGGAAATCAGTGATCTTCCCTATATCGCACCAGGTATAAGGAAACTGGACAGAAGCGAACATCCCAAATGTGAATTCGACCATGCATATTCAAAGGTAGGTACTGATGTTCCTACTCTTTCGTTGACCAGGGAACAGGCAGTCTCCTATATCCAGGGAAACGAAATCAGGACAAATGATCAGGATGGTCTTTATGTCCTTGTTTATAAGAAGATGAGACTCGGATTTGGAAAATCTGTCCAAGGCAGAATAAAGAATTATCTCCCCAAGGGATTGAGAGGATTCTATAGATAGATACATATTCATAATTTTGTCAGCAAAACATATGATTGTCAAAACTATAATTGTGTCAAATTGAGACCATAGCGTTACAATGAAGACATGAAAAGGACAAATCCCATACTGACAAAGATAATCTATGTCGCCGTATTTACGGCGTTATGCTTCATCGGCACTTCCATCATGATTCCCTTTGGTTCATCCAAGGTTCATCTTGGAAATTTCTTTTGCATATTTTCCGGACTTCTCTGTGGGGGACTGATTGGAGGCATATCGGGTGCCTTTGGCATGGCTTTGAATGATCTTGTCTTTGGGTACGGCATCGCCGTCGCCGGCAGAACCTTCATACTGAAATTCCTGATGGGTTTTGTTTCCGGCTTTCTGTTCAGGCTTCTGATCAAAAAAAAGGCAAATGGAATTCTTCTTTCCTGGATCAGTGCCATATTGATGATTGCCTTTTTGGGCTTTGAAGTCAGCATGTATCTTCTTGGCACAAAAGGATATTCCCTTGTCCTGGTCATCCTGACTTCAATCCTGTCTATGCTTCTTTTGGTCAATGCCATCATTTCCTTTAGAACGGATGATGTTTTGAGGGCAGTGTCCTTTTCAATGCTGATTGGCCTTTGCGTCAATGTCATCGGTGAGTTTTTCCTGAGGATTCTCTTTTCGATGATGCTTGGAACCACATATGATGTCGCCTTGGCTACATCATATGCAAAATTGCCTGCCTGTATTTTCACAAGTGTCGTGACGATGGTCATGGTACTTCCATTGTTCTATCCGATATACAAGGCAACAAAAAAGGTCAATCAGCTGAATGACCTTGAACGTTATATCAGCGTGGATGTGGGAAAAGAAGAATAACGGCCGATGTTTATGTTGTTTCTTTTACCTTGGAAATTAATTTTTCACAAAAAAAGCCTGATACCAATGTATCAGACTCATATAGCCTTGATGGTGCCGACTGCCGGACTTGAACCAGCCACCTACTGATTACAAATCAGTTGCTCTACCGGATGAGCTAAGCCGGCACATAACGATGGTGAGTGCTACAGGGATCGGACCTGCGACCTCTTCCGTGTGAAGGAAGCGCTCTCCCGCTGAGCTAAGCACTCTTAGAGAGCCTCAATAGTTTATCATTGAATGAAGTGTACTTCAAGAAAAAAATGATGGCTCTGTTATGTCATTATTTGAGAATCGGATATTCCTTGATTGTTTCCTCGAATTTGTCGACATTGGTTTCATAGCCACTGACATCTTCAGTCTTGAAGTTTTTGATGCATGCCGTGAATGAATCCTTGCTGAATGCCTGTGACTCGACGATTCCCTTGCAAAGTCTCGTCAAGGAAGATGTGACAAAGCCTTTTGCTGCAACCAACAGTTCTTCTTTCTGTTCCTTGGTGATTTCGTCATGCTGGAAATAGCGGTCAATCAGTTCTTTCTGTATTTTTTCGTCAGGAAGATGAATTCTGATGAAATCATCAAAAAGCCTGTTTCCGAAGGCATCCGGACTTAGCTTGTCCGGTGATGAAGTCGTGGCGACAAGAAGAATGTTGAGATTCTTTTTCCTGATTCTCTTCAGTTCGTTTCTGAAGAGTCTGATGAACAGTTCAGACGTTTCCTTGGAAAAATCATCCTTTCCGTTGGAAAAATAGGGGACCGGTGATTCGATGAAGAGGACGACATTGTCTTCCTTTTCAATCTGGGAGAAGAAATTCATGAAGGAATGCTCGACATCGGCAAAATCGGTCATGGAAAAATGCTTCAATGGCTGGATGTAATATGCCTTGGCCTTCAGTTCCATGATCAGGGAATGAACGAATCTTGTCTTTCCGACACCATGGGGACCATAGATGAGGATGGCGTTTTCCTTTCTCGCGGAAAGATCATGGGAATTCCATTTGGCGATGATGTTATCGGAAAGATACTTCTTGGCTTCATCCAATCCGACAAAATCAGCAAAGCCTTTTGTCGGGGCGTCCATCTGATAGACACTCTTACCCTTCGGATCATCAATCATGTCATGATAAGACATGGCTTTCTTATAGTAGTGTTCGGAGAGATGGACGTATTCCTTGGCATCGACGACATCGTAGGTCATGTCTGCGATTTTCTTTGCTATCTTGCTTGCCTTCAGCATGTTTTTGTATGCTTCGGTAAAATTCTCCTCGGAGAAAAATTCTTCGGAATTGGAATAGGCTTCCATCATTTCTATACGAAGGTCATTGCTTGTCATATGTGATTCCTCCTAATGAATATTTTAAGCCATATTTTGGCTTATTGAATCATTTTTCTTGTCATCAAACCGTCCGGTCATCTCCCCAAAGGCTTTTTTCTCGGTGATGATGACCATGGGAATGTAAACGAGGTCAACCAATGTCCAACTTATCGGGTAAACAACAAACAGCCAGAATACGGTATGGAAATAAGCCATTGGGAAGAGGAACAGAAGAAATAGGATTCGTATTCCTACGCAACCTGATATGGTGACGACAGCTGGCTGAACAGCCCTTTTGAGTCCTCTTAAGTAGGCGGAAGTGACATCCATGATGCCGTCGATGCAATAGGTCAGGACCATCAGCATCATTCTTTCTTTTCCTGCAGCCAAGGTATTGGCTAAAGATACACCGTCACTTTCCGTGACAAAGATGCCTAAAACCTGATAAGGCCATGTACAGCAGATGAAGGAACATAATGCCCATAGGATGAACATCCAGATCAAGGAATAGAGGTAGACCTTGCGGATGTTGTTTTTCTTTCCTGCGCCGAAGTTCTGACTGACAAATGCCGTGCATCCACAGGCAAAGCCGTCGATGAAGGCAAACACATAGTTTTCTATTGTTGAGGAGGCTGCTGATCCAGCGACAATCTCGTCTACCGAAATCAATACACCATTGATGGAGTAGTCCGTGATGGAATATAGGGCGGACTGTATCAGGACGTTGGGGATGCAGAATCCGAGTCCCTGAATGCCGGATGGCAGTCCGACGCGCATGATGTTCCTGAAGGATATTCTGTCTATCTTTAGTTCCCTGAAATGGAGGGAGACGAAACCCTTCCTGTTGAAATACAGATATAGGACGATCAATATGGCGGAGACGACTTCACTTAGGACAGTTGCCCAGGCAACTCCTGCAACATCCAGCCTGAATCCAATGACAAACCAGAAATCGAAGGCGATATTTACAAGACCGGACACAATGAGAATATATAACGGTCTTTTCGAGTCGCCAAGGGCCCTGAGAATCTGAGAACCATAGTTGTATATCATCAGGAAAGGGAGACCGAGGAAATATATTTTCAGGTAGGTGGTAGATTTGTCAATGATGCTGTCTGGTGTCTGCATCCATCTGAGAAGCGTGTTTGATGCGAAGAATCCGAACAACCCTACGATGATTCCCGTTATGACGGCAAGAACCATGGAGGTATGGAGAATCTTGGATGCAGCATCTCTGTTGTTTGCCCCTTTTGCATGCCCCATGACGACGTTTGATCCCAAGGACAAGGAAACAAATACGGTGACGATGAGGTTGATGAGAGAGGTGTTTGATCCGACTGCCGACATGGAATTGTTTCCACCGCCGAACTGGGCAACGGTATATAGGTCGACCGTGGTATATAGCAACTGAAGAATTGTCGTGAAAGCCATCGGCAATCCGAACAATGGTATCTTCCAGAACAGGTTTCCGGAAGTTAGGTCCATTTCTGAAATTTTCTTCTTTGATTCGTTCATTATGTATTACTTCTTTTTTTGCAGTAAATAATATAATCACTTTTCCATGCATTTCAATCTTTGCGGATTCTGTTGGCCATTTTCTTTTGTTTTTCAATCTTCTATAATTTTTGTATCGTGAAAGAGGGGAAAGCCTATGACCGCAATAAAAGAAATGATGAAGATGCTCGAACGTTCTCACTCGACATTCCATGTCGTAAGGAATATCCGCGAAAAACTGTTGGAAAATGATTTCATCCAATTGGATGAAAAGGAGAATTTTCATCTGGAATCGGGAAAGAAATATTTTGTCACAAGGAATGACACATCCATCATCGCATTTGTGATTCCGGAAAAGCTCAAGGATTTCCATATGCAGATTACGGCGACTCATAATGATTCGCCATCCTTCAAGCTGAAGCCCAATCCGGTAAAGAAATCATATAACCTTCTTCAGTTGAATGTCGAACCCTATGGTGGAGGAATCTACAATACCTGGATGGACAAACCGCTAAGCTTCGCCGGCAGAGTCTATGTCAAGGAAAAAGACAGGATTTCTTCCTGTCTCATTGATGTCGATGAAGACCTTCTGGTCATTCCGAATGTCTGCATTCACATGAACAGGAACATCAATTCCGGATATAACTATAATCCGGCGGTTGACATGCTTCCAATCATGGGGGAGTGGAAAGATGACTTCGATTTCAACGAATATCTTCTCAAGATGATGAAAAAGAAATCCGGCAAGGTCATCAGTCATGATCTCTACCTTTATAATAGGGAAAAGCCCGCTTTGATCGGCATGAATCATGAGTTTCTCTCCAGTGGAAGAGAAGATGATCTGACGGCCACATATTCCGCGCTTTTGGGATTCCTTGGAGCAGAGAGCCAAGAACATATTTCCGTTTTTGCTTCTTTTGACAATGAGGAAGTGGGATCTCTCACCAAGCAGGGCGCACAGTCCACATTCCTGAAGGATAATCTCAGAAGAATCATCCAGAACCTCGGAGGTAAGGATGACGACTTCGAAAAGGCGATGGCACAAAGCTTCATGCTCAGCATCGACAATGCCCATGCCAATCACCCAAATCATCCGGAACTGTCAGACAAGACGACCAATGTCATGCTGAATAAGGGAATTGTCATCAAATATAATGCCAATCAGTCTTACACATCTGATGCATTGTCTTCCTCTGTTGTGAAATGTCTCTGCGATGATTGTGGCATTTCCTATCAGGAATATACGAACCGCTCTGACCTGAGAGGCGGTTCGACGCTTGGGAATCTTTCTGAGTCCTTGGTGTCCATTGCTACCGTTGACATCGGAATCGCACAGTTGGCGATGCATTCGAGTTATGAAACTCTGGGTGTGGATGATGTAAATGGCATGGTCAAGCTCACGAAATCCTTCTTTTCGAGGAATGTTCAGCTTTCTGAATCTGACATTCTTCTTTCCTGACGCGTTTCTTCTTCTTTATCTTTCACTTTTGTATGCTTTTCAAACATCGACAGGCTTTTGCTTGCGGAATCAATGAACTTCTTGAAGTCCATATATTTTTCTATGTCAACTTTCAATGTGCAGAAATCCTTTTCTGTCATGAGGTCGTCGATGGTGATTTCATATAGCCTTGACAGAGCTTCAAGAACATCGGTCGGTGGATCCGCCTTTCCCTGTTCGTAGCTTGCATAGGTTGTTTTGGGAATCATGATTTTTCTGGCGACTTCTTCCTGGGTCAGACAATTCAGTTTTCTATAGCACTTCAGTAGTTTTGTGTTGTTCATATTTTCAGTTTACTATCTTTCCTTTCGTTAATAAATGCGTGTACGAAAATAGATATGGCAATTCCACTGAAGAGAACGAAAGAATTGTATTATAAAAGCACTGAAAAATACGATAATATGAAAAAATGGTCAAAAAAAGCTCACCGAAGTGAGCATGTTTGCGATAATGGTGGGCCTTAGTGGGCTCGGACCACCGACCTCCCGCTTATCAAGCGGACGCTCTAACCAACTGAGCTAAAGGCCCATTAACAGCGAGAAATATGATACATTAACTCTGGTATCAATGTCAACATCAAATTTTACAAAATTGACAATGGGGGCAAAAAAGGAGGAACTTCAAATATTTTGATTTTTTTACAAAAAAACATATTTTTTTAATAAAGTAAGTCATTTATAACTTTTTTCTTTGTTTTTTACGATTATATTT
>CAVJFW010000040.1:0-11272 GCA_963648975.1 bacterium | reverse complement strand
CGATTATATTTTCCTTGTATTCCCATGCCTTTCATTCTAAAATGATTCTAGTACATTGGAGGTACGAAATATGACAAAGGTTACTATCAACAAGGATTTATGCATCGGCTGTGGTGCTTGCACCGGCATTGCCAGTGATGTCTTCTCCTTTGCAGATGACGGCAAGGCTGAAGTCATTGCCGACGTCACTGCTGACAACGAAGCTTCCGTCGAGGATGCTGTCGCTGGATGCCCTGTTCAGGCCATCGAAGCTGAATAATCGGATGAAATCCATTGCCACGGCTTAGGCCGTGGTTTTTTGATGGAAAAAATGCTGACACGATTCATAATGAATCATATCAGCATCAATCTTATTCTTCCATGTCGTAGTTTCCGTAATATTTTTCGTTCTTGAAGGATTCCAGCTGATTCTTCTGGCACTGTTTCTTGAGTGCCTCGATTTCATCTTCGGGGATTTCCCTGAACTGGCCGGGTTGCAGTCTGCCTAAGAGGATGGAACCGATTCTGATTCGCATCAGCATTCTGACAGGATGGTCAAGTGTATCCATCATATAACGGATTTCTCTCTTCTTTCCTTCATGAAGGATGATGTCGAAGATGACTTCATCTTCTCCTTCCTTGACAACCTTTGCCTCACATGGTGCGGCTGTATATCCTTCCTTCATGACATAAAGTCCCTTGGCAAGACGATCCACTTCATCTCCTTTGAGGGCATATTTCACTTTGACGACATATTCCTTTTCAGGAGCACTGGATGGATGGGTGATGAGATTTGCGAATTCTCCATCATTGGTCATGATCAACAGACCTGTGGAATTGTGGTCGAGTCTTCCGACCGGGAACAGTCTTCCGTATTCCTGAGGAATGTAATCGGCGACAGTCTTTCTCCCCTGTGGGTCACTCAAGGTGGATACGACGTCATAAGGCTTGTTTAAGGCGAGATATATTTTCTTCCCTGTATCTTTTTTGTTTACGACCTTATCGTCCAACATGATTTCATCTTCCATGGTACATTTATAGCCAAGGCTGATGATTTCCTTGTTTACTTTTACTCTTCCCTGGTTGATATATTCTTCCGCTTTTCTTCTGGAGCATATTCCCAATTCGGAAAGTATTTTCTGTATTCTTTCTTTTTCCATTTTGTTTATCCTATAATTCACTGATTTATTTTAGCAAAAATAAGGCATGACTATCATGAAAACAGAAAATATACATACTGAAAACGCAGATCAGACTGTCCTTGATCATCTTTCCCGATTGGGAATCATGACGGAGGTGATCCATCATCCTGCCATGGAATCCATGGGTGAATATCATCAGACGGAGCTGAAATACGGCATTGCGATTCCGAAGAATCTTTTCTTGTGCAACAGACAGCAGACGAAGTTCTATCTTCTTGTGATGCCTGGAGACAAGAACTTCAGGACGAAGGACCTTTCTTCCCAAATCAATTCTGCAAGGCTTTCTTTCGGAAGCACGGAAAAGCTTGGCGAATTGCTGAACTGCTATCATGGAAGCACGAGTATCTTCGGCCTTCTTTTCGATAGGCAGAATCAGGTCCAGCTTTTGATTGACGAGGAAATTCTTGCCAATGAAAGGCTTGGATTCCATCCATGCGAGAATACCCAAACCGTCATTGTGGATACCAAGGATGTCCTTGAGAGATTTCTTCCTTCAGTCAGCCACGGATATATCGTGGTAAGTCTTTCGAGGGAAGAATAGAAATCTGAAGATATGAAAGGTATACACCAGTTACTTTCTGTCTTTTAGACGCCTGAAGAAAGTGGCACGGCTGATTTTCAGTTTTGTCAACGCTTCTTCCAATGTTATTTTTTTATTGACATAGTCTTCCATGGTATTTATCAGCAGGAGAGAATCCATCTTTATTTTTTTGCGACCTTTATATACGTTGTCTTCTTTTGCTTTCTCTATCCCTTTTCTTTGTGCTCTCTTCCTTGCCTCATATTCTCTTGTATAGATAGGAAGGAGAAGCCGGTAATAGCTTGCTCTGGTGCTGTCATCTATTGTGATATCATCTGCATGAAGATAATCGCCGGCGCAGATGACGGACAGAAGTGCTTTGTTGATGTTGTCAGCCCTCTTTACAAGGTCGTACATTGAATGCTTTTCATATACGACAGTTTCATTTGTCTCAAATGGAATGACAAAGAGATTGTCTCCTGAATATTGGGTTTTCGTCCTGATTAGCCATTCGAGACGGTTCAGTGACTCCATTCCCACATCTTCCAGAAGCTTTCTTAAATCTTCCCGGTTTTCGCCTGGTGTCCTTTCAGAGATGAAAACGGGTACCATGTTTTTTCGGTGATAATGTTCTTTTCTCAGCGATAGATCAAGTCCTGGTATTCCTTGGAAAAGAGAAGGTGGCAAAAAGTCAATGACATTGTAAAAAGGAGTGAATATATATTCATATTCTCCGTTTTCATATTCTTCATATTCGATCTTGGATATCTTATATAGAATATTGCAGCTGTCCCTAAAGCAAATTATTCCTGTGGTTGTCAGCTTTTCCATCATTCATTCTCCATGAGTCTCTTATAGGCATAAAATAATATTTTTTCGTATCTCTGATGAATCATATATTTATAAAATTTCTTGTGTACTTCGGTCAGAAATGGGGTTGAATCAATCAAATCGTCGATTTTTTGCTGCGAATATCTCTTACATATCCTAATGACCGCATCATTACATTCCTTGAATGCCAGAGAAGATATGACTTCATGATAGGAACTCTTTCTGTTGTCCAATTGTATTTGGGATGTCGGGTATTTATATATGCGTTCGTCTGTCAACTCTTCTGAATTCATGATTCTGTTCATCATGTCATCATCCGTAAGCTGTGGGAATAAGCAGGATCCGTTATCAAAAACGGGTGCCAGGGAATAACGGTTGTTTTTCTTCAGAAAACCCCAATTGCCTCCATGGCGGTCAAAATTGCCGACTAACGCATCCACGATATAAATGTTCCAGAACATATCGATTGTTTCGGTGACATCGGTGAGTTTAACATTGTCTGATAGCATCTGCATGATATCCTGATAAGAATATTGATATGCCTCTTTGTCCTGTTCCAGTGTACTTTCTCCAACATCGTTGAAAGGGACGAATTGATATCCATTGGTAGTGAAGTTTTTGCAGACGACAACCTGTTCTCCTTCGTATAATCCAAGATAAGTTTCCTGGGCGTCGAATCCAAGAATTTCAAATATGTGGCTACCTATATATTCGGATACATGATTGAATCTTTTTGAACCAAAATTGGTTTGCTTCTGAAATTTGACCATATATTCAAAGCCGTCGATTCTTATACCGAGCTTTCTTTCCGAACCACCATAATAGGTGTTGCTTTTCTGGAAAATGGAATAATCTGTCATAGAGTACCTCATAAGTATCAATAGGGTTATAAATTGATTATGATACAAATAATGTATCATCGTTGACATGCAAAAGCAAGTTTGGACAGTTGAAGTGTCAATTAGGTTTGATTCGGTCTGTGGAATTCAATGATGATTGACTTTTTCCTGAAGTCAGGTGGAATGCTTGGACTTGGATATAAAGGATGTCCTTGAGAGATTTCTTCCTTCAGTCAGCCACGGATATATCGTGGTAAGTCTTTCGAGGGAAGAATAGAAAAAGGTGACCCTCAGATTTGAGGGTCACCGATTTATTTATAATGGTGGAACAAGTAGGGCACGATCCTACAACCACTCGGTTATGGGCCGAGGGCTCTAACCAATTGAGCTATTGTTCCATAGAGCAAATGAAATTGTAACGAATACAGGAGATAAAATCAAGAAATAACAAAAAAACTCCGGAAATTTCCGGAGTGTATTGTTTTTCATGGTGGCTGTAGGGAGGATCGAACTCTCGACATATCGGGTATGAACCGACCGCTCTACCAGCTGAGCTATACAGCCATGTAAAATAACGCAAGACAAATGATATCGTATTTTCTGATGAATTGCAATACTTAATTTGAGCATGATGGATGAAAAAATGTAGTGTTGATATATAATAATGCATGTCTCAAGGAGAAAAATAAAATCATGGCAGAAAAAGTAAGATATCAGGATGATTTATATCAGGCTGTTAATGGTGAATGGCTCGAAAAGGCAGTCATTCCTGCCGATAGACCGACCGCCGGAGGCTTCTCTGAGCTTGATCAGGGTGTCGAGAAGAAGATGATGTCAGACTTCAGGGATCTTATGAATGGAAAGAAGAACACGGACATTCCGCAGATGAAATCTGCCATCGACCTTTACCGCAAAGTGTTGGATGTGGAGCACAGAAATGCCGATGGCATCAATCCTGTTCTTCCAATCCTTCATGAAATCAAGGAAATCAAGGATGTCGATGACTTCAACAAGAAGGCCCATGACCTTTCACTGAAAGGTGTTGACCTTCCTGTCAATTTTGGTGTCGAAGCCGACATGAAGGATGCCACCATCAATTCATTTGTCATCTTGGGCCCATCCATCATCCTTCCGGATACTTCCTATTATGCCGATGACAATCAGGCAGGAAAGAAACTTCTTTCCGTGTATTCCGATATGGTGAAGAAGGCACTGTCATGCACTGATCTTGATGCTGAAGAACAGGAAAAGTTCCTGGCTGACACATTGGCCTTTGATGCCCTTGTTGCCAAAAAGGTCAAGAGTCAGGTTGAATGGGCCGATTATGTCAATAATTACAATCCGATGCCAGTGGATGAAGTCGCTTCATATCTTTTACCGTTTGATTTCAAGGGATTGCTTGCCGGATATTACGGAACTGATATTCCAAAGGAAGTCATTGTCTTCGACCCTAAGGCTATCAGGGAATTCACTTTCTATTTCAACAAAGATAACTTCCAACTCTATGTACACTGGGCATATGTGACCTTCCTTCTTGGAAGCATGAAGTATCTCAGTGAGGAACTTTCCACTCTTGCCGGCGCATACAGAAGAGCGCTTCGTGGCATCGATCAGGAATCTTCCATTGAAAAGAAGGCATATCAGTTGGCCTCCGGTATCTACAGTGAACCTGTCGGTGTCTATTATGGAAGAACATATTTCGGTGAAGAAGCCAAGAAGGATGTCATCTCCTTGGTGAAGAAAATCATTGCCACCTATAAGGAAAAAATGGCCAAGAATACCTTCCTTGCTGAAGAGACGAAGAAGAAGGCTATCCTCAAACTGGATACCATCGTCATCAAGATGGGTTATCCGGATAATATCGATCCGTTCTATTCAAGACTGACGGTCGATGAAAAGGACAATCTCTTTGATACCATGCAGAAGATCGGAAAGGAAAGAATCCTTCATAATCTTGAGGAACTCCATGAACCGGTCGACAGAACAAAATGGGGCATGCCAGGCCATATGGTCAATGCCTGCTATAATCCTTCCAGCAACGACATCACCTTCCCGGCTGCCATCCTTCAAAAGCCGTTCTACGGACTTGATCAGTCTGTCAGTGAGAACCTTGGTGGCATCGGTGCCGTCATCGGACATGAAATCTCCCATGCCTTTGACAACAATGGCGCACAGTTCGATGAAAAAGGAAATCTCAACAACTGGTGGACTGAGACGGATTATGCAGCCTTCAAGGGACTTACCAAAAAGATGATTGAGGAATGGGATAAGATTCCGTTCCATGGTGGCGAGGTCAATGGTGAACTCATCGTCAGCGAAAACATCGCCGACAATGGTGGCATGTCCGTCACGCTTTCCATCATGCATACTTTGGAAAATCCTGATTTCCAGGCCTACTTCAAAAACTGGGCCCGTGTCTGGTGCATGAAGGCAAAGGAACAGTATATCCTTCTCCTTCTTTCCAGCGATGTCCATGCTCCTGCCGAACTGAGAGCCAACATTCAGCCAAGGAACTTCCCGGAGTGGTACGAGGCGTTTGGTGTCACTGGCTCCGACAAAATGTACATTGCTCCTGAAAAGAGAGTTGTCATTTGGTAAAAACATATAAAAATAGGACCATTGCGGTCCTATTTTTTATCGCCTGATTTTGAACTTATTCCTCTTCCTTGTCGTTTTGGTGTTTGGCTGTGACGTCTTCCCTGATTCCGGTCAGAGCCTTATAGACTTCTTCGTTTGATGCATTTGGATGCTTTTTGATGTACTCATCAAACTCGGAGATGATGTCACCCATGTATGGTTCATCATAATTGGCTTCATCTTCCTCTTCTTCCTCATGCTCATCGTGATCATGATTGTCAGCCTTGACGGTGTTCTTCTCTGACATGTACTTCGGATAGGAATCATCGATCTTCAGATATTCGTGCTCTGGTTCGAAGTAGGTGAAGACAACACGGAGATGGATTGCGACATCCTTGAGTGATTCAAAGATGATATCCTTTACTTCCTCTTCCTTGTCGGCATCATCAAAAGGTGCTTCGACCTTGATGTTAAGACGGAAGGATGTCTGCTCGAATCCATCATGGATGATGAAGGATTCCGGAGCGAAGAACTCCAATTCGTCGTCTTCGATGTTGTAGGCTTCAACTAATTTCTTATGTAATAATTTTGTTTTGGCGATGGCCTCATAATAGTCCATGCCAAGAATGGATACGGTTATCATGTCAAGTCTCCTTTCTAGGTGCTATATTTTAACAAAAAACTTATATACTTTCACTTCCTGGATCGATGTTTATGAGAATCTCAGCTTCCTTGTTGGCGATTCTTAATGCCTTGATTCCTCTCAGAACCTCTTTTGCCTCTTCGGTCGATTTGTATTTCAGCATGATGTTCCGATAGTATCTTCCGTTGATGTGTGGAATATAGGGGGCGGAAGGACCATAGACGTTGAATTTCTTTCCACCGATGGAAGACACAAGATATTGTCTTACCTTCATGGCGACATCATCACAGTATTTCTGGTCAAAAGCCTTGATGGTGATCATGGCAAGATAGGTATACGGAGGATACTGATATTTCTTTCTTTCCTCCATTTCCATCCTGTAGAAGGAATCATAGTCCTGCTTTGCGGCAAGATTGATGACCCTGTTGTCCGTTGCGTAGGTTTGGATGAGGACTCTTCCTTTCAGGTCACCTCTTCCGGCTCTTCCGACAAACTGTGAGATAAGGTCGAAAGTCTCTTCGTTGGCAAGATATGTCGGTAGGTTGAGCGAGGCATCGGCGTTCAGCATGCAAGCCAATGTCACTTTCGGAAAATCATGACCCTTGGCGATGATCTGCGTTCCGACGATGATGTCAGTATCTCCATCGGCAAAGGATGATAGGACTTCATGTCGGATGTCGTTGGAAGATACGTCTCCATCCAGTCTTGTGATTCTGGCAAGCGGAAAAAGCATTCTGAGTTCCTCATAAGCTCTTTCGGTACCATATCCCAGGGTGGAAAAGTCCTTGCTCTTGCATTCACAGGTATAATCATGGCTCGAAATCTGATATCCACAATGATGACATCTAAGGGTTCCGTCCTTCTTATGGAAGTTCAGCGGTATTCCACAATTCGGACATTTTGCAGTCCTATGGCAATTCCTGCAGGTATATATCGGTGCATATCCACGTCTGTTCAACAGCACCATGACCTGTTCTTTTCTTTCCAATGTCTTTTTGATTTCTTCCTGCAGCGGAATGGAAATCATGGAGGATATCGCCGGATTGAAGTTTTCGGATCTGTTCATGTCAACCATGACGATTTCCTTGTCTTGGTTCTTGGAATATCTATGGTTCATGAACAAAGGCGTATAGATGTTTTTTTCTGCTCTTGCCTTATCGATGATTCTTGGAGTCGCGGATGCCAATAAAACCTTCGTGCAGCTCAACTCACTTCTCATCAATGCGACTTTGATGGCATCATAATATGGTGCGTTGTCCTGCTTGTATGATGATGAATGCTCCTCATCGATGATGATGAGTGAAAGATTATTTATTGGTGCAAAGATTGCACTTCTTGTCCCTAAGACGATTTTTGATTCGCCGAACAGGATTCTTTTGTATTCATCATATTTCCTGCTATCGCTGAGGGATGAATTGAGGATGGATATGGAATCCTTGAAATGACTGGCGAAAAGATAGGACATATGGTCTGTCAGGGCAATTTCTGGTATCAGGATCAGCACTCCCTTTCCTTCCTTCAGGTAATGTTCGGCCAGCTTGATGTAGACTTCCGTTTTCCCTGAACCTGTCACTCCCTGGAGAAGAAAGACTTCCTTTTCCTTTCCGTTGATGACTCGTGCATAGACGTCTTCCTGTTCTTTGGTAAGACTTACCGGCAATAGTTTCCCTGCTTCGATTTCCGGAATCCTGGATACCGGAATCTCTTCCTTATGGATGGCATTTTTTTCCAATAATGCATTGAGTGCCTTCTTTGCCGTGATCTTGGAAAGGCGGATTCCGGAATCGGAATCCTTGATTTTCTGATAGAGTGTTTTTTCGTTTTTGGACAATGCGCTGATGTCGTATTCATCTGCCATCACAAAAGTGGCGAATTTCCCCTGCGGTTTGTTCAAGGCGGAATTCTTTGGCTTCAGGCTGGGAGGAAGCATGCAGTTGAGGACCTTGATGAGGTCAGACTGATATTCATCGGCAATCTTTTTGGCCAACTGTATCAGGGAATCATCCAGTAAGGAATATTCGTCGACGGCCCTGATGATCTTTGCCAATTTGATTTGTTCCCTATTCTGATATTCTTCTATTTCTTCTTCCATCCTTGTCGGTTCTTCGATGACAAAACCAATGGTTTCCTTGCTGGAACCAAAAGGAACCATTACTCTCATTCCCTGCCTGATGTTTTCATCAAGGGTGTAATAGGAGAATGGTCTGTCGAGACTGACGATGGATCTTCCAATCAGTACTTTGACCAAATAGAACATTTTTCTTTGTTTTCCCGGATATATTCTACTACAGCTTCATATAGATCTTTTCTGGCATTCTTTCTTATTTCGGAGAATTCCTTTTTCTCGTCTTTCTGTATGGATATATGGTCATGAAAACCATATTTCGGTAAATCCATCTCCACATCCTTTTCTATATATCCAGACACGAGAAGGACTTTCTTTCCATGTTTTCTTGCCAAATCGGCGATGACCTGAATGCATTTGCCGTCGAAGGAAGAACTGTCGGTCTTTCCTTCTCCGGTGATGATGAGGTCAACATCATCTATCTTATGTTCGATGTCATAGAGATCCAGTATCGCCTTGGCTCCAGAGATGATTTCATGGTCGAAGAAGGAAGCAAAGGCATAGGTCAGACCTCCTGCGGCTCCCATGCCGTCAGAGTATTGCAATTCCTTACCCGTGATTTTGGAAATGATTTCTGCATAGTGTGTCATGTTTTCTTCCAAAATCAGAATATCTTTTTCACTTGCCCCCTTCTGCCTGGCAAAGACATGACTTGCACCACTTTTTCCAAGAAGTGGATTTCTGACATCCGACAGTAATCTGAAATGACAATGACTCAGCCTCTCGTCAAGGTGACTCATATCTATATGGCTGATTTTGTTCAGGGTTCCTCCGGTGGGAATGAATTTTTTTCCTTCGGAATCATGAAATGACATGCCAAGTGCAGCTAACATTCCGGCTCCACCATCATTGGTGCAGGAACCGCCCAAGGTGATGATGAAGGATGTGACACCATGACATAAGGCATCGAGAATCATCTCGCCGAGTCCATATGTGGATGCCGTCAAAGGATCTTTTCTTTCCACATCCTGCAATCCAATGACCTTGGCTGATTCCATGATGGCCTGTTTGCCGTTCAGAAGATAACTGCATTGTTTTCTGTTGAAAAACGGAGAAGAGAAATTTCCACTCGTCAGAACATATTCCTTGCGCATATACCGGAAACAGTCCAGAGTGTTTTCGCCTCCATCTCCGAATGGATAGGAAATCACATCAATGTCATTGCATTCCTTATGGATGGCATCGGTGATTGTGTTGCATACTTCGATGGAGGACAGAGTTCCCTTGAAGGAATCCGGTAATATGACGATTTTCATTTTTGTGCTTTATTTTATTATATAAAGTTTGTATATTATTAAAGCTTAAAAAGAGGTATGAAAATGAAAAACAAATCTACGTTGATCAGTGGAATCATCTACCTTGTCGTAGGTATTCTGCTCTGTGTCGGTGTGAGTGGCAATCAGGTCCTTGGCTGGCTTGTCTCCATCTCACTTCTTGTCGGTGCTGCTGCCTTGATCATTTCCGGAGTCATTCTTGAAAAGACATTGATCGGTAATTCCGGATTCACTGGTGGCATTCTTCTTGCATTGGGTCTTGCCTTCATGCCAGTTGATGGACTTTGCCTGTTTGTAGCCTATTATCAGCTCATCTCCTTGCTGATGATTGTCTTAGGTGCCCTCTATCTTGTTGATGCCATCGTCGGATTCGTCGGAAAGAGAAATCTTATCGGCAACATCACAATCGCTGTTCTCGGCGCTCTTCTCTTCACCTTCGGTATGCTCTTATGGTTCAATGTCGGTGGAATGAGGGATTATGCCAGCTTGATTCTCGGTATCCTCTTCATCGTCTATTCCGTTCTTCTTATCATCTCCGCCCTCACCAACAGAAACATCCTTGTCATCAAGGTCAAGAAGTAAAATCCATATGCCTGGCAATTGCCAGGCATATCTTTGTTTATGGAATATACACATGTCACACATGAGAGCCTGAAGCCTTTTGTTCCCGAAGGGGCAAAGATACTGATACTTGGTTCTCTTCCCAGTATCGCCACAAGAAAGGCCAATTTCTATTATGCCCATAAGACGAACCGGTTCTATAAAATTTTGGCCGGTGTGTTTTGCGAGCCAGAGCCATCGTCCATCGAAGAAAGAAAAAACTTTCTGACAGTTCATCATATTGCTTTGTATGATTCCATATATGAATGCGACATCCATTCATCAAGTGATGCCAGTATTAGAAATGTCGTATCCAGCAAATCTATCATAGATGCGATCAAGAAAGAAAATGACATAAAGGCAGTGTTCAATACCGGTAAGAAAAGCTATGAGGTATATCAGAAACATATTGGAAATGATTCAATTCTCCTACCTTCTCCAAGTGCTGCGAATGCAATGCTGTCGTTAGATGAACTTGTCAGCAGATATTCCGTGATTCTTCGTTATCTTGATTGATAAATCCACTTTGTTTTTATATAATTGTTTTCGCGTTGGGGCTGTAGCTCAGTTGGGAGAGCGTCTCGTTCGCAACGAGAAGGTCGCCGGTTCGATCCCGGTCAGCTCCACCATTATCTTGAATTACTAACTTTGATACTTGTTATCAAAGTTTTTTATTTATAAA
>CAVJFW010000039.1:0-11751 GCA_963648975.1 bacterium | reverse complement strand
GCGCTTTATTTTTATGATAAATTATCTATCAGTTGAAAAACTGACGGTAAAACGTTTTCACGTTCAAAAATATCAAGCAACGGAGCACCAGATATGGAAACCAGCAAAAAAGAAGAACTCATCAGTCTCATCTCCTATATGATTCATCACAACGAGCATCATATTCAGGAACTTGAGGAATTGGCCTCATCATTGAAGGAAATCAATGAGAAAGCCTATGAGGAAATCAAGAAAGCCATCCTTGATTTCGAAAACGGAAACCATAAATTGGAAGACAGTCTGAAAGAAATGGGCAGGTAACTATATGTGCTTATCCATCGTATACAAAGACAAGGTCGACAAGAAAAACATCCTGATGAAGAATGTCATGAGCATAGAAACACATGACAATCTTTTGACATTTACGGACCTCATGGAAAGAAAGATGCAGGTTGAAGGTGATTTACATGTCGCCAACCTTGTCGATGGATACGTCATCGTCCATCTGAAAGAGAATGATCATGAATAAACCAGTCATATTGGCCTTCTGCGGAAAGGGAGGTGTCGGCAAGACTTCCATATCCGCTCTCAGTGTCAGGCTTCTCCATGAAGCTTATCCCGAAAAGAAGATATTGGCCATCGACGCAGATCCTGCCATCGGTCTTGCCACAGCCTTAGGTGTAGATTCACAATCTACCGTGGATGACATAAGGAAACTGTTCATCGAACATGCTGAAAACGGAGAGACGAAGGCAGCTCTTGAAATATTGTCGGAGGCAAAATATCAGATATTTGATGCCCTGGTGGAGATGGACAACATCTCCTTCCTGGCCATAGGAAGACCGGAAGCCAGTGGATGCTATTGCAAAGTGAACGCCTATCTCAAGGAAGTCATCAGCCTTCTTGCCGACAACTTCGATTATGTCGTCATCGACGGAGAAGCCGGAATAGAACAGGTCAATAGACGTGTCATGGAAAAGGTGACACATCTCGTATTGGTCAGCGATGCCTCAAAGAAGGGAATCGAGGTCACCAAGACTATCCGAAAGGTCGCAAAGGAACTCGTCATGTACGAGACGGATGGACTCATCCTCAACAGAATCAATCCTTCCGTCGATGTCTCAAAACTGAATCTTGAGACACTCAACCTTCTGGGAGTGATACCTGACGACAGGGAAATGATGCTATCGGATGTCGAAGGCAATTCCGTATTCGCATTGAACGATGATTCCAACATCGTCAGAAACACGAAAGAAGCACTGAAGAAACTGGAAATACTTTAAAGGGAGGTCCCATGAAAGATTTAAAGCATTTGTACTATTTCGAAAAACTATTGGATGACGCCAACAATGAACTGGTGAGACAGGCAAGAAAAGAAGGAATGAAATGTGTCGGTAGCACATGTTCCCAGATTCCGGAAGTCCTGCTTAACCTGAAGGGGTGCTTCTCTACCCGTCTCAGGGCACCGAGAACCGGTTCTCTTGAAATGGGAACCTATTACATGACTTCCTTCCTCTGTGAATATAGCAGGGCACTTCTTGAAAGAGCCATCGAAGGTGGATATCAGTTCCTGGATTGCCTTTTGACTCCGGATGGTTGCACGATGATCAACCGTTGCGTCGAGAACATGGAGCTCCTCAAGACGATGCCACAGGAAGGATTCTTCTATGAATACCTCGAAGTCCCGATGAAGGATGATGACAACGGCTTAAGCCTTTATGTATCCGAATGCAGGAAGAAGATACTCGGTTCCCTCAATTCCCATTTCGGAATCGATGTCTCCGATGATGCATTGAGGGATGCGGTGAAGGAACATAACAGAATATGTAGACTCATCACCGAACTTGGTGAATTCAGGAAGGAAGAAAACCCGAGAATAACCGGATATGAATTCCACATCATCACCATGTGCACCTATGTCTGCCCTCACCATCTTTTATTGGAAAAGTTGGAAGAAACCCTTGAGGAAGTAAGAAACAGAGTGCCTGACGAAAAGAAAAAATTCCGTGCAAGAGTCTTGGTGGTCGGATCAGAAGTCGATGACGTTGACATGATCAAGCTTATCGAGGAATCCGGTGCCAGAGTGGTCGGTGACAGATACTGTTTCGGTTCCTTCCCGGGAAGACAGGAAATCATCCTCAATGACAAGGATGATGTTCTGACCCAGATCTGCGCCCAGTACATGCATTCCTGCATGTGTCCACGCCATATGAATCTTCCGAAATTCATGAAGAGAAAAGAATATGTCAACAATCTCGCCAAGGAATTCAAGGCAGACGGAATCATCTACGAACAGATGAAGTTCTGCGACCCCTGGGCCTATGAAAGAATGACGGGAACACATATGCTGAGAGACGAATATAACTATCCTGTCCTTTCCATCGACAGACCATATGCTGTCGGCAGTTCAGGCCAGATCAGGACCAGAGTCCAGGCTTTCGTCGAAAGCATCGAAATCAAGAAGATCCAAGGAGGCAACAAATAATGTCCAGCAAGGTAGGTTCCGAACCGTTGGGTAAACTCTACAACGGAAAAAGAGTCAGAAAAAGAAGAGAATGGAGAGGACTTGTCGATACTCTGTATGACTTCAGATGTTGGCTGAAAATCATGTGGATGCTGGCAAAATTCATCGTCAAGCCAAGCAACCTCAAAGGTTTCTTCCGCTATAGATGGATGGTCAACTATCTTGCCGTCCCTATGATGATCGACAAACATACCACAGGTCTAAGAAAAGAAGCCCTGAGAATCGCCCATACGGAATACGATCTTGTCGCACTCGACATCGCCCAGCTTCTCGGAAGAGTCTTCAAGGCAGACAAGAGATGTGGAAACAACGAGAAATTCTCCAAGAAATGTGTCGTCCTCGATGAAAACGAGATGTTCCACATCATGTGCGGTTTCCCAAACCTCTATGCCGTCAGCTGGGAAACAGCTGCCATCTATGTCGCTGTCCTTCTCAATGGCGGAGCCGTCACCCATTATCTTGACGTCCTTCAGGAAATGGGTATCCCAGGCGATGTCTGTCCGATGCCGGCTGCCGAAGCAGGTGCCGCCGTCGATGAGGATATGCCAATCTATGGTGCCTGTGCCGTTCAATGCAACACAACCTGTGATGGCTCCTTGATGGGAAATGGCATCATGGGAAAGAAATACGAGGAATTCTCAATTCCGACCTTCCAGATTGCTGCTCCTTTGAGACATACCGAAGAAGGTGTTCAGGAATACGCCGCCCAGGAAATCCGCAACGCCATCAAATTCATCGAAGAAAAGACAGGCGAGAAATGGGATTGGGACAATTACTTCAAGTGTGCCAAGCGCTTCAATGAGGAAAACCGACTCCGCAAATCCTGGATGGACATGTCAAAGACAGATTATCCTCAAGTATATGGTGCAAACCTTGCCCTTTATGCCGAAACAACCTATATGGCCGTTGCAGGACGTTCCGATGACTTTGTCAAGGCTGACAGAAAGATCACCAAGCTTGCCGAAAAGGCATTTAAGAGGAAAGCCCTCGTCTGCAAGGAAAATCGTCACAGAGCCATCATCTGGGGTGTTCAGTCACAGTTCTACACAGACTTCCTCCCCTGGCTGCAGAACTGCTGGGGCATCCTTCCTTTGGTCGACATGCTCTCTTTGGTCTACTTCGATGAGATTTCCGAAAACGATCCCGAACAGGCCATCTACGACATTGCAAAGCTCTATCAGGAAATGATCATGAGAAACAGAACCCATGGTGGATACGAGGTATTGCTCGATGACTTATGGAGATTCTGTGAGGAATATCACGCAGATATGGTCATTCTTTGGGAACATATCTCATGCAAGGCCCTTGATGGCATGCATGGATTGTTCGAGGAACGTGCCAGGGAACATGGCATCAAGCTCATCTGGGTCAATCACGACCTGATGGATCCAAGAGTCATCTCCAAACAGTCCATCCGCGATGACGTGAACAGATACATGCGTTCCGTCATGAGGGAAGAACCTGTCGATCCAAGTCTGGAAGTCATAGACGATGCAAAATCATGGTAGGAGAAATTGAATTATGAAATATTTCGGTGGATGTGATTCCGGTAGTACATATACAAAATGCGTAATCATCGATGAAAACGGAAAAATGGTCGCTGATGTCACCTTGAGAAGCAGAATCAATTCTGTCCTCAGTGCACAGGATGCCCTTGACCAGGCAATCAGCAAGGTTGAAGGTCTCTCCTCTCCGAAGGACCTGGCCTATCTTGTCGGTACTGGATACGGAAGAAACAAGGTTCCCTTCGCCGATGAGAACATATCAGAGATTTCCTGTCATGCCATGGGTGTCCATGTCACTGATCCGAATGTCAAGGCAATCATCGACATCGGTGGACAGGATGTGAAGGGAATTGCCGTCGACAAGGATGGTACAGTACTCAACTTTGCCATGAACGACAAATGTGCGGCTGGTACGGGAAGATTCTTCGAAGCCATGAGCAGAGCCTTCGAGATGGATCTTGAAAAGTTCTCCAAGCTTTCCCTGACTGCAAAGAACATCATTCCAATCACGGCTCAGTGCACCGTCTTTGCCGAATCCGAGGTCATTTCCCTGGTAGGTGAAGGAAAGCCGATGGATGAAATCGCAGCAGGCATCGAATTTTCCGTTGCCAAGAGATGCTTCGTCATGGCCAAGAAAGCCGGTGCTGTCGATAACATCACCCTGACCGGTGGATGTGCAAAGAACGATGGTCTAAAGGATGCCATTGAGAAAGTCCTTCATCTGAAAGTCGTCAACCTTCCAATCGACCCTCAGCTCATGGGTGCCTTAGGTGCAGCCGAATACGCCCGTCAGAAGGGCCTTGCAGGAGCAAAGTGACATGGGTACCGCATTGATTGTCCTAAGCTGGACTCTCTTCCCATATTTGGGATGGTATCTCTGGGTCAGCATCATCTGCACGGTGATCGGAGCCATCATCGCCTTGTTTGGTCTTCTTTTCTTCATTTATTTCTTCAACATCGACATGAAGCTGACTTCTTCCCTTGAACCACTTCTATTGAAGATTTACGACAAGAAAAAGAAGAATCGCAAGATCTGAGCATGTTCATATTTGATGACTTAGTCGATAAGACAAAGGAAATCAACAAGGATTACATACCACGGAAGTTAATCATCTCTTCCAACGAAAGCTTCACGGAGAACACAAACCAAATCATTTTCAATGATGACAAGGCATATGAACTCGGTGGAAGCAAGAAGCAGGGTATCAGCCTTGATTTGATGACGGATGACAACTTCGATGATGAGATTCTCCTATACGGAAAAGACCTGGATGAGATAAGGGAAGATTCCAATTATGCCAGAATCGTCATCGGCTCAGTGGATAAGGAGATGATGGGTACAGGCACTAACCTCTACAACAACATCAGAAAGTTCGACTATGTGAAATATCATCTTGCCTATGATGGAATCATGACAAGGGAATCCGTCTTCAACAGGAAGGAAAGCCTGATTCTATCCAAAAAGGGTTTGAAGAACTCCAATCTGAATTTCACATCGTTCGGAAATTACATCATTTCCAAATTCAGGGAACTGAAGTTCGTAAGAAATGTAAAACTCATGTTCATCAATCTTGACGAATACAAATATGATGAGCTTTCCGAACTTGTCACAAGGTGTGAAAACATCACCAAGGCCCTCGATCATCTGATGAACAAGGTAAAGATGGACTGTCATGTCTGTTCGCTTCAGGTGATTTGCAATGAAGTCGAGAAGAAGGTAGAGGAAGATTTCAAAAAAGATTAGGTCAGAGTCATGGGCTCTGACCTTTTTATGTCATTTTGTCAGATTGCTCTCCGGCAATATAGACATGAATTTCAGCTGCACCTATCCTCTGACATTCGTCTCGAACTCAACACAATCAGAAAAACGTGTTGTTTTAAAACGTTCCATTCTTTATTAGACTATGTCTGCAAGTTAATTAACCAAGCATACAAAATCAAGGAGAAAAGAAAAATGGCAGATGAAGAAGTAGTAACAGAAGAAAAGAAGGATGGCTTTTTCAAGAAGGCATTCAAGGACATGCATGAAAGTGCAAAGGCCCAGCATGAAGTAGACAAAGCAAATTTTGAAGCTTCAAAGGCTGAAGCCAAGACAAATTTCGAAGAAAACAGATTCAGCAATACCTATAAGAACGCAAAGGAAAATTCAAGGAAATCCTGGGACGACGCGCATATGTCCAACGAAGAAAGAAAAGAAAAAATGAACGAAAAGCAGCAGACTCAGATCAAGGCTGCCAATGAAAGGAAAAAGACAGCCGAAGATAGATACGAAGCTGTCAAAGTCAGATAATCCTACAAATAAACCAAGACATAATCCAAGAGTAATTCATGAGACCTGTGTTTTTGCATAGGTCTTTTTTGACACACCAAAAAAAGCCATTGGGAGTCAGTGTTCAGCTGACGACCCAATTGACTTTATGTTCATCTTATGTAATATAATCCAAAACACTTCCTTAAATCAAAGACAACAGACAGGACAAAGCCGTATTATCCATATTCTTCAATGAAACCACAAGGCTGACAATGAAGATGCCTACAGTCATGCATAATCCGATGATGGAGAACAATGTAGCATCCTTGCTGTAACGGGATTTATCCTTTTCCACAAGGGACAGAATCAAGGCTATCGTAAGGCAGATGAAGGAGATAAACGGGACGAGACAAAAAGCAACACCGACACCAACCAGAATGAGACAGAGAAGACCTCTTCTTTCGTTAGGATAAAGTTTCTCAAGATATTTGAGCTTTCTGTTGCAATGAGGACAGGAAAAATCATCCTCATGGATGATTCCATGACACGACGGACAACGAAGAGTATCATCCATTTTTACTTTCTGTTCCTGTAGATCTTTTCCGCAGAAAGGACAGAAAGAGCAGGAATCATCGATGTGTTTGTGACAATTCGGACACTCTTTCATAAGGATTAAGCCGGTTGTGCGCTGTTGGCAATCACGATAACGATCATCAAGGTTATGGCAATCACCCACCAGATGATACCGATGATGGCCATGATCTTTCCGGCTTTGGTCTTTCCATCTTTCGGATCAGCACGTCTTGAAAGCACAAGGGCGACAATACCCCAAATAACACCACCCAAGACCAATGCCAAAAGGCCAAAAATAAGAGTCATCAACGAATAGGACTGCATCTGAGAATTCTCAGCTGAATTTCCATTTTGATTGAACTGACCGGATGTTCCGCTGAAATCATAATTGGACTGACCGGATGCACTCTCGTAAGATCCTGAATATGTATTGCTTTCTCCATTGAGCTTGGCACCGCAATGGGGACAGAAAGAAGCACCTTCTTCGACCTGGGTTCCGCAATGGGGACAGAATTTATTTTCTTCCATGATTTATACCTCCATAAATTACGGAAATTATACTACATTTCAATACGATTGTTTATCAAAAAAATTTCGCATTCATGTTTTCTCTTTTTTGATATATGAACAACAAAAAAAGAAAAGTCAATTTTTTCTTTTTCCAGCAAAAAAGGTCAGATTTCTCTGACCTTATGCATGTGCACTCAACGCCTTGGAAATTGTGGAACAGGCTCTTTCACAGATGAAGTTGAAGTGGTCACCACAACGTTCAAGATTACCGACGAGGTTGACATAGATATTGGAATTCTGTGGCTGACATTCACCCTTTTCAAGTCTTTCCATATGCGAATGGACCATATCGGTTCTCAAGTCATCAATCTTATCTTCCATCTCGCTCGTTTTCTCAAGAAGCTCAAGGGAAGGATTCTCGACGATGATTTCCGTATTGGCAAACTGCTCATTGAGAAGTTTCTTCATTTCATCGATCTGATCATAGACGACCTTGGAGAAAGTAAGAGATTCATTGACTTCATGGGCCGTATATCCGGTGATGTTGTCAGCAACTTCCGTAAGACGGATGATGTCTGCGATATCCAGCTGCATCTTCGAAAGCCTTGAATAGACTTCCTCGGCAACACCGAGTGACTGAATCTTTACGATGAAGCTCGTAAGGTTTCTTGTCATTCTAAGGACTTCATCCTCGATTTCATCGATTTGTTCCTTCTTACCTAGGTCACGGTTGACGAAGGCATCGATGGAAAGATTGAGGTCATCCAATGCCTTCTTGGCAATGAGATGATAATACTTTATAGCCTGAGCAAAGGCGATGGCGGTATTCTTGAGGAAACGTTCGTCGATGATTTCATCGGAATTCTCATCATCCTTCTTGGTTCTTTCAGGAACAATCAAGGTAGCAAGTTTGACGAACATCTTGCTAAGTGGCAGGAATAGAATCGTACAGGCAACATTGAAGAAGGTGTGGAACATGGCGATGCTTGTCTGGGGCGAGTCTGCAAACCAGGAATCGAATGTGACCTTGTTGAAATCCGGAACCAATATGAGAAGAATGAAGAATAGAACGGAGCCGAACACGTTGAACAGGAAGTGAATGACGGCAGCCCTCTTACCGTTTGTGGTGGAGCCGATGGCTGAGAGAAGAGCAGTGGCTGTGGAACCGATGTTAGTACCTAAGATCAGATATAATGGAGCGTTTCCGCCGCTACCTATCGTCGCACCGGCCAATGCCATGGCAATGATGATGGATGTGATGGCAGAAGAAGACTGAACGGCAGCCGTAGCCACGATGCCGATAAATAACAATAAGAATGGATTGTCCAGCCCAGAGAGGAATTCAGTGAAAACCGGAGTACTGTTGATGATGGTCTTCATGTTTCCGGTCATGACTTCAAGACCAAGGAAGAGGAGACCCAATCCGACAACCAGTGTACCTATGTCGGCAACTTTTTCATGTTTCTTGGCAAACAACATCTTCATGATGACGCCTACCAAAGTCAAGGCGATCATGACCTGAGATATAGGAAGATTACCTAAGGCGACAATCTGAGCCGTAATGGTAGTACCGATATTGGCACCCATGATATAGGCAGTTGCCTGGAGAAGAGACATGACGCCGGCATTGACAAAACCTACGACCATGACAGTCGTCGCACCTGATGATTGCATGATCATCGTTGCCAATGTACCAATACCCAAACCCACAAGTGGATTCTTACTCGTCTTGGCAAATAGTTTCTTCAAACCTGTAGTCGCCAGTTTCTCCGTTGCAGACTGCAATACTTCCATGCCGACCAAAAAGGCACCGAGAGCACCGACAATCAACAATATCGACTTGATGAGTTCGCTTGTGTTCATAACGGAATTATTTTATCGATTGAGCATTTCAATTGCAACAGAATTGTAAAAACGCGCTTACAGCCACTTAACACTTTCTTTCTCAAAATGAATTGTAAATGTCATAAAAGATTACATTTCCTGTTTTATCAAAAGAATACATATGTCTACTTTTGTCCTTTATCCTTTTTATAACGTAAAAGGCCACGGACAGGGCCGTGGCCAAATGTAGAATAGATTTATTTCGTGAGCGAATTCTTGCAGGTTCCTGTGGCAAGGAATTCATCCATGTTCTTCAATGTGACTTCAATCATGTCGATCAGAGCCATATCCGTGGCAGAACCGATATGTGGAGTGATGAGAACCTTAGGATAGAGGTCGATGATATCCTGATACATCCTGTCGCCCATATCAGATGGATCATGATCCTTGTTGAACAGACCTGCTTCCTTGGTGATGACATCCAGTCCGAGACCGGCAAGATGTCCATTCTTTATGGCATCGAGGGCAGCCTGGTTATCCATGACTTCACCACGCGCGACATTGACAAGGATGGCATCCTTCTTCATCTTGGAAATCATATCCTTGGAGATGAAGTTGTCGTTTTTTCCTTTTATGTATGCCATGTGGACGATGATGATGTCAGCTTCCTTTACAAGCTCATCGATGTCCTTGAACTCGAGAATGCTCTTGGCATAGTCGGACTGATAGACGTCATAACCGATGACCTTGGCACCAAGACCCTTGAAGAGTTTGGCTGTCGTACAACCGATTCTTCCGCATCCCATGATACCGACTGTACATCCCCTGATCTCCCTGGAGAACATCTGGTTTGTTACCTTGAAATGTCCCTTATGTGTAAGATCAGTGGAATAGACGATGTTTCTCAAGAGTGCCATGGCAAGAGAGAGGGCAAGCTCAGAGATGGCGTTTGGAGAATATCCCGGAACATATGCTGACTGGATTCCAAGCTCCTTACAGGCGGCAACATCGACATGGTTATATCCGGCTGTTCTTGTCAGATAATACTTAAGACCGAATTCCTTCAGCATCTTGAGATGTGCAGCATCAAGGTTGCAGTTGCCTCTGACCATGACGATTTCATAGCCTTTGGCAAGTTCCCAAGTGTCATTGGAGATATAGACAGGGCTGAGAACCAATTCATAGCCATATTGTTTTCCGAGTTTCTCGAAATATGGCTTTTCGTAGTCACGTACACCAAAGCAGATGATTTTCTTTTCCATACTATTTCCTCACTGGTTATGCTGCATAGAAGATGCCGGAAGCATTGACGACGGTAAGAATGATGACCCAGATGACCGTTCCGACAATGGCACCGATCGTGGAGACAAGAGAGATATGGGAAGCCATTTCCTTTTCCTTGTCGAAGTTGATGCAATATCCGACTGCGACGGTTGCCGGTGGAACCATCCATGTAATGACGGCAGAATTGACGGTATTCATGGAGACGAGCTTGCTGACAGTATCACCATCGGCCTTAAGCAAGCCAGTGGCATTGGCAATAAGCTGGATGACGAAGAGAAGTCCAAGAACAATGACTGGAGCGATGATGACCTTCATGGCAGTCCAGATCCATGCATACTTGTCTTCGACAGCTTCCTTGATGTTTGTTCCGCCCAATGTACAGCCGATGGCAAAGAGAATGATAGTGGAGGAAAGACCACCTAATGTGTTTGCGGCCTGATAGATCCAAGGCAAGGTGACATCGATTCTCCAGAATGCGACCTTTGTCGTATCGGTGACAGTCTTGTCAACCCAGTTGGATGGAACCATGGCAGAGCCTGGAATAGCCTGCAAAAGCCAGAGGACAAGACCAGCGAAGGTTGCGATGACGATTGGATTGAGCAAGGCTTTCTTCAGGATGGACTTGATGTCCATCTTGGTTTTCTTTGTGGCGATCGTACCATCAGCATCCTTAAGGGATACATCGGCATCCTTTTCGTCTTCGAGGTTGGAGATGGTGACGTATGCATAGGAATAAAGGAAGACACGATAGGCAACATTCATGACGTTGAAGTTGTTGCCGGCATCCTTTCCGAAGATGGAAGAGATAAGAGGATAGGCAAAGAATGTTGTGGAGCCAAAGGCAAACAGAACACCCAGGACAACTCTCTTCTTCTTGTCAGGTACCCATAAGAAGAGAAGCTTTCCGACAAAGATGAAGAGGATGTAAAGGATGAAACCGAATACGAAGTTGAAGACTGCGTCAATGGCACCATTGACGGTGAATTTCGACATGAACGAACAGAAAGCAAGACACGGAATACAGACAGCCATGACGAACTTGGTCAGAATCTTGCCAGTATTCTCAGGAATGAGCTTCTTCTTGGTAAAAATGAAGCCGACAAGGATGAAAATAATGGTTTTGGCGATGTTGATCCACAGTTTCTGGGTGGTCAATGCATCAGCAAGATTTGAGCCAAGATCTCCGGCTAAGACAAATGATGATAGCGGCATTTGATTCGCCTCCTTTTTTCGCGAAAAATTATAAAAAATTTTTCATTAGTGGCAAGTATCATTTTAAAAATAAATTTTATCGAATTGCA
>CAVJFW010000038.1:0-12440 GCA_963648975.1 bacterium | reverse complement strand
GCTTCATCGTGTTGTACAGGTGTATGGAAATCATCTGACCATCCTTTTGGCATGGATACCTAAGTCACATCACAATAATCTCATATATGTTTCTTGAGTCGCTTAAAAATATATGTGGATTTCTCTTCATGAATGCGCCAATATTTAACTATAAGGACTATCCTTTCCAATAGGATAAGTGGGTTTACATCACGGAAGAAAAAGAAACCACACAAGAGACGTCACGTTCCTTCATTTCACAGACCTCGGGTCTGCAGTCAAAGGACTATATCGGCTATGCCCTAGGTGACTTTGTCGGTTGTCTTTGCTTTTCGAAGGTGACGACGATTCTTCAGAAGTACTATACGGATATCCTGTGACTCTCCCCATTGTTCATCATGATCATGTTCATCCTGGCCAGTGTCTGGGATGCCGTAAATGATCCGATCATGGGAAGAATCGTCGATTTGAAGAAACTGGGCAAGGATGGAACATACCGTGTCTGGATGAAATGGGTTGCCATTTCTCTTGCCATAGCCACGGTATTGATGTTCCTTCCCTGGACTGATCTTGCCAAGACATGGGTACTGTCGGTGTATGTGTTTATGCCTCTGTGACCTATATCCTCTTTGGCATGTTATATACTATCCATCAGATTCCTTATGGATCCTTGGCCAGAGTCGTCACGACCGATGCCAAGGAAAGAAACAAGCTTTCCGTCTTCATGTTCTTCCGTAAACTTGGTCAGGTCGTGGCCGCAATCGCTGTCAATGGTGCTCTTCTTGGAATGAACTACAAATCCGGTTCCGGCCAGGGTCAGAGTGCCGGGGCCATGTCCATCCAGTCAATGCTCTTATCGGAAAGATGCAAAGGTCTTTTCTCGAGAGACATCATGTTGTCCCGTGGTGGGAAATTTCCTTCCGTGGCAACACCAAAGCCTGTCGAGGAAAGAAGAGCGTACTGGCTTGAGGTGATGAAGGAGCCGATGATGAGAGATAGCATCGTCGCTCCGGCACCGATGGCAAAGAGGATTCCGACATGGGCGTTGAATAATCTTCCAGTGAGATGTGTGATCAATGACATGGAATTGAGGATGATCCAGAGAAGGGAAAGCGTAGCCCTGAACCTTTCCGTCGGAGAAAATGTATCTCTTCTTGGCCTGGAAGGAATAGGTCGGCTTTCTTCTGTCGGCGATATTGTCTTTCGTCCTGAAGGAGCCTCTGGCCATTTTGTGTTTTGCCTTACCCTTGCCAATGATGAGGTAACATTCCCCATTGGTCAGCTGGGATAGGAAGTACTGATATAGTTCATCCCTGTTCATCTTTTCTTATTGGCCTAACTGTCTCTTTATGCTTAATTATTTAAGCTGCTTAAAAAACATCTGTCTATTTATCCGCGGTTACAGCATCTTCCTTGTCATAGTTGTTTTTTTCGTCGAAAAAAGGGGCTGTTTCTCACAGCCCCTATCTATCGTTCGTCTTTTCAAGCAAGTTGATGAAGTCATCCTTTGGCATCGGCTTGGCGTAATAATAACCCTGAATGTAGTCGCAGCCGTTTTCCCTGAGAAAATCTGCTTCCTCCTTATCTTCCACGCCTTCACAGACGACGGTCTTGTTCATATGCCTGTTGAGTCTGATGATGCTCTTGAGAACGTTTCTGGAATGTTCATCGAATCCGTTCTTTCCGTTGAGCAGCCTCTTGTCCATCTTCAGTTCATCATAGTCGATGTGATTGATCAGGGCAAAGTTGGAGAATCCACTTCCGAAGTCATCGATGGATACCCTTGAACCTAGGCTATGGATGCGTTCTATCGTGTTCTGGAGATTGATTTCATCATTGAGGATGACGGATTCGGTGATTTCGAAGATGAGATATTTTCCGTCAACTTCATATTTTTTCATCAGTTTCTCATATGGAAGGAAGGAATTCTCAGAATCAAAGTGCTTTCTGGAGATATTGATGGATATAGGCAGGATCTCCTTTCCATTCCTTTCGGCTTCCTTGATGTCCTTAAGAACCCTCTCGAAGACAAAGAGATCCAATTTGACGACGAATCCGTTCTTTTCGAAGGCATCGATGAACGTTTGGGTATTGATGAATCCCTTTCTGTCATCTTTCCATCTGACAAGTGCCTCGGCCGAGCCGAAACGGTCATTCTTCAGGTCATACTTACCCTGATAGTAGACTATGAATTTTTCATTCTGGAAGGCGGCATCCTGATTCTTCTCGATATAGAGGGTGAGTTCCTCGTCATCAAGCATCTTCTTATCGAAGAATCTATAGGAAATATAGTTGTTTGATTTCGGAACCATCTCACAGGCATGTTTTGCCCTGTCGATGGCCTTCCAAAGAGGCGTGCTGGAATCCTCCCTGAAGGAGAAGAATCCGATATTGAACGAAAGGTTCAGGTTGTTGTCGGAATCGATGGCGGTGAGTAATCTTGCGAACATGTCCCTGACACGTGAACTTAAGGCGTCATCGTCCTTGGCATTGATCATCATGATGAAGTGGTCGGAATATTCACGACACATAAGCTCATCATCTTCGCATTGCTCATGGAGATATTTTGAAATGCGTCTTAGGATATCGTCACCTTTTGTCGAACCATATGAGCCGTTGATGAATTTGAATTTCTTTATGTTGATATAGACAAGGTAGAGGTTTGAGACACCTCTAAGAAGCACTTCTCTTCCATCACGGAGAAATCTCTGCTCATTTATGACCTGGGTGATGGGGTCGATGGATTTGTTGATGAAGCTGTCAAGCTTAAGCTTCCTGCAATATAACATAAGGCAGAGAAGCAGCAGTATGGCGATGATGCTGACCGTGTTGAAGCTGATCGTGCCGGCGATGACGACGTCTGAGAAGGAACTGGAAAGAACCTTATAGGAAGTCATGACCAGGATGTGCCAGGTGGAAATCTGTATCGAGGTATCATAGATGATATATTCGACATCATCGATGGTCTGCAGTTGCATCATTTCCGCCTCATCGTCAAGACATGCCTTGATTCCATCATATGCATCAGACTGACCGCTTTCGCTTAAAGCGGATAGAATGTTTGTGGCGTTCTGAAATGCTTTAAAGTCAGAATTCGTCTTGTCGAATATCTTTGAACCATCTTTGCTGACAACTGCGGCGTATATCTTGCTGTCGAGACCTGAGAATAGTTTTGCAGAGTAGTTGCCGAGGTCTGAGGCACAAACGACAGCCTTGATGCTCAGATTGGAAAAATTCTGATCGTCTATCTTTCTGTCGTATTTCTTCGCGTGCAGGATGTAATGGATATTGGCATAACCGATTTCGGCCATAGCCTTCTCATCAGTACCGTGGTTGATGTTTTTTGCAATGCTTGTATCCTTCAGGTCGACACTGATTTCCTCGCTGAGGTAGAGTCGATCATCGGATAACAGCAGACCCGGCGTACCTAACGGAACATTCTTCGTTATCGATGAAAGATAATTTGATATAGGCTTTCCGTCGGCGGACTCACTTACCTTGTTCAACATGTTGATGGAAGCATCCAAGGCCATGAAGGTTTCTTCGCTGTCTTTTTCAACTGTCGAGGCAAGTGAATTTGCCGTGCCTTGCATCTGTGACTGGGCAATTGATTTTATCTGTCGTTTGTTTTCGATGCTGAAAATCACGTCAGCAAGCACCAAGCTAAGCCCCAGGATGAGTGTGACAATCGAGGTTGCAAGAATACTCATTTTCTTCCTTGACTTCAGTTCCTCGTCGAAAGAGATGATGTGATGCTTTTTGATATCCAATCCAGGCAGTTTCAGTTTCTTTTCTTTCGGGGCGTTGGGAGAAGTGAAATATCTGCCTTTATGAAGCTTTCCGATGTTCTTGCCATGTTCCTTTGCCTGATAGAGGGAACCGTCTGCGATTTCTATTAGCCTTATGATGTCATCGTTCTGCTTTGCCTTTACGATGCCGACAGAACATCTGATGACGTTTTTCTGGTGGATGATTTTTTCGTGACGGAAACTGATGGAAAGAATTCCGTTTACCATTTTCTCGAATGTCGCATTGTCGACATTCTTTGCAAAGGCCAGGAACTCATCTCCTCCGTAACGACCTAAAAGTTGTCCTTCGAAGATTTTGGAAAGTTCTCCTGCGATTTCCCTGAGACATTCGTCACCGACGAGATGACCATAGGAATCGTTGATCTGCTTGAAATTGTCAAGGTCGATCATGAAAAGATAGGAGGAATCGTTTTCTTCCTTCAGAGCCTTCTTTATCTTACGGAAAAGATATTTTCTCGAACTGATGTTTGTCAGATAATCGATGGAATCTTCCTTGTAGAACCTTTCATCCTTCTTGACGGTGAGAATGACATTGATTTTTTCATCGTTTTCCGAATTGATGGAAAAGACATGTACCATGTCCGTCACATCAGAGCAGAAGGATATGAATGGTACTTCCTTATGATTGGAAAGGAAATCCAAAAGCCTGTCCGAGGAATATTCCTCCTTGGACAGACTGAAAATCCTGTTGGAAATGTATTTGTCAAAAAAGTCCTCAAAGGAGGATTTTTGGATTTCCCCGTGCTCATCTGAAAAGACGACAATCTTTGTCATCTTCTCGAAGCTGAACTCCATCGGTTTGCTGAAATCCACATTTACCTCCTCAGGAATCTAAGACGAAAACACTGAATCAGTCACACATATGGTCTTAGTTTATCGGTTGGCTGGTCGTTAGTCAAGTTTGGTGACTGATATATCTATATTTCTTCGGCAATTTTCCTCAATCCGTCATCGGAAAGCAGCTGTCTTATTTCTCCGATGGAGGTGAATTCCCTGTCTCCGATGGCCAAATAGATTTTCTTCAGCGTCTCTGATTCCATATCCTCGCAAGTCATGTAGTCATCCTTGGAATATCCTTGGAAATATTCCTCAATGAGTGTTAGGACATATCTTCTCAGGAGACAAAGTATCGATTTTTCGATCCAATAGGAAACTTTCTGACCATGCAAATGCTTTTCTCCTCTCTTGAAACGAAGGTACATTGGCAGTGCATCGTCAGGGGTGTGGTAGATATCGATGAAGATGTGGTCATATTCCGTGTTCCTGAGTTCACGCTCATAGTAGAGGAAGGCATCCTGCCTGATGATCTTTATCTTTTCCCTGTGTGGGAAAAGTGGAAGAAGATTCTTCTCAAAGAGAGTGATGACCTTGCTGTCTTTCTCTATGATGGTCACGCTTTTTACATCATCCCTGTTGGATACTTCAAATGCATAATATCCCAGTCCAAGACCGAATGTCAGGACGTTTCCGTGCGCCTGGGAGATGTCATCCTTCATGGTATTCATTTCGTGAGGTGTGACACTCATCCATATCTCGTCTTTCTGGGTAAGCATGAGATATGGGACTTTTTTTTCAAAATATCCCAAATGGTTTTTTTCCGCAAAATTGTTGTCCGTGTCACATTCCGTCTCATCGGCGTTGAAAAGTTCGAATGGTTCGAAGTGATTGTAGCGGAGCTGATATGGCCCAAGGACGACGGATTTGATCTTCATTTTGTTGAAGGGATGGTTGATGAATTCCTTTTCGCCGATTGCGGATAGATGACCGAAATCCGTATGACTTCTCATATCCTGCACAAGCGGATCCTGACTGTCCAGGGAAAGATACCTATAGAAAGCCTCTTCCATGGCCTGTTCCTTACTCAGCCCGTCGGATTCCATGATGTCGTTTATTGCCTCTGGTCCGATGGCATCGAAATGCTCTTCCAGGAAAGAGTTGGTCAGCTGACTTACGGTATAATTTTCATCTCTCTGAGTGAGAATGTCGTCTAATACGAGACGATCGTTGTTACTTAATGTTATTTTCATGCTTTCATTCTAATACATACCTTAATGAATTAACAATCCAGAATATGCCATGGAAACGCCGTAGAGGGTTGTAATGAGAACGGGCCCTATAATACCTTATATTATTAGCTTGCTGAAAAATAGTGAAAAAAGTTCATTTTTTTGTTGACACTACTAGGTGAGAATAGTAAACTATTACCCGCTGAACGCCATTTCAGCCCGTATTGACGTGTGAAGTTGCGGAAACGCCGTTAAAGGTTGTCAACGCGTATCCGGTAATTCATACCGAACGGATGCCCGAACATAGATCTCGGGTAAAGGAGGAAACACAATGGCAGAAAACAAATCAATTCGTGTTCGTCTCAAGGGCTATGATCACAAGGTCCTTGACCAGGCGGTCGCAAAGATCGTCGAAGCCGCCAAGAAGACCGGCGCTACAGTAGTTGGACCAATTCCGCTTCCTACTGAAAAACAGATCTTCACCATCTTACGTTCACCATTCACTGACAAGGATTCCCGCGAACAGTTCGAAATCAGAACGCATAAGAGATTGATTGATATCAACCGTCCGACCAAGCAGACCATCGACATCCTTAAGAATCTCGATTTACCTGCAGGCGTTGACGTTGAAATCAAGTTGTAAGGAGGATAGACAATTTTATGAAATCTATCATCGGAAGAAAGATCGGTATGACATCCGTTTTCGCTGAGAACGGCGCTACATATCCGGTTACCGTCGTCGAAGTACTTCCAAACGTCGTTCTTCAGGTCAAGACCAAGGAGAAAGATGGCTATGAAGCTCTTCAGATCGGTTATGAAGATAAAAAGGAGAACCGTGCCAACAAGCCGTTAGCCGGTATCTGCAAGAAGGCCAACACTGCCCCGAAGTATTTCATCCGTGAACTTGAAGGCGATGAAATCTATGGCAAGTTCGAAGTTGGCGCAAGCATCGATGCTTCCATCTTCGCTGTCGGCGAAATGGTCGATGTCACTGCCAAGAGCAAGGGTCATGGTTACACTGGTACCATCAAGAGATATCATGGCATCATCGGTCCAAAGGGCCATGGTTCCGGCTATCACAGACAGATCGGTTCCTTAGCCACCAACGGTAGATGCAACAACCGTGTCCATGCTGGCAAGAAGATGTCCGGTCAGTGGAGACCACAGACCAGAACTGTCCTCAACCTTCCAATCGTTGCTATCGATACGGAAAAGAATTGCGTTCTCATCCGCGGCTCCGTCGCTGGTCCGAAGTATTCCATCATGAAGATTCGTTCCACCGTCGAACACAAGAAGCCATTCGCTGTCAGCCCAGTTGTCGATTACACGACTCAGACCATCGCTGACATCCAGAAGAAACAGCAGGAAGCTTTGGCTGCCGCTGCAAATGCACCTGCCAAGAAGGTCAACCCGATGAAGACCTCCAAGAGATCCTAATCGAGAAGGAGAAACTAGAAATGGCAAACGAAAATCTTAATTGGCCAGTCGTTGATTACGCTGGCAAAAAGGTCGGAGAAGTCAATCTTCCTGCAGACCTCTTCTCTACTGAAGTCAACGAAGTCGTTGTTCAGAGAGCTGTCAGAGTCGATCTCGCCAACAGAAGAGTCGACACTGCTCATACCCTTACCCGTGACATCGTTCATGGTTCCAACCGCAAGCCTTTCAGACAGAAGGGCACTGGCCGCGCCAGAGCCGGTACCACCAACTCTCCAGTCTGGAGACACGGCGGTGTCGTCTTCGCTCCGAATGGTCAGCAGAATCATGACCTCAAGATGAACAAGAAGGAGCATTATATTGCTTTCACTTCTGCTTTGTCCGACAAGGTCAATTCCAACAATCTCATCGTTCTTACCGATGACGCCTTCACTTCCGCCAAGACAAAGGATTTCGTCAAGGCTCTCAAGGCATTCGGTGCCGATGAAAAGAAGAACTTATTGGTTGTTGCCGCTTATGATGAAAACCTCATCAAGGCTGCTGCAAACATCCCATCCGTCACCATCGTCTCTGCTGACAACCTTTCCGTCTATGACATTCTTAATGCTAAGAAGTTGATCATGGTCAAGGGTGTCATCCCAGCTCCAATCGATGATTGCGATTGTGATGAATGCCACAAGGAGGCAAAATAATGGCTGAAGAAAAGAAGATTGAAGCTGTTGAAGCTTCCACTGAAAAGCCAGCTAAGAAAGCTGCTAAGAAGACAACTGCCAAGAAGGCAACCAAGAAGGCTGCTGAAAAGCCAGTTGAAGAAAAAATCGAATACGTCACACGTCCTGCAATCATCAAGGATTTCAGCATCGTGAAGTATGTCATCGTCTCTGAAGCCACTCAGAAGCTCCAGAACACCGACAATGCCATGGTCTTCGCCGTTGACAAGAAAGCCACAAAGCTTGAAATCAAGGCTGCCATCCAGGCAATCTTCAATGCCAAGGTCAAGAGCGTCAATACAATGAACCCTCTTGCCAAGACAAGAAGAGTCGGACGTTTCGAAGGCAAGTTGCCTTCCTACAAGAAAGCCATTGTCAGATTTGATTCTTCCTACGATCTCGGCAAGATTGCCGATCAGGTCGCCAACGAAGAAAGAGCTGCCAATGAAGAAGCCAAGTAAACAAAAGAAAATTATAGGAGAGAAATATGGCTATCAAAACTTATAACCCTCTTACTGGGGGTATGAGAAATCTCGCCACATTATCCACGAGAGATCTCACAAAGAAAGCTCCTGAAAAATCTTTGCTTGTTCCACTTAAGAAAACTGGTGGTAGAAACAATCAGGGCTACATCACCTGCCGTCACATCGGCGGTGGCAACAAGAGAATGTATCGTCTTGTTGACTTCAAGAGAAGCGGAGAATCCACTTCCACCGTCAAGGCAATCGAATACGATCCAAACAGAAACTGCCGTATTGCCTTGATCATCGATACCCACGGCAAGAAGAGATACATCATCTGCCCTAAGGGATTGACTGTCGGCATGACCGTCACTGACGGAAAGGCTGGCGAAATCGCTGTCGGAAACTGCATGGAACTCGGTTCCATTCCGGAAGGTATCACTGTTCACAATGTTGAGCTTCAGCCAGGCAAGGGCGGACAGGTCTGCCGTGCCGCTGGTACCTCTGCCCAGATCTTGGGTAAGGAAGACAAGTATTGCACTCTCAGACTCGCTTCCGGCGAAGTCAGAAAGTTCCTTCTCACCTGCAGAGCCACCATCGGTGCTGTCGGAAATGAAGATTACAACCTTGTCTCCAAGGGTAAGGCTGGTAGAACCAGATGGTTGGGCGAACGTCCTACTGTCCGTGGTGCTGTCATGAACCCGAACGACCATCCACATGGTGGTGGTGAAGGTAAGAACCCAGTCGGTCATGATGCTCCAAGATCTCCTTGGGGTAGAAGACTCATGGGTGTCAAGACCCGTTCCAAGAAGAACAAGACTAACCGTTTGATCGTCAGAAGACGTAACGGCAAGTAAACCAGGGGGAGAATAAACAATGTCCAGAAGTTTAAAGAAGGGTCCATATTGCGATCCAAAGCTCCTCAAGAGAGTTCAGGAGCAGAATGCATCCGGTAAGAAGGAAGTCATCAAGACTTGGTCCAGACGTTCTACCATCTTCCCAGAATTCATTCAACATACCATCTCTGTCCACAATGGCAGAGCTTTCGTTCCGGTCTACATCACCGAAGATATGGTCGGTCATAAGTTAGGCGAATTCGTCTTCACCCGTACTTTCACCGCTCATAAGTCTGGTGCTGATGCAACAACCGCCAAGAAATAAGGAGAAAAGTTATGGCTGAAAAAGTTACCAAGAAAACTGAAGTCACTCCAGTGACTGAAGAAAAGGTTGTCACCGAAGCCAAGGCTAAGCTCCTTAACTATGGTGTCACACCAAGAAAGGTCAGACTTGTCATCGATTTGGTTCGTGGCAAGGATCTTGACACTGCATATTCCATTTTGGAGAACTGCTCCAAGATGTGCTCCAAGGATATCGAGAAACTCATCAAGTCTGCTGAAGCAAATGCTGTCAACAACTTCCATATGAATCGCGATTCCTTATACATCGCTGAAATCACTGCCAACGATGCAATGAAGCTGAAGAGAATCTTACCAAGAGCCAAGGGCTCTGCCAGCGGTCTTGTCAAGCGCTGGTCTCATGTCTATGTCACCCTCAAGACTAAGGAGGCCAAGTAATTATGGGTCAGAAAGTTAATCCAAACGGCTTACGTTTAGGCATCAACCGTGACTGGACCAGTCACTGGTATGCCGATAAGAAGACCTATGCTTCCTATCTCGAGGAAGACATCAAGATCAGAAAGTATCTTGAACCTCTTCTCAACAAGATTGATGCTGGTCTCTCTCACATCGACATCGAGAGAATCAAGAACAACATCACCATCTCCTTGTTTGTTTCCCATCCAGCCATCGTCTTAGGCAAGGATGGTGCCCAGATCAAGGAAATCACTGCCAAGGTCAGCAAGCTCCTCAAGAAGGATGCCAAGACCATCAAGTTCACCATCGTCGAGATCAAGAATCCAGATTTGGATGCCATGCTCGTCGCCAAGGATATGGCAAAGCAGCTCCAGGAAAGAGCTTCTTACCGTGTTGTTCAGAAGAAGGCCATCCAGAGAGTCATGAGAGCTGGCGCCATCGGCTGCAAGACCATGACCAAGGGTCGTATCGGCGGTGCCGAAATCGCCCGTTCCGAAGAATATCGTGAAGGCGTCTTAGGTCTCCATACCTTACGTCAGCCTATCGATTATGCCTATACTCCATGCCAGACCACCTATGGTGTCATCGGTGTCAAGGTTTGGATTGCTCTTCCTGAGAATTATCAGGAGTTGAGAGATCGTCGTCCGGACCAGGGCCGTTTCAACCGTGGTGGACGCTTCAACGGCAAAGGTGGCCACAACCGTGGCAACCGTCCAGCCCCTCAGGCTACTCCAAGCGAAAGCAAGGACGCTCCTGAGCAGAAAGGAGAATAAGAATGTTACAACCAAAAAGACAGAAATGGCGTCGTTGCCATCTGATCAAACCAAAGCAGTTTGCTTCCAGATGCAATACTGTCGCCTATGGTGACTATGGACTTATGGCAACCTGCGGTGGTTACATCAACAACCGTCAGATTGAATCTGCCCGTATCGTCTTATCCAAGTACACCAAGAAGTTCGGTAAGTGCTACATTCGTATCTTCCCATACCTTGGTATCACTAAGAAACCTGCTGAAGTCCGTATGGGTAACGGTAAAGGTACTGTCGAGAAGTGGGATGCAGTCGTCGACAAGGGAACTGTCATGTTCGAAATCGGCGGCATTGCTCCAGCTGATTGCATTGAAGCCTTAAGACAGGCAGGCTATAAACTCTCTGTCACCAGCAGAGTTGTCAAGAAAGGCGAGGAAAACAAATAATGACTATCGAAGAAGTTAGAAAATTATCTGACAAAGACCTCGCTCAGAAGGTCTATGAATTGAAGGGTGAACTTCTTTCCCTGAGATTCCAGGCTAAGGCCGGTCAGTTGGATAACGGTGCCAAGATCACCGTTTGCCGTAAGGACATCGCAAAGTGCCTTACTGTCGAAAACGAAAGAAAGGCAGCAGCTAAGGCTGCTACCAAGTAATTGGAGGCTAGGAAAATGGCTGAAGAATTAAATGAACAGGTCATCAAGGCCTCTAACAAAAGAAGATTGCAGGGTACTGTCGTCTCTGCCAAGATGATGAAGACCATCGTCGTCGAAACCGAAACCTACAAGGCTCATCCGATTTACAAGAAGAGAGTCTCTGTCCGTAAGAAGTACAAGGTCGATGATCGTAATTCCATCGCCAAGGTCGGCGATGTCGTCATCTTCGAAGAATGCCGTCCATTGTCCCACGACAAGCATTTCCGCTTGGTTGAAGTGGTCAAGAAGGGAGAATAATCATGGTTCAGACTGAAACTAACCTGGTTGTTGCTGATAACTCCGGTGCCCGTTCTGTCAGAGTCTTCCACCTCATGGGTGGCTCCCACAGAAAATCTGCCAGTGTCGGCGATGTCGTCATCTGTGCCGTCAAGGATGCCATTCCTAACGGCAAGGTCAAGAAGTCCGATGTTGTCAAGGGCGTCATTGTCCGTGTCAAGAAGGCTTATCAGAGAAAAGATGGTTCCACCATCCGTTTCGATGACAATGCCGTCGTCCTCATCAACGAAGACGGCTCTCCGAAAGGCACCCGTGTCTTCGGTCCTGTTGCCCGTGAACTTCGTGATAAGGGTGATAAGTATATGAAGATTGTCTCATTGGCAGTCGAAGTTCTCTAAGTCTAGGAGGAGCGAAATCATGAAAATCAAAAATGGTGATACAGTTATCGTCCTCTCTGGCGACGACAAGGGAAAGACTGGCAAGGTCATCAAGGCCATGCCAAAGGATAACAAGGTCGTTGTCGAAGGCGTTAATGTAAACAAGAAGCATGTCAAGCCCTCTCAGGCCAACCCGAAGGGTTCCATCAAGGAAATCAACCTTCCAATCGATGCCTCCAATGTCGCTTTGGTTGATCCAAAGACCAACAAGGCTACAAGAGTCGGCTATATGCTTAAAGATGGTAAGAAAGTCAGAGTCGCCAAGAAGAGCGGCACTGAAATCAAGTAAGGAGATTGAACATGGCTGAAGAAAAGAAAAACGGCGTGTCCGT
>CAVJFW010000037.1:11647-13769 GCA_963648975.1 bacterium | reverse complement strand
TTTCTATATTTTTCTAAAAAAAACGTATTTTACGATAGTTTTTTTAACTTATTTTCCTTGAAGTTATCTTAAAATTTTTTTCTTTTTCTTAACATACAAACCTAGGTTTGTTAAAAACATACATATATAAGAGGTTTTTATCATGAAAAAAATCAAAACAATATCATTGTTGGCTTTATCCTTATTCCTTGTGGGATGTGGTGAGACCACTTCAGCTGCATCGAATTCTTCTGAATCAGCAGCTGCATCTGAATCCAGTTATCCGAGCGTCTATCTTAAGGCAAAATCAAACTATAGGGAAGTTGAAATCAATCAGAGTATCGAGATTTCCGCAATCGTCAATAAAGGCGGAAAGGCAACTTTCACTTGCTCTGATACAAGCATTGCCTCCCTTGAACCTCAGAGCGATGGCATAAGGGCAACTCTTACCGGCATCAAGGAAGGTAAGGTCACAGTCACCCTGACCTCCACTTTGAATCCGAATGTCACGTCCAGCATCGACATCACCGTCATCAAGACAAAACCATCCCTGAGACAGGTAATCAAGAATATCCAGGCCTTGGACAATTACACGCTTTCCATCGGTGAAGCCGAAGGAGGCACAATCGAAGAATATTCTGCCACGGAGCTCGTCTTTGAGGACAGCATCATCTTTACGGATAGCTATGGTTCTCCTCTGATTGAAGATGAGGACCAGAACGGTCTTATCGGAAAGAAAGTCACCAAGGACGGAAAAGTCGTCTATATTCAGGCTGACGGTAACTCCTTCAAGGCGGAAAATGCCCCTATCGTCCAGTGCAATGCCGGTCTTTTGACCAAGGACAACTTCAAGGGTGCCAAGGATAAGGCAAGTCAGGCCTTCCAGGTCGGTGAGTTCTATTCCTATGATGCCATCAATCCGGATTGGGTAACGGACACAAAGACAGAGGACAACGTCTATGTCATTGATGGTGAAGCTGTCGATGATGAAGGCGTCGCAACCAATATCACCGGTGCCTATGTCGAATGTCTCTTATGGAGACTTGCCGACAAAGAAAGCTATGAGGAAGCCGTCTCCTCTCTGACGGAAGGATATTTCTGGAGCCTTGCCGGTCAAGTTGAAACGGCCATCACTGTCGAAGCCAGCGATGTCATCTCAGTCAGCATCGAACTTTCCACTGACAAGACCTACAAAATCGAGATGATCGATGTCGATTCCACATCGATGGAATATGACCTCTCCGGCGTCGGAAACACCATGGATGATGCAACTGCATCCAATCCTGTCATCGCCTCTGACATCGAGAAGGCCATCACTGCCATCAAGACGAACAACTATGTCCAGGTTAACTCCATGTTCCCGGATCATAAGACGGAAATCAAATACAACATCTACTACACTCCGGATTATGTGTTCTATGACTGCAACAAGGAATTCTCCAATGAATACAATTCCCATATCGGTGGAACCGATACGGAGAAATGGGTCCAGGAACCATATGGATACATCAAGAAAACCGATGGTATCCATAAGTTCACCTATGACGAAGCAAATGATACCGTCAGCGTCTCTTCCACCAAAGAAGAGGGAACGGATGCCAACACTTCCCTTCCGGAATATCAGAAATATTTCTCCACAATCTCCGTCTTCAATTCTGACCTCAAATATTCCTTCGGCACTGTCCAGGAATCCATCTGGAACAACCATTCCACAAAGTACTATCACACCGATTCCAGGGCTGTCTTCAATGATTTCATCAATTATTATGCCCCAGAGGATCTTGCTGATGTCATTGAGAATGTCAAGAGTGGTCTTGGTGTCACGCTCTCTTCCGATGGTAAGGTCTCCGTTGTCAACGGAACCTTGGGTTACACTCCGTTTGATGGTGATGATTCCGATATCACCCAGCATACTTATGGTGTTGATTATTTCGAACTCAACTCCTTCGGAAGCGCAACAGCAAACAAAGTCGATTCCAAGCTTGCCTGAATCATATACCCCGGTGTCAACTGGGGTATTTTTATTGGAAAGCGTTTTCAACAAAATTAAAGAATAACTAAAAGATTTTAATATTCGATAAAAATATGATGTAACCATCAAAAAGCTTAAAATAAACTTAAAAATATATAAAAATCGGGTCAT
>CAVJFW010000037.1:0-11564 GCA_963648975.1 bacterium | reverse complement strand
TAAAAATGTTTTTTGCGATAATCTTTTCTATAAAAATTGAGGAGATATATTATCATGAAAAAGAAAATCGCAAAATTATTTGTCTTATCACTTCTTTCTCTTGCCACAACCGTTTCCTGCAATGGCACAAATACCAGCAACACCAATACCAATGCATCTGTTTCCACACCGATTTCCGACAGCACAAGTTCTGTAGCCCCTGTCAGTGATGTGAAAATCACCTACAGCAACATCAAGACCTCTTATGAGGTTGGCGAAACCTTCACTGTTCGTTTCACTGTCACTACCAGTGCCAGCGACAAGAAGCTGAAGTTCAGCTTGGAAGACCAGAGCGAGAATTCTCCGTCCGTCACTGGTTCCGACAAGAAGAGCCTTTCCTTCAACGATGGCGTCTCTGTTTCCCTTTATGGAAAGAAGAAGGGTACCTGCACACTTGTTGCCACAGCCTGTGCAGATGAAAGTGTCTCCGTCAGGATTCCTCTTACCATCGTCGCTCCTGTCGCTACCCTCCAGAATGTCTGGAAGAAGGTCAACCAGCTTAGCAACTACACCCTCGACATCACCAGAACCCCAACGACTGATGAACTCAACGAGCATGATTCCTGGAGCGATGACACCAAGGTTCCGGTCAAGAAAATCAAGATCACCGAGAATGCCCTTATCGAAGAAGTCGCAGACGAACTTGCCGATGATGTCAGCAATACGACCTATAAACCATGCTATACCAATTCCAACGGCACAAGCCTCTTAGGTCTTGGCGTTGACAAGGACGGCTATGTCTTCACCCTTCTCAAGGATTCCGCCGGAAACTATGTTGCCGATTCCAGAGACACTACCGGTAAGGATGGCTTCAGACTCAAGGAAGACCTTTCCGGCAACGGCGATGAAACTTCCAGTCCGAACGATCTCTTCATCACCAACAACGGAGATGCAAACGATCCTCATTACTATACCTTCGGTGGTCTCAGGGCCATCAACTCCTCTTGGTTCAGCTCCTTCGAGAAGAGCTATGACAACACCTATGAAATCGCCTTCGAGGATGGCGAGAGTGAAGATAGCACCGCTGCAAGTTATTTTGCCTTCATCAAGGCTGTTCTCTTCGAACTTGTCGATGCCGACTCCTTCATGGCCGAAGCTCAGACCAGCACTGATTACACTGACATCGTCTCCAATATCGATGTCACCGTCACCTGCCTCAGCAACAACTCCGTCTCCATCGACATGACCTATGGCACCACGGAATATAACATCTCCATGACCGACGTCAAGAGCACAACCGTCGATTCTGCGCTTACCACCTATCTCGGTACCGCCTCCACCACTGCTCCGGATATCTACTACAGCGATCTTACCGCTCTTTCCGATGCTTTTGCCACCAATGATTACTACACTGAAGGTTCCAGCACCTATGGTAGCTATGGCACTTATTTCTATGGCAACTATTTCTTCAACTATTATTCTCCGGAAATGATTGCCTATTACGAGTCAAAGGGTCGGACACTTTCTTCCGGTGGATATGCATTGATCAATACCCACCTCTATGAGATCAGCTTCACCGATGAGGTCAAGGACAGCTCCGGCAATGTCACCACAGCTGCCAGTGTCACCATCGACACCACACCATATTCCTATAATGGAACTGCTCTCACCATCAATTCCACCGCTGAATTTGCCTCTGTGATCGGATCCTATGGTGGAAGCGATACATTCGGAGATTCTTCCAAGGGCTATCTCCATTCCTTCAAGCAGTACAGCAATGGTTCGACGACCATCTATTATTCCACCAGTCAGGCTGTCAGCGATGATCTCTTCGGAATCTGGTCCGGCGGATACACCATCAAGCAGGCTCTTCAGGGAGAGGCCGGTATCACATTCGATGGATATGACACTGAATTCCAGATTTCCAAGACCACGACCCAGGATGCAAGCGGAAATAACGTTTCCAAGATCTCTTCCGTAATGATCGTCTATGGTTCCTTCACTTACAACGGTCAGTCCGGTTATGCCTACACTGACACCGTCAAGTTCGGTAGCGAAACCGGCAACAAGTATCACAGTGTCATCGAAGATGCCATCAGCAACTTCAGCACTGGTGCCTAATCTCTGATTCTCTGACACATCTATTAAAAGGGAAGTCTTTGTCACTTCCCTTTTATTTCTATTAATGACATTATGAAGAAAACAATTGTTCCGATTCTCATCACACTACTTTTCTCCTCTGCTTCCTGTCAGAATACTCTGACAGGTCTTTCTGGTGACCAGGAACAATATGTCTCCGCTGACGATATCTCCGTTTCCTTTGGAAAGAAAAAATATACTCTGGAAAGAGGATCGTATCTAACCTTGAAGGCTGATGTCGTGACAAAAAACAATGACATCTCAAGGAAAGTCACTTATTCCGTCGAACAGGACGGAAAGATTGTTTCGATTGAAGAAAATGATGATGGAATCATACTTTCCGGAAAGAATGTCGGCATAGTCACAATCAAGGCTGTCTGTGCCGCCAATCATGATGTCATGGCAACGACGAAGGTGGAGGTTATCAAACATATTCCTGCCTTGAACAAGGTGTGGTCCAACGTCAATGAGACGACGAATTACACTCTTGAGACCATAAAGGAAAAAGAAGATTCAGATACCGATTATTATCCTTCCAGTACCGTAATCGTCAATGAGAAAGCCATTCTCCTTGAAGCGAATATCTATGATGAGGATACGGATCTGTATTATTCATCTCCGCTTTATTATTACGGAGATCAGAACAACTATATCTATGGATATGGAATCGACGTCAATGGATATGCCTTTCCTATCGTCGTATCTGCAAATGGAGACCTCATGCTTCAGAATTCCATTGCAAAATCTGAACGTGGTTTTCTCACCAAGGATAATTTCATGGGATTCAAGGATGAAAGCATCTCCATGAATGATGTCGGACTTTTCTATGGACTGCAGTCCATAAATCCTTCTTGGCTTGCCAAGTCGAAGGCTGTGAACAACGAATATGAGATTGCCGGTGATGCCTCTGATCTTGAGTCATGCTATGTGAAATATCTTCTCTGGGGTCTGATAGATCCTGTCGGAAGAGAAACCTATTCCAACCTACATCCAGAGATTCAGGACATTGTCAGCATCATTTCCATGGTTGATCTGACCATCAAGGCTGAGACAACGGATACGGTTTCGTTTACCTTGTCCTATGATGATGACATATTCATCGATGGAGACATCGAGACCTATACCTATCGTACAAGCATGGTGAACATCGGTACCACGGACTGCTCCTCCATCGATGGCCTGGACTCTCTTCTTGATACTGTCACGGCTTCCTATCCTGCCCTGAATCCTGCCCTGAAACTTTTCGAGGATGGTGTCCTTTCCCATAACTATGTGTGTGAGAGGGAAATCTATTATCAGAATCCGACGACGGGTTCTTTGATCCATACGCCATTCCAGATCTTCTATACGGAAAACTATATGATGGCATATTTCTCGAAGAATCTTTGTGATCTTATCGAGGATATGGGTGGAGACAAAATGTCACCTTTCGGCATCGGTTTTCTGAAGAAGAATGATGGCATCCATCTCTTTAAATATGATCCGACATCCTCATCAGCTAAAATCACTCTTGAAGATGTTATAGCAGACAGCGTCGGATATGAACTCTGGAATGTCGACTTCAATCTTGCGACAAAATATAAGATTCCGAACTATTTCACGAATTCTGAATATTACACAAGCCGTTCCCTGAATGCACTCTCTGATACGCCATCTGTCATCTTTGCTGGATTGCAGCCATTTTATTATTCTCACAACGAAACCATCTCAAATGATTTCTGTGATTGGTATCTCGGTGAAGAAGTCCAAGGTGATGATTTCTATCATGGCATCAACGTGAAGCTGAAAGGCAATCAGAGGGGAATCGACAGTGTCAGTTTCCTGTTGGCATATGAGGAAGATGAATATTATCATCTTCTTTATACTCCGACATTGTCCTCTTTCGGAGAGGCAGACAGCCTGAATCCAGCTGATTCCTATATCAGTGAGGTACTCAAATGAAGAAAAGAACCTATCAGATATTTGTCTATGTATCACTTGCATTCACAGCCATATGTCTTTTCTTCTTTGTCTTCTTCATGAAGAGGGCGGATGGATTTGACGGCTTGGGCATAACATTCCTCATTCTGTTTATCTTAGGCATCGTCATGTTTGTGGTAAACCAGATCGTCTATCGCAGATGGAAGACGAGAGATGCCTCAAGATATGAGGAAGTGGAATGTCCTCATTGTCATACCATGAATCCAAAGAAAGAGATTTTCTGCAAGAAATGCGGAAAGAACCTATATTGATCAGTACCTCTCAGTCATATGACAGGGAGGTATTTTTTGTCAATGGAATATATAAGAACAAGATGTTGTTTCATCATTCTGATGTTGCCAATGGAAACTTAAAAGAACAATAGTTTGCTTTTTCAGTTTTTTGAAAAATTCACTTATGAAGTGGAAAAAACTGTGACAGATTGGTTTGTGGATAAATGAATGGTCTCCTTGATGCTGTGATGAAACCATGTCTTTGCAATCGCCATTATAGGACACACTGTTGACACAGAAACAATTTTTTCTTGTATGGATGTTGTCAATGTGATATAGTTTTACTTGCTTGATACGCTTGCGAACGTATTTAAGTCGGATTGTGAGGAGGAAAAAATCATGAAAAAAGATATCCATCCGAAATATTATCGTGCCAAGGTTACCTGCATGACCTGTGGTAACACCTTCGAGACTGGTTCCACTGAACAGGAATTGAGAGTCGATACCTGTGCAAAGTGCCACTCTTTCTACACTGGCAAGATCAACGTCACTGCTGATACCGGCCGTGTTGCCAAGTTCCGTAAGAAACTTGAAAAAGTCGAATCCAAGTAAAAACAAGGAAGCTTCGGCTTCCTTTTCTTTTTGCTTCTGAAACAACATTATCAGTTAAGGGATTGTCATAAATCGTTAGGCGTGTAATAGTTTTGGCCTTAACGAAAATCTGTTGAGATTTTTAGACCATGGTCTTGAGTTATCGATGCATAAAATGCAAAATCATCAAAAGTTGTCGTGATGACTTGCGTTTATTCCAACAGCTGCATAAAACGTGTCATGCAAAATATGGTCAACAACTCAGGAATGACATATTGTAGGTTTCTCATTTCAGTTCGTCATACTTCTTATTGGAATCCTTGGCTTTGGATACAGGATATTTTTCCTCGTTCCTCTTCATCTTGTTCTTGATGATTTCATCTATGTCCAGATTGTAGTGCTGGGCAATCTGAATGGCATAAAGGAAGACATCGGCAAGTTCTTCCTTTATCCTGTCAATCCTGTTTTCGCATTCAAGGTCTTCAAGTGACCATTGATAGATTTCCAGCAGTTCGTTTGCCTCCAGGGAAAGTGATATGGCAAGATCTTTTCCATCGTGGAATCTGTCCCAATTCCTATCCTTGTTGAATTTATCAACTGCTTTCAATATTTCCTCGTTCATTTGTTCATTTCTCCTTTGTCAGTATTCTATACCAATGATATGCGAAACTAACAATCCATAGGGAAATAAAGTAAAATATAGTTATCATGAACAACGAAGAATCAACTGGCCTGGATCTGCTTAGACTTTATAAGGAAAGCCTTGAATGGCTGACCATAAACCAAACAGACATCATGAAATCAGATGAGTCAGTGGCTGGTCCACTGATGAAGTCTTTTCTTTGTGGTGAGAAAATATATTATCTTGCCAAGGATTCCTTGGTGTCTCCATTCTGTTTGCTGGACATATCCAGGAAGACATATTATCCGTTTTATTTCTTCAGGGTGAAGGCGGAAGGAAACCAGATGACATATGATACCCTACTTCCTTTTGTCAACAATGCGGCCATAAGCATGCTTGAGGATTATGGAGTCCATGTCAGTTTTGACATGACGATGGAAGATATATCCGTCGTTGCCGAGAGACTGGACAACCTGATTGTGTCTAACATGCTGATGGACAAGATAAGGCTGGTGCCATATTTTCATTTTGCTTCTTCTGAAGCAATGGAATATAACGAGAACTTCAGATTCCTCAGAAACTATATTTTCGGATCTAAGGATGACAGGAAATATGAATCTCTTTTCAGGGAGGTCGAAGACAAGAAAAAGGAAAGTCAGCTGCAGCCGAATGGGTTCGGCTTCTTTTCCAGGATGGACCGAGTTTTTGAAAGAGAATCCGTTTATGACGGAAGCAGTGTCACGACAAGGGAAGACAGCATATTCGAGGCATTTCTCATTAAATGCATATCCAGAAACTGCCTGAAGAGGGAAAGTACCCTGATACTTGTCTCACCGGATGACGAGAAGATGGTCATGGATGTCCTAAAAAAACATTCCATGTCTTCTTATGTCGGAAAGATGGAAAGCTTCAACTATAACCAACTTTCAGCTGCGATATCAGATGTGTTTGACAGAAAACCGAATATTGAAAAATCCTATGGTGGAAACGAGGCAAAGAGGAGACAATTCGTTTCCTTTCAGAATAAGAGAAAAGAGTCTTTCTCTGATCTTCTCAGATTCAAGAATCCAGTCTTTTTGGAAAGCTTCAGGAAGGAAAATAGTCACATTCTTGACCTGAATCTGTCGGATTACGATGAGGTGGACAAGAACCGGGATGAGAACTTCTTTGCCGTTCTGGATACTCTTCCTACCATCCTGAACTCCCATATATCCGATCATCATTATTATGGGCTGACCACTTCAGCCGAAAGGGAAAGCTATTCCAGACTTCAACTTGTACTGATTTCCCTGATCAAATCCCTGAAGCAATATAAGGAAATCGTCCTTCAGGATGAGGACGTCATCAAGTATGAACTGAAGGCAGACAGCCTGAATTTGTTCAAATATCTTTCCGAATGTGGCAAAGTCCTGTCCCAGTATGACGGATTCCCAAGGAAATATTTCTATCTTCAGTCTGACGAAAGCCTTTCTTCCATCAAAGTCCTGAAGAAAGCATATCAAAGCGTCTCGGCGACGAATCTCATATTGAGACAGCTTTGTCTTCCGGCCATTTTTGACATGGACATGAAGAAGCTTGTCGCTGATTATGAAGGAAAAAATCCTTTCAAAAGAATATCGGCAAAAAGAAAAATATCGAAGACAATCAAATCCCCGAAGGGCTCTCCGTTCATGACGGTATATAGAGTCATGAAGGGATATATACTCTCAAAGGAATATCTTGACAAGATTCTTCCTGAATACCAGGAAAGATATGGTGACAGCGTCAAAACGATGAATGGCGTCGTCCAGATTGAGTCGAGTCTTGGCTATGTCAACAAATTCCATGCGTTCAGAAAAATGCATCCGACATTTGACATCGAACATCCTTTCATAAGGAAATCTCTGAAAGACAGGCAGTTTCTGATAAACAAGCTGAAGAAGCTTGAGGAAGCAAATGAAATATATCAGAACATAAAGGAAAATCTCACGAAATATATTTCTTTCTATAGAGATATACCAACAAAACAACTTTATGATATGAGCATAGATGCCCTGATTGAGAAATTCACTGGCGAAAAACTTTTCGGATATGATGAATTCCAGGAATATGTTTCCTTCCTGAAGGCAAGAAGCGAGGCCAGCCAGCTTCTTTCCGTCATCATCCAGAGATATATTCGTAACAGTTGGTCTTTTTCTACCCTGAAGAATGATTATGCCTATTCCATCATCTATACTTCCTATAAGTCCGGTAAGCAGGATTTCGAAAAATACGAGAATGACTATGATGCCATAAGACAAAAATATATTTTTTCTCTTCCTCTCATCGAATCGGAAAAGGCCGACGAATATGAGGAAAGATATGCTGACTATCTTGATTCGATCAGGAAAAATGAGGATGTCTCAGACATTGTATCTTCCATGAACGAAGAAAATCTGATCCATCTTGATTCTGAAAAGGAAAGGAAAGCAAGGCTTCTTCTTTCCAAAGGCAGATTTGCCTATATCGCAAACCCAAATGATCTATACGACATAAAGAAGGATTGTTTTGATCATGTCATCATCATCAACAGCAGTCATTTCTCAAACAACAATCTTCTTTCTTCCTATAGGATAGGAAAGAAGAGAATCTTCCTATATTATGGAGAAGAGAATGACAAGAGAACTCAAGCCTATCATGAGACGGTCATCACCCGTGACAATATCTATAACAAGGTCATACCATTTTCCAAGTTGCCGGAGTCATTTCTTTCCTATCTGAAGGACGATGCAGGAAAACATGGCTATGAACTATCATTGAAGGAAGACTCATTCAGGTTCCAGATAGCAGGGAAAAACAGGAGATACGGAATTCTTCCTGATGTGCTTCTGGATTACATGATGGATGAGGAAGCGATTGTGGAATTAAGTCTTTATCTATCCAGATTTGAGAATATCACCCTGATTGTCATGGATACATACGGATATCTTTTCGGAGATGAGGATATCTTCAGACTGATGGATGAAAAATAGATGGAATCAATATCATAAAAAAGGGACTGCCACAGACAATAGTCATGTGACAGTCCCATTTGTTTAACGGAAATATTCTCTGAAATCGAGCTCGTATTTCTTTCTGAAAGCTTGGATGATGTCGAAGATGTTCCAAAGAATGCCAAGTCCGATGATGTTGTAAAGGAATTTCACAAGAGCGAATTTCCAACCTTTCTTGAAACTTTTTGCGACATAGAACTTGTCACCGCCGAACCATCCCAAAAAGACGAGGAAAAGGATAAGGATTCCATCGATCTTTTCTTCTTTTACTTCATATACATTATTTGCCATGATGATTGTCCTCTATTGATGCCTACTTGAAAGCCTTACTATTATAGCGAAAATATATAAGATAAAAAAGAGAAAAAAGAGAGTTTCCATACTCGATCCGATAGTCTTTCCTGTTTCCTTGACTTTGGCATCCAAGTATCATCAATATCTTTCTTTATATATTTTCATTTGATGAAAATTACCTTATAATAAATATATCTGTTATGGTAAAAGTTTTTAATTTTGACGAAAATCCAACGGAATTTTCTGCCAATACCTATGTCATCGGAAAAATCGGAGACAGCTGTCTTATCGTGGATATGGGATCCACAAAGGACGAAGTTCTCGATTACATCTCTTCCCACTATGAGAGTGTGGCAGGTGTTTTGCTGACCCACGGACATTTCGATCATATCCGTGGTGTTCCAAAACTTCTTAAGAAATTCAGGGATGTTCCTATCTATATTGCCAGTGAGGATGTTCCTCTTCTGAACAATCCTAAGATCAATGCCTCAGGTCTGACAGGGGAAAAGATTTCCATGAACATCGAAACGATTCCTGTCGAGGATGGAGAAACAATCAAGCTGAAGAAATATCGTTTCAAAGTGATTAAGACTCCGTACCATACCATGGGAAGCGTATGTTATCTTTTTGAGGATGACAATGCCCTGTTTACCGGTGACAGCCTCTTCAAGGGTTCCATCGGAAGAACGGACTTGGAGACATCTGATCCGAGTCTTGTGGAATCTTCGCTTAGGAAGATCATGGCTTTGGATGATAATCTTGTTGTTTATCCAGGCCATGGGCCAATCACCAGGATGGAGACGGAAAAGAACACGAATCCGTTTCTTGTCAGACTGAAATGAAATAAGGAACCTAGGGACAGGTTCCTTTGTTTTTATAGTAAAATCCGTATGAATTGATAAAAAGTAGAAGAAAAAGACCGCATCCATCAGCTTTTGGATACGGTCTTTCTTTTTTAATTTGCAGGTCCGTCAATCAGTTCGGTGAGATATTTGATTTCATCTTCCTTCTTGAGTCTTGGGAAGAGTGCGCTGATCGGGTTGATGTGGATGTTGGAAAGCTTGCCGATTGTATGGGTGGAATCAAGGGTTCTCAGTTCTTCAGGGACATTCTCCTGGTTGAGAGCCTCAACGGTCTTGTTTGGCATCATTGGAGAGAGGATGATGGAACCGATACGGATGATTTCGCTTGCGGCATAGAGACATTCCTTGAGAAGGACGATGTTGTTGTTCTTTGCCTGAGTCCATGGGGCGATGTCGTCGAAGTACTTGTTTCCGAGGTTGATGAGTTCGATTGCCTTGTCAGCACCATCGGTGATCTTCATGTCTTCCATGAAGGCGTTGTACTGGATGAGCTTCTCCTCGATGTCGGCATATAGCTTCTTTGTGATGTCGCTGGTCGGTTCCTGATATTCAGGAATGACGCCATCGAAGTATTTGTTCATCATGGAAAGGGTTCTGTTGACAAGGTTTCCATAAGAGTTGGCAAGGTCGGAGTTGAGTCTGTCAACATACTGCATCGGGGTGAAGTTTCCATCTTCTCCGAAACGGATTTCCCTGATGATGTAGTATCTGAGGGAATCGACACCATATCTTTCGATAAGCGGATATGGAGAGATGGCATTTCCGAGCGATTTGGAAAGTTTGACACCGGATTTTGTCAAAAGAAGTCCGTGTACGATAACCTTGTCCGGTTCACGGACATTGAGGGCCTTGAGAAGAATCGGCCAGTAGATTGTGTGGAATCTGGTAATGTCTCTTCCGACGAGGTGGACGATTTCGCAGTCATCACCCCAGAATGTCTTGAAGAGAGATTCGTCGGCAGTCTTGTATCCGAGTGCGGAGATGTAGTTGAGAAGTGCGTCGATCCAGACATAGATGACATGCTTTGGATCTTCCTTGATCGGAATGCCCCAGGAGAAACTGGTTCTCGTGATGCAGAGATCCTCCAAACCTGGCTTGATGAATGTGTTGATCATTTCGTTCATCTTGTCCTTGGCAAAGAAGTCGGGATTCTTGCTGTAGAAGTCAAGAAGCCATGGGACGAATTTCTTTACGTTGAGGAAGTAGGCTTTTTCGGAATCCATGTGGACAGGACGGTGGCAGTCCGGACAGAAGTGGTTTCCGTGTTCATCCGTCTCGACCTGGCTGTCGGACCAGAAGGTTTCATCCGGAGTGCAGTACCAGCCTTTGTATTCGCCAAGATAGATGTCACCCTTTTCCAACAACTCGGTGAAGACCTTCTGGACGAGTGCGACATGATAGTCATCGGTTGTCCTGACATACCAGTCATAGGATATGTCCAAAGCCTTCCAGACTTCCTTGAAGGAATCGGCGATCTTGTCGACATATGCCTTGGGATCAAGTCCGTTGGCTTCTGCCTTTTCCTGAATCTTCTGACCGTGTTCATCGGAACCGGTCATGAATCTGACGTTGTAGCCGGCAAGTCTCTTGTATCTTGCGATGGTGTCAGCGGCAACACAGCAATAGGTATGTCCGATATGAATGTTACCGGATGCATAATAAATTGGTGTCGTGATGTAAAAATTTTTCTTTTTGTTATCAGCCATATGAAAGCCTCCTTTAACAAATGCCTTACTATCATATCATTTTTTCATCCTTGCTGCCCGTCTTTCTTGTCTATTTATATGGGATATGGAAATATTATCTTAAACCATTTCAAGGAAAGTCATTCCATGAAATGCTTCGTTTTGTGTTTCATGAAATTGCCCAATAA
>CAVJFW010000036.1:0-14036 GCA_963648975.1 bacterium | reverse complement strand
TCTTAGGTAGATAGCCTATAGCAACGAACCCATGCTGATGAAAGTATAGTGTTCGTACGGTGTCAAACTGGCGGAGCAGGGGAGATTTGAACTCCCGCAAGGTTATAAGCCTTCTGACGGTTTTCAAGACCGTTCTCTTCAGCCGCTTGAGTACTGCTCCAGTTTTTTAATAAAAAATCCCAAGAAGTTTCTTTCTTGGGAGATCTTATGCTTTGAATGGTGGGCACTACAGGGCTCGAACCTGTGACCTTCCGCACGTCAAGCGGATGCTCTCCCAGCTGAGCTAAATGCCCAAAGCTCAATAATTATATAGGTGCGGAGATGGAATGTCAAACATTATTTTTCCAAATTTCCGTTTGGTCAGATTCTGTGAATATGAAACATATTCCAAAATCCTTGTTTTGCAACCATGGCCAACAGAAAACTGATTATGATGGCAAGTTAAGGGAAAGACTCTATGTCCATAGGCCAAAAATGATTTAAGGACAATCATATTTCCTGTTTTCATGTTATAGTATTCGTACATGAAAAAGAAACACCCGTCTCTCATCATCTTCTCCATTATGTATGCCGTCATTCTGACCGCTATCATCATTTCACTGTGCCTTGGAAAATATGGAGTGACCATGCTTTGCGCAGTGCCGTCCGTATTTCTTGTCCCTATCTATCTCACATTCCTCAAAATCCCTGAAAACACGAACAGACATGCGATGAAACTGATACTACTGATATTGGCTAGATATGCCTTAAGCATCATCGCATTGCTGCTCCCTACCCTGCTTTGGTATTACATACCATCACTCAAGGAAAGTGCAAACGCTTTCTTTTTGCTGATTCCGTGTCTGGAAGTTGTCCTTGTGTATAATATTGTCGCTATTTCAAGCGTCGTTGAATCCAAAAAACAGATAACGAGGATGAAAGAAAAAGCATGAACTTTGATAATGTCCTAAACCCCAATTTCATCAAGATGATGTCATTGGAATTCATCGTCAGCATGATAACGATGCTCATCATCATCGTTCTTTCCTTTGTCATATATTTCAAGCAAAAGAAATATGGGCCTCTCGATAAGCCGAAAGGCATCGTCAACGTCGCCGAAACCGTCATCGGTTGGGCGGATGAGAAGGTCAATGGACTCATGAACTGTCCGAGATGGTTCGGCAATTTTGCCGGATACATCATCCCTCTCTTCTTATATATCTTCATTGGATTCTTCATCGGCATGATCGGTTTCCCGAACTTCATCGTGTTGGGAAGCAAGGCGGATGGCTATATTCTCAACGAATCGAAGCTCTTTGCCCAGTTGCCTAACCCGTTCACCAATCTTGCCTTCACGCTTTCCATCGGTCTGTTGACCGTCATCATGATCGAAGTCACAAAGCTTCGTGCACAGAAATTCAACTACTGGAAACAGTTCGTCTTCACCTTCCCACCTCTTGTCCCTCTCATTACGAACCTGTCCCCAATGATTTCCCTTGGTGTCAGATTGTTCGGCAATTCCTTTGCCGGATATTGCATCATGACACTTCTATATAATGCCTTGGCAAACATCGGCGGAGGATTCGGTCTCATCGCCAGTCCTTTCGTCATGCCTTTCATGCATGCTTACTTTGACGCGTTCAGCGGTTTCATACAGTCTTTGGTCTTCGTGATGATCACCATGATGGACATTGCACAGGAAGCTCCATCAGAAGAGGCACAGAAGGAAATCGCCAAGGCTACCACGCTGAAGGCATCGATGTAAGTTTAAGCCAGCGAATCTAAAGGAGGCTTATCATGAATTTATTGAATCAGTTGTCCGTCTTGACGGAAAGTGCTGCAGCCAACGTCTACAGCGCAGCCGGTATGCTCTATATCGGTGTCGGCATCATCCTTATCGGTATGGCAATGTCCTCTCTTGCCGAAGGTCTTGTCTGCTCCTCTGCCCTCAAGGGCATGGCCAGAAACCCAGAGGCATCCGGTACACTCCGTTCCAGCATGATCTTGGGTGTTTCCCTTTGCGAGACTGTCGCCATCTACGGCTTGGTCTTGGCCATTCTTCTCATCTTCGTCGTCGGTCCTTCCTCTTTCGCCAACTAAAGAAAGGCATCAGATGAAGAAGAAGTTAAAAGCTTCGTTATTATTCATCGTTTCCAGTCTGGTATTGACTTCCTGCGATACCTCCGGCATTACCGGCTCCATCTCCGATGCTGTCGCCAATGCCCTTCCCAACCTCTGGATCACCTTGGCACAGTTAGGTGCGTTTTTGGTGATGGTCTTCGTCTTCTTCAAGTTTGCCTTCAAGCCGATCAAGGCAAAGCTGAAGGCCAGACAGGATGCCGTCATGCAGAACATCACGGACTCCGAAAAGGCAAAGCGTGAAGCCGAACTCGACCGTGAGACCGCCAGCATGAACATCAAGAACAGTCGTATCCAGGCAGCCCAGATCGTCGAGGATGCTTCCAAGGAAGCTTCTCTCAAGGCTGATGGCATCATCAAGAAAGCCAATGAGGATGCTGACATCATCCGTGCCCAGGGCGAAAAGGATGCCGCGGAAAGACAGAAGCAGGTTGACAGGGATGCCCACAACATCATCGTCAGCACTGCCATCGATGCCTCGAAAGAGATTCTGGGACGTGAAATCAACGAAAGCGACAACGAAAAGGTTGTCAATGACTTCATCGATCAGATGAAGAAAGAAGATTAATCATGAATCATTCCCTTCTGAAACATTATGCCCAGGCCTATTTCTCCCTGGGAAAAGAAAAAGACAAGGTCGAAGTCTTCAACAAAGACATGGCTTTTCTATGCGATCTTTTTCATCAGACAGAGGGATTGGTCAAATTCCTTTCCTCCCCGATGATCATGAAGAAGGAAAAGGAAGAACTTCTCGAAAAGATGGTGAAGAATGATGTCGACATCATGACCTATGGATTCATCCAGGTCCTCATCAGGAAGAAGGCCATATCCTATTTCGATGAGATAAAGAAGGCATTCGACCATCTCTATCATGAAGAGAAGGGAATACTTGAAGGTAGAATCTATACCCCATTCGAACTTTCCACGGAAACGCTGGAAAGGCTTGAGAAGGTATTCACAGAGAAATACAGAAAGAAAGTCACTTTCCGTACCCTGATAGACAAATCCGTCATCGGTGGAATGAGAATCTATGTTCAGGACACTCTCTACGACTATTCCATCGATACGAAGCTCAATCAGATAAAGCAGAAACTGACAGCATAATCAGGAGGCACATCATGGCAGCAGATATTGACCAGATCAGCAATCTCATCAAGAAGGAAATCAGTTCATACGAGGACAAGATAAAGACAAACGATGTCGGCACCGTCATCTCCGTCGGTGATGGCATTGCCACCATCTATGGCCTGGACAAGGCCATGTATGGTGAACTTCTTGAATTCCCGAACCATGTCTTTGGCATGGTCATGAACCTCAACGAGGATTCCGTCGGATGCGTCCTTCTCGGAAAAGACACCTCCGTCTTCGAAGGTGACCCAGTAAAACTCACCGGAAAGGTCGTCTCGGTTCCTGTCGGCGACGCCCTTTTGGGAAGAGTCGTAAACGCACTGGGTGAACCGATTGACGGAAATGGGGAAATCAAGGCCGATGATCACTATCCTATCGAAGCTCCGGCTCCGAGCATCATGAACAGACAATCAGTCAACGAACCTTTAGAGACTGGTATCAAGGCCATCGATTCCATGATTCCGATTGGAAAAGGCCAGAGAGAACTCATCATCGGTGACAGACAGACAGGTAAGACTGCCATCGCCATCGACACGATCATCAACCAGCGCGGAAAGAATGTCATCTGCATCTACTGCGCCATCGGCCAGAAGAATTCCACCATCGCCCAGATCGTCTCCAAGCTCAAGGCACATGGTGCCTTTGACTATACCCTCATCGTCAATGCCTCGGCCAGCGAATCCGCTCCTATGCTTTATGTTGCCCCATATGCGGCAACCAGCATGGCCGAATATTGGCTCCATCAGGGAAAGGATGTCCTCATCATCTATGATGACTTAAGCAAACATGCCGTCAGCTACCGTGCCCTTTCCCTGCTTCTGAAGAGATCACCGGGCCGTGAAGCCTATCCGGGTGACATCTTCTATCTCCATTCCAGACTTCTGGAACGTTCCTGCAAGCTCAACAAGGAAAACGGTGGAGGCAGCATCACTGCCCTTCCGATTGTCGAGACCCAGGCCGGAGACATCTCCGCCTATATTCCGACGAACGTCATCTCCATCACCGATGGTCAGATTTTCTTGACCACCGACCTTTTCAACCAGGGCCAGAGACCTGCCGTCGATTCCGGTCTCTCCGTTTCCCGTGTCGGTTCATCCGCACAGATCAAGGCCATGAAGAAAGTCGCCTCTTCCCTGAAGATCGAACTTGCCAACTATAACGAAATGCTCGACTTCTCCAGATTCGGTTCCGATCTGGATGCCACGACAAAGAGCATCCTTCAGCATGGTGCCGTATTGATGGAAGTCCTCAAGCAGAAACAGTATTCTCCTCTGTCCATGGAAGACGAAGTCATCGAAATCTATGTCGCCCAGTCCCATAAGATCGATGATGTCGAACTCAAGAAGATCAACGACACTCTCGAAAAGATCCTCTCACACATCCATGCCAACCACGAGGATGTCTATACTTCCATCCATGACACGAAATTGCTGTCCGATGAGACGAAAGCCAAGATTGACGACTCCGTGAAAGCCGTATTGGAAGGAATTGATTGATGGCTGAATCCCTGGTCAACACAAAGCGCAGAATCAACACCATCCGTTCCACGATGAAAATCACCAAGGCGATGAAGCTCGTCGCCAGCGTGAAATATCAGAGATGGAAGAAGATGTATGATGAGAATCTCGCTTATTTCAGCTCCATGGAGAAGACGGTGGAGAGAACTCTCTCCGGCATCGATTTTTATGAGCAGCCAAAACCGGATCTCCTCCTCAAGAGAAAGGAAGGAAAGACACTTTATGTCATTGTCTCTTCCACCCTCGGTCTTTGCGGTGCCTATAACTACAACCTCTTCAAGGCAATCGATCCATTGCTCAAGGATGGTGATGAGATTCTTCCGATAGGACAGAAGGCACTTAGCCACTATCAGAGTTCCTCTCATGTCATCCATGACGGATATGTCGACATGATGGATCATCTCACCTATTCTGCCGTCAGGAGAATGAGACATGAGATATTGAGACATTACAGGAAGAACGAATATTCCAGAATCGTTCTGGTATATACACAATACAGGAATTCCCTGACTTTCGTTCCAACGGTTCAGACGATTGTTCCGATGGAAGAACCGAAGATGGAAGAAAAAAAGAGCTTCGAGGAACCTGTCTTCGAGCCGGACTCAAAAGCCGTTCTCGATGAGATACTTCCTCACTACCTCGATGCATCCATCTATCGCAAGCTGATGGAATCCGAGATCAGCGAACTCTCCTCAAGAAGAAACGCCATGGAGACAGCAACCGATTCCGCAGACAAGATACAGTCTCAGCTGCAGCTGGAATACAACAAGGCAAGACAGGAAGCCATCACACAGGAAATCACGGAAGTTGTCGGTGGCGCAAACGCAGGTAAGGAAAAAGATGAATAATGGAGGACAAAGATATGAATAACGTAAATGAAGGTGTCGTCGTACAAGCCATCGGACCAGTCATCGATGTCCGTTTTTCAGAAAACAACATTCCTCCGCTTCTCATGGCTTTGAAGGTCACGACAAGTCAGGGCAAGGAACTTGTTCTTGAGGTATTGCAGCATATCGGTGATGACACCGTAAGATGCATCGCCATGGGTGCCACCGAAGGTATCCAGCGTGGACTGAAGGTCATCAACACCAATGCACCTATCCAGGTTCCTGTCGGAAACGAAGTCCTGGGAAGAATGTTCAACGTCCTTGGTCAGCCGATTGACAACAAGGGTGATTTCGAGGCCAAGCAGACCCATTCCATCTACAACGACCCGCCGAAGTTCTCCGATCAGTCCACCAAGGCTGAGATCTTCGAGACCGGCATCAAGGTCATCGACCTTCTCTGCCCATACATCAAGGGTGGCAAGGTAGGTCTCTTCGGTGGTGCAGGTGTCGGAAAGACGGTTCTCATTCAGGAACTTATGCACAATATCGCTACCGAGAAGCATGGCATCTCCGTCTTCGCCGGCGTCGGCGAAAGAAGCCGTGAAGGCAATGATCTCTATTATGAAATGGAAGCCACGGGCGTCTTATCCAACACCGCCCTTGTCTTCGGTCAGATGAACGAAACTCCTGGTGTCCGTATGAGAGTCGGTCTCTCCGGACTTACCATGGCTGAATATTTCCGTGACGTGAAGCATCAGGATGTTCTTCTCTTCATCGACAACATCTATCGTTTCACCCAGGCCGGAAGCGAAGTCTCCGCCCTTCTTGGACGTATGCCATCCGCTGTCGGCTATCAGCCGACCCTGGCCACTGAAATGGGTCAGCTCCAGGAAAGAATCGCATCCACCAAGGATGGCTCCATCACATCCATCCAGGCCGTCTATGTCCCAGCTGACGATCTCACCGATCCGGCTCCGGCAACGACCTTCTCCCACCTCGATGCCAAGACGGTCCTCGACCGTGGCATCGCTGCCTTAGGTCTATATCCGGCTGTCGATCCTCTTGCCTCCTCCAGTAACTTCCTTGATCCGAACGTCGTCGGTCAGGAACATTATGATGTCGCAAGACAGGTCCAGTCCATCCTTCAGAGATACAAGGACCTTCAGGATATCATCGCCATCTTGGGTATGGATGAACTCTCCGAAGAGGACAAGCTCACGGTCAACCGTGCAAGACGTATCCGTAACTTCCTCTCCCAGCCATTCTTCGTCGCTGCCAAGTTCAACGGCTTCGATGGCAAGTTCGTCAAGATCGAGGATACCATCTCCTCCTTCAGAAGAATCCTCAATGGTGAGGGAGACAACCTTCCGGAAGCTGCCTTCACTTATGTCGGTACGTTTGATGACGCCGTAGAAAAGGCCAAGACCTTGGAAAAGAAATAAGATGTCAGACAACCGTTTTGAACTGGAAATCATCGTTCCGGAAAAGACATATTGCAAGAAGCTGGTCAATTCCATCTCCGTTTCCACCTCATTAGGTCAGATGACCATCCTTTCCCATCATACGGATCTGATTGCCAACATCGGCATCTCCCATATGACCATCAATGAGAACGGACATGCATTGCAGTATGCTGTCTCCGGTGGTGTCCTTAACATCTACCATAAGGAGAACAAGGTTCTCCTCATCGTCAATGCCATCGAGTCCAGGGATGAAATCGACCTGAAGAGAGCCACGCTTGCCAAGGAAAAGGCTCAGCAGAAGCTTCAGGACGAAAATACCTCCCTTCTTGAACAGAAAAAGTCCGAGATCAAGCTCAAGAGAGCCCTCAACCGTATCGCCTTATTGGAAAAGACGAAGATATAGATAAATATTCCATATCATAAAAAACATAGCCTCCAGGAATCGTTCCAGGAGGCTTTTTGTAGGTGATTTTTACTGATATGCATAAGAATGGAATCCAGGAAGCAAGGATGGTTATTTCTGGCATTATGCCGATGGCATCCCGACTCTTTGGTGATTTGATGAAACACTGATTTTTTTCACATTTCTGTATGCCTTCAATTCCTGCCTTTCATGGAAATAGAAAACAAATGTAAGATATGTTAGAATATTCATCTTAAGGAAGATATTCCCTGTCAATGCTTTTGATTACATGATTCATGGAATCATGAAAGCATACACTCAAAGGAGAAAACACATGAAATTCAATAATATCAGTTGGGATGAATACTTCATGTCCATCGCCATGCTTTCCAGCATGAGAAGCAAGGATCCCCATACCAAGGTAGGAGCATGCATCGTATCTGAAAAGCATAAAGTTCTGTCCTTGGGATATAATGGCATGCCTCTTGGAGTCGATGACAAGGAAATCCCATGGAACGGAAAAGAGGAAGGAAAGTCGGAACTGGAGACAAAATATCCCTATGTCTGCCATGCTGAACTCAATGCCATATTGAATTCCAACCACAACCTCGAAGGAAGCACGGTCTATGTCACTCTCTTCCCCTGCAACGAATGCACCAAGGCAATCATCCAGGCTGGAATAAAGAAGATCATCTATCTTTCTGACAAATACCATGACTGCGATGATGAAATCGCAGCCAGAAGAATGCTCGACATGGCTCATATCGAATATGTGCATTACGAGGGAAGACTGCCAGACATACATTTCAGTGATGAAGAATAGATTTCCCATAAAAAAGGCACTCATCTCCAGTGTGATCATCATTATGGTCTCGCTCATCGTGCTGACTCTTCTATATGCCATCGTCAACAATGTGACCGATCAGAAATACATATGGATCATCTTCCCCGTATGGGGAGGAGCCCTCGTTTTGGGGTTGGCTGCCTATTGGATCTGTCAACTGAAGAAATATCATGAAAAGAAGCAAGAAAAAAGAACTGAAACTGACCAAGAGAGATCCTGAGATACCTACGGATTCCGCCATCTATCTCAAGTCACTTTCCTTCGGATATGAGGAAGGAAAGCTGAACATAAAGAACATCACCCTGGACATAAAGAAAGGTCAGTCCATCGCCTTCATCGGACATAACGGCTCTGGAAAGTCCACCATGGCCAAGCTCATCGATGGCATCCTTGTGCAGAACGAGGGTGACATCTATATTTTCGGTGTGAAGATGACGGATGACAACGCCCTTATCCTTCGCAAGGACATCGGACTTGTCTTCCAGAATCCGGATTCCCAGTTCATCGGCGCGACCGTCAGGGATGATATCGCTTTCGGATTGGAAAACGAATGTGTGCCGACTGAAAAAATGAATGATATCATTCTGGACTGCGCCAGAAAGGTTGGCATGCAGGACTACCTTGATGCCGAACCGAGTCATCTTTCCGGTGGACAGAAGCAGAGAGTTGCCATCGCCGGTGCCATCGCCAGGAACCCGAAGATCCTCATTCTCGATGAGGCTGGTGCCATGCTTGACCCTAAGGGAAAACGTCAGATCCGTGAAATCATCAAGCAGAGAAAAAAGGAGAATCCGGAACTGACCATCATCAACATCACCCATGAGATCGATGAGGCCTATGACTCTGACAGGGTCCTTGTCATGAACGAGGGCGTTCTTGTCATGGATGACGTTCCAGAGAACGTCTTCAGCAAGGATGACATGCTAAGAGAAATTCATCTCGATATCCCCTTTGCCCATAAGCTGAAGAAGGAACTCCTCGATCAGGGAATGGATTTGGGTCCTATCGCAAATGATGAGGAACTATTTGAGAAAATATGTCAATCACACTAGAAAAGGTAAACTACATCTATGATTTAGGCCGTCCGGGTGAGAAGGTTGCACTATCTGACATCAACCTCATCTTCTCCGAGCATGCCTTTGTGGCATTGATCGGAAAGACCGGAAGCGGCAAATCGACCTTGATACAGCATCTCAATGGTCTCCTTTTGCCGACCCATGGAAAAATAACCGTATCCAACCATGTCATCGACATGACTCTCGCATATAAGAAGAATGGCCAGATCAATAAAAGGGCCATGAAGAAGAAACACAAGGTGAAGCTGAAGGATGTCAAGGATCTGAGAAAGAGAGTCGGCATCGTCTTCCAGTTCCCGGAATATCAGATCTTCGAGGAAACCGTATTGAAGGATGTCTCCTATGGACCTCTCAACTTCGGACTTTCCCAGGAGGAAGCCCTGAAGCAGGCCAAGGAAGCACTCGCTCTTACCGGAATCGATGAATCCTATTATGAAAGAAGCCCGTTCGAGCTTTCCGGTGGAGAGAAGAGAAGAGTGGCCATCGCCGGTATCCTTGCCCTGAAACCGGATGTCCTCGTCCTTGATGAACCTACCGTCGGACTAGATGCCCAGGGTGAAGAGAATCTCATGAGCCTGATCACCACCCTCTATGAGAAAGGTACATCCATCATCCTGGCCACCCACAACATGGATGTCGTATTGAGATATGCAAAAAGAGCCATCGTCATGGAGGAAGGAAAAGTCGTTCATGATTCCACTCCATTGGAACTTTTCCAGAATCAGGAGTTCCTGAGGAATTCCTCCCTGGAACCTCCAAAGGCCTTTTCCTTTGCCTTGGAACTGGTAAAGAAAGGTGTCGACATTGACATTGGCAAAGTCAAGGACATAAAGAGTCTGGCCACGGAGATCATCCGTGTGACCAAGGGAGGTGGAAAATGAATACTTCCTTAGGAAAATACCAGCCTTATGATACCTTCATCCATAAACTCGATTCCAGGGTGAAACTGATCGGAATGCTTGCCTTCATGGTTTCCGTGTTTCTTTCCTATTCCAGCAATCCGTTCATGAACCTGACCATATATCTAGGCATCTTCATCATACTTTTTATCATCGGACTTCTCTCCAGGGTATCCTTCCTATCCATCTTCAAGTCCCTGATCGGACTATGGATGATGATTCTCTTTGTCATGATACTCAACGTCTTCTTCACCAAGCCGACTGACTTATCCATTGGCATCGCCTTCACTATCGGAAGCGTGAATGTCTATTGGATCGCCATCGTCAACATGCTCTATGTCCTATCCAGGCTTATCATCGTCATCATGATCACCAACATCTTCACCTCCACCACCAAGCCGATGGAGATGACCGGTGCATTGGAATGGTTATTCTACCCTCTCTCCCTGATCAGGATTCCGATCCATAAGTTTGCCATGGCCATATCCCTTGCCCTTCGATTCATCCCGACCCTCCAGGAAGAGACAAACAGGATCATGAAGGCCCAGGCCAGCCGTGGTGTCGACTATACCCAGGGAAAGTTAAAAGACAAACTGAAGGCCATCGTAGCCCTGATCATCCCTCTCTTCATCTCCTCCTTTACCACCTCAGGACAGCTTGCCGACGCAATGGAAGCCAGAGGCTATGATCCGGATGCAAGAAGAACCAGATACAAGACGAATCACTGGGCGATGAGGGATACCTTAAGTTGTCTGTTCATCGCCATGTTGATCACAGGCATGGTCCTATTGATGGTCTATCGTGTCGATCTGTATCAGATATTCGACATTTCCGTTCCACAGGTGCAATGATGAGAAAGTTTCTTCGCTTTGCCTTTTTGGGAACCGAATTCCATGGTACCCAGAAACAACCGCATGATGAGACAATCCAAGGGCTTTTCGAGAGCCTTCTTTCCAGAATCTATGATAGGGAGATGAAGGTCACCATCGCCTCAAGACTTGACCGTGGTGTCCACGCCCTGGATTTTGCCATCACCTTTGATGTGCATGACACATCCATTTCGGATGAACATCTTTTCTATTACCTGAAGAGATCTCTCGGAAAGGATATCTTGCTTAAGGAGATGAGAAATGTCGATGACACCTTCTCCCCGAGATATGACTGCCTGAACAAACAGTACCTCTATCTCATCCAGGAAAGAAAGAATCCGCTTCTCAATCCACTCAGCTATTCTCCGAAATATGAGATTGACATCCAGAAACTTGAGGATACCCTTCTATTGATGAAGGGAGAACATGATTTCCGATATTTCTCCACTCCGGATGAGGATGACAACACACTTCTTCTCATGGAGGATGTATCCATGAGAAGAGAGGATGGACTCATCAAGATTCGCTTTGTCTCCAAGTCCTTCCTCAGATATCAGATCCGCTTCATGGTGGGAAGTGCACTATCCGTTTCCTTTGGCCGCATGGATATTGCATGTGTAAAGGATGCACTGAATCTGAAAAGAGAACTTCCCATCAAATACAAGGCGGAACCACAGGGACTTTTCCTTGAGAAGATCAACTATCCAGGAATCGATGATGATAAAAGAATCGATTTCATTCTCTCATAAAGACCATCAAGAAAAAGTGTTCTTTGGATGGAATCATTGATATAATATTTGACTTGAGGATGAATATGATACTCGACAACGAAAAGAAGAAGAATATCAGCAATGTATGGCATCAATACTTCGACAGGAAGTATATTTTCCTGATTCCGAATATCCTCTGTTATTTCAGAATCCTGCTGGTCGTCTGCTTCATGGTGTTCTACCTCATTCCGATCACCATGTTCAGAAATACACTTGCCCATATCTACATCGCTGCCGGAATCATGATGATTGCCGCATACAGCGACTTCATCGATGGCTATATCGCCAGAACCTTCGACATGAAATCGGATCTGGGAATCATCCTCGATCCCCTTGCCGACAAGATACTGCAGCTGGCTATCGCCGTCATCATCGTCATCAACTATTATTCCACCCCTATCGTACTTGTGATGTTCGGTGTCTTCCTGGCTAAGGAAATCACTCTCTTCTTCGAAGACCTTCTCCTGGCTTCCAGAAGGAACACATCCTATGGTGGAGCCAAATGGTATGGAAAGCTATCCTCCTTCGTCTTCTATGTCGTCACGATATTCATCCTTCTCGGTGTACCGATACTTAAGGCACATGACCCTGAAGGTTCGGCAAGCTATGTAAGTCTTGTCATCAATATCTGCTGTAGTGTGGCTACGGCATGTCTTGTTCTCGCCTGGATACTCTACTTCGTTCTGTTCATGAAGATCATGAGGAAACCTCCTGTCGAGAAGAAAGAAGAGGAAACGAAGAATGATTAAGGTGTATTCCTCTCCGAGCTGTTCGAGCTGCAGGAAGGTAAGAGCCTGGTTCCTCAAGGAAAAGATTCCTTTTGTCGAAATCAACATCCTGAAGGAGAAGCTGACCGAGGATGACCTCAAGGAAATGCTTGAGAAGTCCCTGGATGGCACGGATGAGATCATCTCCACCAGAAGCAAGATATTCAAGGAACAGCATATCGATGTCGATTCCATGTCCATAAATGAACTTCTCAATTTCATCACGGAGAACCCGACCATCCTGAAAAGACCCATCATCGTCGATGATTCGAAGATTCAGGTCGGTTACAATCAGGATGACATAGAGATCTTCGAAAGGGAGAAAGCCAACATCATAAAGGCCAAGAAGATTGCCGATGAGACCTGCAAGGCATGTCAGCAGCGTGGTGATTGTCTGCATCATTTCGATGATACGAAGGAAAAGATAAAGAAGGAAACGCAGACCTGCGTGGACTGCAGGAAATAAGAGGACCCATTGAACCGATGGTTCATGAGGGTCCTCTTTTTTCTTTGTCTGAGAACATCAAATGCATGTCAACCTTATCAAAAGACTTGCATTTTTTTTTTTTTGATTAGAATTGGGTTTGAAGTGATGAATGTCAAGGGATTCCCGTTCCGATGGCATGGAGTCATTTCACCTATTGTCCCAAGAATATTTTTGGGATATCGCTCTTTTTTAATATCTCAAAGGTTTCTTGTTTTTGATTTTTCTCAATTAAAGAAAGGAAAGAAAAACAAGTATGAAAAACAAATTTAAGAAATCCAAGATTATCGTCCCAGCTTTGGCTTTAATCACTGCCACCACTGCTGCCAGTGTCACTGGTACTGTGGCTTGGTTCACTGCCAATAGAGCAGTCAGCGTCACTGCAGGAAACTTCGTTGCCACTAAGCTTGAATCCAATTTAACAGTTACAACCGCTGCAGGAAATGGTACTTACACATCAGACAATAATACTAATATTACTACTACTCAAACTGCTGATAGTAAAACAACAAACAACAAATTGACCCATGGCTCTTATGATGCAGCTGTATCTGCTGCTAATAATCTCTATGTTGCCAATGTCAGTGATGATGGAACTAAAGTTGATTCCTTCGCTAATTTAGGAACTGAAGCTGCCGCTTTAACTGCTGGTGTTTCTACAAGTTCTAATAGTTGGCTTGCAAGAAGCGTTGCTGGTGATACTACCACTGATAACATTTGGTATGGTCTTTCTTGGAAGATGACCTTCAAACTTGACCCAGCTTCTTCTAACACTACTGATTATCTTCTTTTAGATCCAACCGGTTCTTCTTTCGTAGATAACAGTGGTAAAGACAATACAACCTTAAATGGTTTCCGTATTGCCTTCATG
>CAVJFW010000035.1:0-15233 GCA_963648975.1 bacterium | reverse complement strand
TACTTCCTCTTCCGCCTTGCAACTCTTTTTTTCAGAAGTTTACGAAAATCCAGCTGATTTTTTGACTCATAGTATTATCTATCTTCGATGATTTTCATTTCTTTATATTTTTTTATCGAAACAAAAAACTCCGCCGTTTAAGGCGGAGTCTCTGATTCACAAAAAATATTTATTTTTCGTAGTCTTCAATCATCGAAACCCTGATTTCATGTCTTCCATCAAGAGGTTTTGAGGAAAGGAAGATGTCAATTCTTCTCTTGATATCCTCCACGGACATGAACTTTGCGCCGAAGGCAATCATGTTGGCATGATTATGTTCAACGATGAGATGTGCGACATCATCATTGTAGCCGATGCCGCAACGGATGGATTTTACCTTGTTGGCACACATGCATACGCCTTCACCGGATGAACAGATGAGAATTCCTTTCTCAGCTTCCTTCCTACTCACGGCTTCAGCAGCCTTGAAGGCAAATTCCGGATAGTTGCAGCTATCCAGGGAATAGGTTCCATAGTCAATGACTTCATATCCTTTTTCCTTAAGATAGGAAACGACTTCTTCCTTAGCCTCGTATCCGCCGTGATCACATGCAATAGAAATTTTCATTTTTTCTTTTCCTTTTATATATATACTATCCGAAGAACGTCTCTTCTATCTGCTCCATGGTGATTTCACCCTGTCTTATCATGACAGGCTTTTCACCGATGAGGGATACGACCGTGGTAGGTGTTCCAGAATCACATTTTCCCTTGATGATGCCTTTTACGAGAGGATCATCATGAAACACCTTCACAACTTCATCGTATTCCTTTGTCGAAGGCTCACCGGATATGTTGGCGCTGGTGACCTGAAGTGGCCATGGGAGGCTATCAAGGAAATCGACAAGTTCCTTCTTGTCGGGAATCCTGATTCCTGCAACTTGGGTTCCAAGATGTGTCTGCCAGGGCGCATTCTTCTTAGCCTTCACAAGACAGGTCAACGGTCCAGGAAGAAATCTGTCCATGACCTTTTTTGCCTGTGGGGAAATCTCGAAATACATGGATAGGTCAAACTTTCTTCCCGTCATCACGGCTATCGGTTTTTCCGGATTTCTTTTCTTGCACGAAGCAAGACGCTGATAGGCTTTCTCATCATCCCAACGGATGCCGACACCATATACCGTTTCGGTAGGCAAGGCAAGGACATATCCTTCCTCAAGGATTTCCTTTGCCTCACCGGATTCAAATGACAATGTTTTCATTTTTCCAACCTCAAAACAAGTCAGGAAAGACCTGACTTGTTCATGTTCTTATTTGTTTTTGTTATGAGGATTGAGAATGTTGACAAACTCTTCCTTTGGCTTGAGTGAACGGAGATAGGCATAGTACTGGGAATATGGATATCCATAATGTTCGCAAAGATCCTTGACGATGACTGGCATCTTGGAGTCATAGACCTTCTTGATGGCAGCAAAGCGAATCGTGTCGATGGATGTTCCTTCCTCAAGGCCGAGAGTGGATGGAGCAGCGATATATTCGTCACAGACCTTGACGGCAGCTTCGAAATTCCTCTGCTTTCTTTCCTGGGCAGTCTCGACATGCTTCTTTTCCTTGACTGGAGCCTTTCTTCTCGGAAGGTCGGTCAGTTCATATTTGGATTTCCAAAGTCCGATGGTTCCATTGATTCTGGACTTGCCTAAAACCCTGATGGAAAGACCTGCATCGGTAAAGACCTTATACGGATCATCTCCATTCTTCAGGGCCTCGCAGACCTTCTGGGCAAATTCCTCGGTGAAGATGATCTTTGCCTCGGAACAATGGACGACATTCGGATTGTGATTCAGTTCACGCTGGGCGTGCTTCGTAAATTTTTTGACAGCCATAATTTTCTCCTATTCTGATTCTTTCTTCTCTTCGACGACTTCTTCCTTCACGGCAGGTTCCTTCGAGGCATATCTGGCTTCGAGATGATGCACGGTGTTGTCATCCGTCTTCATGAGAAGAAGCGGAACACCGGCATATGCCTCAAGATGTTCGGCAAACGTTTCCACGGATGTCGAGATTCTCATGCTTCTCGAATAATCGACGAAGAACATACCGATATGTGTCGGATCCTTGGCTCCATTGACACAGGCTTGGTGGAAGGCAACATCATTGATCGGGCCACCGGTTCCGGTAGCAACGACAAGGACAAGTCTGGATGGATTCTGTTCAAGGATCTTGTCGATGGAAGCATAATACCATTCATAGCCAGGATAGAGGATGATGTTATTCGGATTCTTCGCTTCCTTTTCCTTTTCGGTGATCTTGTGTTCATCGACTTCCGGAAGCTTGCGATTCTTCAGCAGGTAATCGATCTGATCTGCCGTGATGGTCTCATTCTCGATCAAAGTCTCGGCAATGAGTTTGACATCCTCGGCATGCTCCTCAAGCAGCTTTCTGCACTGTTCATGGCACTGATCGATGATCACGCGGATCTGCTTGTCGATTTCCAATGCGGTCTGAGCAGAATAATTGGCCTGAGAGGAATTGTAGTCTCTTCCCAGGAAGACACTTCCGCCTGGCTTCTCGTACTGAATCGGACCAAGTTCGGACATACCATATTCCGTGACCATGCCACGGGCAATGTTGGTTGCGACCTCGATATCATTGGAAGCACCGGTGGAGACATCTCCGAAGAAGATTTCCTCGCTGGTTCTGCCACCGAGATATCCGGTAATTCTGGCAAGAAGCTGATTCTTTGTCATGAGGAAGCGATCCTTCTCCGGAGTCATGAGGACATGACCACCGGTTCTTCCTCTTGGAATGATTGTGATTTTCTGTACTTTGTCGGAATATGGAAGGAAGATGCCGACAACGGCATGGCCAGCCTCATGATAGGCGACCTGTTTTCTTTCTTCCACTTCGAGATGGGAGCGTTTGGCCGGGCCGGAGATGGCACGGTCGATGGCCTCATCGATATCGGAAGTGGTGATGGCACTTCTGTTTGCCCTGACGGCAAGGATGGCAGCATCATTCATGATGTTGGCAAGGTCAGCGCCGGAGAAACCGACGGTTCTTCCTGCAATGGCGTCAAAGGAGACATCAGGAGCAAGTCTCTTGTTCTTGGAATGAACCTTGAGGATGGCAGCTCTACCCGCCTTATCCGGAAGGTCAACGGTAATCTTTCTGTCAAAACGTCCCGGACGTGTCAAGGCAGGATCAAGGACATCATCCCTGTTGGTGGCTGCCATGACGATGACACCGCTGTTATCCTCAAATCCGTCCATCTCCACGAGGAGTTCGTTGAGGGTCTGTTCACGTTCATCGTTTCCGCCACCAAGGCCTGCGCCTCTCTGACGACCGACGGCATCGATTTCATCGATGAAGATAAGACATGGAGCGTTTTGCTTGGCCGTCTTGAAGAGTGAGCGGACACGGCTTGCGCCGACACCGACATACATTTCGACGAAATCAGATCCGGAGATGGAATAGAACGGAACATTTGCCTCACCGGCAACAGCCTTGGCAAGCAAGGTCTTACCTGTTCCTGGCGGGCCGACAAGAAGAACACCATGTGGCAGTTTGGCACCCAAACGTGTGTATTTGTCAGTAGAATGGAAGTAATCGACCATTTCGACCAATTCAGCCTTGGCCTCATCACATCCGGCGACATCGCCGAAGCGGACCTTGGAACCTGTCTGCTTCTTGGCGACATTGTTGACGAAGCCAGACATCGGGTTTCCTCCTCCACCCATGGAGCGGAAGGAACGACTTGCCATGAATACGGCAAGAATGATCACGATGGCAAAGCAGATAAGTGGAATGATCCAGGAATAGTCAGTAGTGGACTGCTGACCATAGGCATATGTCGAACCGGCGACGAAATAGGAATTGTTCTCAAGTATCGGTTCAAGATAATGTTGGTAGACATCAGCATCGATGGTGGCCTCAAAGCTCACCTTGACGGTGACACCCTTGCTGTTCATCTCGAGGTAGGAACCGGATAGATAGTACAGCTGAGAAGTAGTATTGGACATGGCAATCGTGACGATGAATTGCGTGTTCTCATTGGCAGCGACCATCTTCTTTGCCAAGGTTCCGGCAGTCGAATCCTTCACGATGGTTGAGAAATCCGTATTCTTGTCATATTCGGAGAAATCAGGATAGCCATCGGAAGTCTTCTGGATTTCGTTGTTGATGACAACTTCGTATGTGGCATCCTTGTTGCCGTAAGTCACCTTGTTGTTGCCGGTCCTGAAGACGAAGAAATAGATTAGAATCGCAATGATGCCGACAAAGACCAGACCGATGGTGATCAATGGCCAAAAACCTTTTGAGTTGTTTGGTCTGTTGGTGTGATTGTGGTTTGAATTATGCTGCTGATCAGGTTTGTCTCCATCATCGGAGAAACACATTTCCGTATGATTCATGTCAACCTGGTTAGTATTGTCAAACACTGGTTTGTACTTATTCATATTACCTCCTTTCGATTCACTTATGGAATGCATGCATAATATAGAATATGCACTGCTCATTTTCAAGAAAAAACAGGATTTTGAAAACAAGATTTTCCATTGCATTCATCGTAATATTTCAGCAAAATAGTTTTTCAGCTGAACAATTGAACTTTGCATTAGAAAAGGATGCCTGTGAGGCATCCTTGAAAACTACTTCTGGAACTTGCCGGAATGGGCGCCTTTGGAAGCTCTGGCAATGACAGACCTGTCATTTCTCTCGGCTCTGGCCTTGGTGAACTCGACGGCTTCTGCCTTCGTGTCAAAAAGCTTGATTGCCCTTTCTCCGCCGGTGACCTTCACTTCCCATTTTCCATCAGCCTTGCGCTTCTGGATGAGATAGGTGCCACCATTGCTCTTCTTTTCATCAGCCATAGAAATGTCTCCTTTATAATCAATATATTAATAATAAGGCAAAAACGATTTTTTTAGAAGAAAATTTCCATAAAAATCATCATTCGAGAGTCTTTAGGGATTCATTCATGTCAACTTTCCTGATTTTCGGATAAAGAAGCAGGCTGATGACAATGGTCATGACGAAGATGATGGCAAATGTAAAGAGATAAGAGTACCATTTCACGTCAGAAATGGAGCCGAACTCGAGATAATCGAACACAAATGCGACAATCCATGCGGAAATGGGCAATCCGATCAATCCGGCCAAAGTGGCCGTAAAGACGATTTCCCTCGAGCAGTACATCAGACATTCCCTGTCATGATATCCCAGGACCTTCAGGGTTGCGATTTCCCTTTGTCTTTCCGAGACATTCATGTTGACCAAGGAATAGATGACGACGACACCCATCGATACGGCAAAAAGGATGATGACGAAGGATATCAGGCCCATCGAGGATGCCACACTCCCGAAAAGAGAATCACCGATAAGTGAATTCGAGACATCCAACAAGGCAAAACCGATGAAGATGAGAAGGCAGGATCCGATGATGGACAAGGTCGTCAGGATGAAATTCTTCTTTTGTCTGAAGATATTTCTGAGAGAAGATTTGTACTTGAAGGAAAGCGGTTTCCATATGAATGGTATTCTTTGAAGAAGAATCTTCTTTCCGGGTTTCGGAGACTTGTCCTTCATGAGGGAAGAAGGTGTCTCGAGAAGATAGAGAACAGAGGAAACGAGTGTGACAAGAAGACTGACAACGACGACACTGACAGCACAGATGATGCCATATATGCCAATCGTGGAGAAATCAAGCACCCCCATCTCGAACACAGACTTATAGGCCGGAAGGACAACCGTTGGAATGAGAAAGATTCCCAACACAAACCCCATGATGGATCCTGACATGGTGGAGACGAAGGTGAAGAGAAGATACTTTCCGATGATCCTCACCTTGGAAATGCCCAAGGAGACATATGTGGCAATCATCTTCCTTTCATCCTTGATGAGCCTTGACATGGTGATGGAATTCACCAGAGCACAGACGAGGATGAAGAAGAAAGGAAAGATATAGGCGATGGACCTTACCTTTTGGTTGTAGTTCTCGAATAGGGCATAGGATACATTTTCCTCCAAGGTCAGCCCGACGGTTCTGTCCTCACCAAGAAGAGAAACAAGCTCATTCTTCTTTTCTTCCATCTCCGTCCTGTATTCCTTGGTGAAATATCCGCTTTTCTTTTCATATCGGACATACATGTCCGTCTTGACAAGAAGGGATGACGTCTTCATCTCAAATCCTGAAACCAGGATGGATTGAGGGACAAGCGAACTATCCACATAGAAGATGGCATCGATGTATGTTTCCTTCAGGGTCTCTTCGGAAACACCCGAAAGATTGGCATTTTCGTTCTGGCTGGAATTATAAAGAGGATCATCCACGATACCACAGACGACAAAATTCAGTTTCTTCGCGCCGAAGATGGCCAAGGAATTCGTTTCGAGATAGAACCTGCTTCCCACCTCATAATCAACCTTGTTCTGGCTTCCGGAATGGCTGAGAACCTTGATATCTCTGTTTATGTCATAATTGTCCGTAGGATATTCTCCTTCAGTCAATGTGATCTTGTTCGTCTCCTGATGAAGGTCAGTGATGTAAAAGCGGTAAATTCTATCCTCGAATGTCAGATCCATGCAGGTGAGCATGAAGGCATCGGAGACATTGTCAGTGTTCTTCACCTTCTCAAGATCATCGGAGGTGAATCCTTTTCCGGTCGTCTCCTTGAGTATGACATCGGAGACATTCCCATTCTCATAGTTGGAAACATAACTTTTCTGATACATGGCAGGCAGATTGGCAAGTCCTGCCGAAATGCCAATCGAAATCAACACAATCAGAAAATTGGCAATGAATCTTCCGACATTGCTTCTGAACATGCGATAGACGGTCTTATGAAATGATTTCACCATTCTATTTCCTTTATGTCCTTTGGATTTTCATTGTAGGAATCTTCAATGATTGTTCCGTTCTTGATTCTCAATAGATGATCCCCCATCTCACTGAGAGCGGAATTGTGTGTGACGATGACCACCGTCTTATTCTCTTTTCTTGCAGCATCGGAAAGAAGGGAGAGGATTTCCTTTCCTGTCACATAATCAAGGGCACCGGTCGGTTCATCGCACAAGATGATGTCCGGGTTCTTTGCCAGTGCCCTGGCGATGGAGACACGCTGTTGTTCTCCTCCGGAGAGCTGGCTTGGAAAGTTGTCTGCTCTTTCCTTCAGTCCGACAGACGAAAGAATCTCCATGGGGTCCATGGAATCCTTCTTCAGCTCCGTGGAAAGTTCCACATTTTCCTTTGCCGTAAGATTCGGCATGAGGTTGTAGAACTGAAAGACAAAACCGATTTTGTTTCTTCTATATTCCGTAAGTCTCACCTTGCTGTACTGACCTATATCCTCGCCATTGACAAAAAGCTGGCCTGTGGAAAGACGGTCCATGCCACCGATCAGGTTCAGCAAAGTACTTTTTCCGGCTCCGCTAGGACCCAATATGATCACCAGTTCACCTTTTTTGATTTCAAAGGAAATATCATCTACTGCGTGAACGACGTGTTCTCCATTCTGGAATGTCTTTGAGACATGCTCGGCTTTCATGATGACTTTGTTTTCCATATCGTTGACTCCTGAATTGTTATCAAAGATAACACACATGTCTTTTTTGTCAAGAATGTTTTGCTCACTGTTTTACAATATAACGACGATTCCTTTATAATACGGGCATGGAAAACAAGGATTTCAGCAATCTGACAATAAGGCCCATCGCCCATATCCACACTGACTTTCCGACGAAATTCGGAATTCCGAGACAAAGCGACCTCGTCAAGGAACTCTATGGAGAAATCATCTTCGAAAAGGAATTCCGGAAGGAAGGAATATTAAGAGGTCTCGAGGATTTTTCCCATATCTGGGTCATTTGGGGTTTCTCGGAGTTTAAGGCAAAAAAGGATTTCTCACCGACCATACGTCCACCGAAGCTCGGTGGAAACACAAGGGTAGGCGTCTTTGCCTCACGAAGTCCGAACAGGCCAAATCCACTAGGCCTGTCTGCATTGAAGATAGAAAAAATCAACAACGATGGGCCTGACAAGCCAACCATCATCGTCAGCGGAGCAGATCTTCTTGACGGCACACCTATCTATGATATCAAGCCATACCTTCCAGCCTTTGATGCAATACTCGACGCAAAGGAAGGATATACGGCAATGACAAAGAAGAAGCATCTTGACGTCATCATCAACAAGGAACTTGAAGAAAAAATACCCGCAGAGAAAAAAGATGCCCTATTAGGCATCCTATCCGAAGATCCAAGGCCAGGGTTCCAGCATGATTCTGACAAGATCTATGGCTTCCGATTTTCCGAAATGGAAATCAGATTCCATGTGACAGATGACAAGACCCTCATCGTCGATGACATCATATCAAGTGACTGAGACAAAAAATGTCTCAGTTTTTTGATGAATTTCTTAAAAAGACAAAGCAGAAGTGGTATCCTATTCTCAACATATGTAAGCGGTTACACATAGAAAGGGAATTCCATATGATTTATTCACCGGACAAAATTCGCAACATTGCCATCGTCGGACATCAGGGATGCGGAAAGACAACATTGACTGAAGCTCTCGCCTTTGTCGGCGGACTCATCAAGAAGAAGGGCACCATCGAAGACAGAAACACGATTTCCGATTTCACGGATGATGAAAAGAAGAAGCTTTCTTCCTTATCCACCTCCATCATTCCCTTGGAATATTCCGGATACAAATTCAATTTCATCGACGTTCCCGGAAATGACGACTTCGTCTATGAGCTTTTGGGCATCACCAGGCTTATCAAGGGAGCCGTCTTGGTAATCGATGCAACAAAAGGCGTCCAAATCGGAACAATAAAGACCTTCAAATCTTTGAAGAAGCATGGTGTTCCAATATTCATTTATGTGAATAAGATGGACAAGGAAAATATCGATTTTGCTTCTCTTCAGGCGGAAATTCAGGAAAAACTGTCGAAGAACTGTGTTCCTTTCTCCTATCCCATCGGAAAGGAAGAAAGGTTTGACGGATTCATCAACATTCCGGACATGAAGGCAAGGAAATTCAATGGAACGAACTGTGTCGACGATGTCATCTATCAGGAAAAGAGACAGGTCGTCTTTGAACTGCATAACAGGCTTGCCGAGGCTGTCGCCACGACGAGCGATGAACTGCTCGACAAATTCTTCTCCGGACAGCCGTTGAGCAATGAGGAAATCAGGGGAGGATTGAGAAAGGGTGTCCTGAACGGCGAACTTTATCCTATCCTTGTCGGCTCTGCCATGAAGAGCATCGGAATTCACTCACTCATGCAGATGTTCATCGATTATCTGCCATCACCGAAGGACTTAAAGCCGATCGAGGCAAAAGGAAAGGATGGGAACATCATCACGATACCAACAGAGACGGACGCTCCATTGTCACTTTGCATCTTCAAGAATTTCTATAATCCATACCAAGGTCTCATCTCCGTCTTCAAGGTCAATTCCGGAACCATCAAGGTCGGAGATGAAGTGTATTGTCCGAACAACGAAAAATCATATAGGATTTCCTCCCTGTTCACGATATGTGGAGAAAAGCTGACACCGACTGACGAAATCGCTGCCGGAGACATCGGAGCCGTCACGAAATGTGATGGACTGAGACTTTCCTACACGTTATGTTCACCGGAAAGAATCGTGGAATTCAAAAAGACGAACTATCCGACCGCAACCTACCAAAAAGGCATCATCCCATCCTCAAAGAATGATTCCGACAAGCTCTACCAGGTAATCGAAAAGATGCAATATGAGGATCCGACGATTCATTTCGAGAAGAACCCCTTCACCGGTCAGCTTCTCATCGGATCCCTTTCCTCTTCCCACCTGCAATTCGTTCTCGACAAGATAAAAGAGAACCATAAAGTGAAGTTTGAAACAGAAAAACCGGAAATCGCATATAAGGAGACCATCACCAGGAAGGCGGAAGCGGAAGGAAGATTCATCAAGCAGTCCGGTGGTTCCGGCTATTATGCCGTGGTCAACATGTCATTCGAACCGGCCGAGGAAACAAGTTTCGAATCCACGGTCTTCGGCGGACATATCGACAAGGGATATTTTCCTGCCGTCGAGAAAGGTTTCCAGGAAGCGATGCTTCAGGGAGGACTCATTCAGGCACCTGTCATCAAGGTCAAGGCAACCCTGATGGACGGAAAGCAACATAGTGTCGACTCAAACGAAATGGCCTTCAAGAACGCCGCCATCGTCGCCTTCCGCGATGCATACATGAAATGTGAGCCGATTCTTCTTGAACCTTACCAAAGACTGACAGTCAACGTGACCAGCGAATATCTTGGAGCCATCCTCTCCGACCTAAGCAAGAGAAGAGGCAAGATCATCTCGACGGAAGAAGGAGATGAGGGCACACTTGATGTCGTTGCCATAGTTCCTGAGGCGGAAATCCTCGAATATGCAAACGAACTAAAATCCATCACCAAGGGAACCGGATTCTTCAACATGACTTTTGAGGATTATGAAAGCGTCCCGCAAAGTCTTCAGGAAGCCATAATCAAGGAAAAAAGCAAGTAAAAATCATGCCGGAATATAATTCCGGCATTTTATGTCCCGCCACTTGTATACAAGTTTTTGGCATTTATAGGAAAATGTAGAATTTATTCACACCCAATTATATCGATATACCACAAATACTTTCTTAGTCGCATATAAGATAAGCATTTCAATTGCAAAATAGATAAATAATTAGGTATAATTTAACACGCAAACAAGATGTTGAATTTAAGGAGTTCAAATCATGAAAAAAGATTCAATTGCTTGGGAAGGTTTCAATGGCGGTCATTGGGAAAAGTACGTCAACGTCCGTGACTTCATCCAGAAGAATTACCATCCCTACGACGGTGATTCCTCTTTCTTAGAGGGACCAAGTAAGGCAACCGACGTTCTTTGGGTTGAATTACAGAAGCTTCAGAAGGCCGAAAGAGAAAAGGGCGGTGTCCTCGATATGGATACTTCCATCATCTCCAACGTCACCTCTCACAAGCCAGGCTACATTTCCGAAGAATACAAGGATCTCGAGCAGGTCGTCGGTCTTCAGACTGACAAGCCACTCAAGAGAGCCTTCATGCCATTCGGTGGCTACAAGATGGCAAAGCAGGCTGTCACCACTCACGGTTACACCGTTGATCCATCTGTCGACAAGTTCTTCAGCGAAAACATCACCACTCATAACGATGGTGTCTTCGAAGCCTACACTCCAGAGATGATGAAGTGCCGTCACAACAAGATTCTCACTGGTTTACCGGATACTTATGGCCGTGGCCGTATCGTCGGTGACTACAGAAGAATCGCCTTGTATGGTATCGACAACCTCATCGAAGAGAAGCAGTATGATCTTGCCAATTGTGGCGATGGAACCATGACTGACGACATCATCCAGAAGAGACAGGAAATCTCTCAGCAGATCAAGGCCTTAGGCGCCATCAAGACCATGGCTGCCAGCTATGGCTTCGACATTTCCAAGCCAGCCACCACAGCCAAGGAAGCCGTCCAGTGGTTATACTTCGGCTATCTCGCCGCCATCAAGTCTCAGAACGGTGCCGCTATGTCCGTCGGTAGAATTTCTACCTTCCTCGACATCTACATCGAAAGAGATATGAAGAAGGGTATCCTTGATGAAAAGGGTGCTCAGGAATTGATTGACCATCTTGTCATGAAGTTCCGTATGGTCAGATTCGCCCGTATTCCTTCCTATGAACAGCTCTTCTCCGGTGACCCAGTCTGGGCAACACTCGAAGTCGCTGGTATGGGTCAGGATGGACGTTCCATGGTCACCAAGAACGATTTCAGATTCTTGCACACCCTTGAGAACATGGGTCCTGCTCCGGAACCGAACCTCACCGTCTTATGGTCTGATCGTCTTCCAAAGAACTTCAAGGACTATGCAGCCCACATCTCCGTCACAACATCTTCCATCCAGTATGAGAACGATGATGTCATGAGACCTATCTGGACTGATGACTATTCCATCTGCTGCTGCGTCTCCGCAACACAGACCGGTAAGGAAATGCAGTTCTTCGGCGCTCGTGCAAACCTTGCCAAGTGCTTACTCTACGCCCTGAATGGCGGTATCGATGAAAAGAGCCTCCAGCAGGTTGGTCCTGCCTATGCTCCTGTCACCGATGAAGTCCTCGATTATGACAAGGTCATGGTCGCCTATGACAGAATGATGGATTGGTTGGCTGGCATCTATGTCAACGTTCTCAACCTCATCCAGTACATGCACGACAAGTATTTCTATGAAGCAGCCGAAATGGCTCTCATCGATACAGATGTCAGACGTACCTTCGCTACTGGTATCGCTGGCTTCTCCCATGTCGTCGATTCCCTTTCCGCCATCAAGTATGCCAAGGTCACAGCCATCCGTGATGCCAATGGTATCACCTCTGACTTCAAGATTGAAGGCGACTTCCCGCGTTATGGTAACGATGATGACAGAGCTGATGACATCGCTGTCGAAATCCTCCATATGTTCTTGACCAAGATCAAGAAGCATCATACCTACAGAAATAGTGAGCCAACCACTTCCATTCTTACCATCACCTCCAACGTCGTCTATGGCAAGGCCACTGGTGCCTTACCGGATGGACGTCCAGCCGGTCAGCCACTTTCTCCAGGTGCCAACCCATCCTATGGTGCAGAAAACTCCGGTATGTTGGCCTCCCTCAACTCTGTTGCCAAGCTTCCATATGAGTTCGCTTTGGACGGTATCTCCAATACCCAGACCATGAACCCAGATGCTCTCGGCCACACCGATGAAGAAAGAGTCAACAACCTCGTCCAGGTTCTCGATGGATACTTTGATCAGGGTGCACATCACCTCAATGTCAATGTCTTCGGCAAAGAGAAGCTTCTCGATGCCATGGATCATCCGGAAAAGCCTGAATATGCCAACTTCACCATCCGTGTCTCTGGCTATGCCGTCAAGTTCATCTCCCTTACCAGAGAACAGCAGTTGGATGTCATCTCCAGAACCTTCCACGATCATATGTAAGCAGTATGGTGAAAGGTTACTATCAATCCATAGAATCTTTTGCTTTAGTAGATGGACCGGGCGTACGCTCGGTCCTCTTTCTTACTGGGTGTCCTTTCCGTTGTCTTTTCTGTCATAATCCCGATACTTGGGAAATCGACAGGAATGTCGTCATAACACCAGAAGAAGCACTGAAGAAACTGATTCGTTTCAAGCCATATTGGAAGGATAATGGTGGCATCACCATCTCAGGCGGTGAACCATTGGTTCAGATGGATTTCCTTTTGGAATTCTGCCGTCTTGCCAAGGAAGAAGGAATCAACATCACCATCGATACGGCGGGCGGACCATTCAACCGTTCCGAGGACTTTCTGAAGAAATTCGACGAACTTCTTTCTCTGATTGACCTCATCATGCTCGATGTCAAGGCAGTTGACGAAGATGTCCATCTGAAACTGACAGGCAAGACGAACAGAAACGTCATCGACATGTTCCATTATCTCGATGAGAAGAATTTCCCAATCTGGATCAGGCATGTCCTAGTTCCTACCATAACGGATGATGACGAACTCTTGAGGAGAACTGACTCATTCATAAAGTCTCTTCACAACGTTCAGAGAGTCGAAGTACTTCCCTATCACACTTTGGGCATACATAAATATTCCATCATGGGCATCAAATACCCATTGGAAGGTGTTCCTGCTCCCAGTCAGGAAAGAATCGATAATGCCAATAAGCTTCTTCACACCGCCGATTACAAAGGCTATCTGAAATAAAACAGACTGCTTTCCACAAAAAACGGAAAGCAGTCTTTTCATTTCTATTCAAAAAGAGACATGACTTGGCTATAATCCTATGGAACATAAAAAGGATACAACATGAAAATCATCATAACAGGAACATCCAGCGGAATCGGAAGAGGAATCGCGCTCGAATTTCTATCCCATGGCCACGATGTATATGGCATCGACAGATGCCCGTCGACGATACAGGATGAAAAATACATCCATATCCAGAAAGACATTTTTCTTGATGAGCTTGACGACATAGAAGGTTGCAACGTCCTAATCAACAATGCCGGAACCCAAAATGAAAATGATATCGACAACAACCTAAAAGGAACAATCAAGGTCACGGAAAAATATGCGTTTCAGGACAAAATAAAATCAGTTCTCTTCGTCGCCAGCGCCAGTGGCAGCACCGGAGCCGAATTCCCGGAATATGTCGCAAGCAAAGGTGGAATGATCGCCTACATGAAAAATGTGGCCCTCCGCGTCAGCAAATACCAGGCTACCAGCAACTCCATTTCCCCAGGCGGCGTCATCACCAGTCTCAATGATCATATCCTTCAGGATGAAAAACTCTATGAAGCCGTCCTCAACGAAGCACTTCTTCATCGTTGGAGCGATGTCGAGGAAATTGCAAAATGGTCGTATTTTCTGACAGTCATCAACAAATCCATGACAGCCCAGGATCTGCTGATTGACAATGGGGAAGCAGCAAAATCAAACTTCATCTGGTAGACTCCGATATCATGTCGGAGTCTTTTTTCCTTCCTGATCTGTCTATTTCCCTCAAAATCATCTTTTTCATCTTCGATTTCGACCAGTGTTGAGAAATGGCCTCTTCTTCCATAATGAGCCTTACATGTTCGTCATCAATTTTCATGAACATCATGTAGGATTCCCAGGAAAGGATGTCATCGTCGAAATGAAGTGAGGAATCAAAAAGATTCAGATGGGAAAGATAAAACTGACAATATCGATTCATCATGATATAGGAATATTCGTTTCCGAATCTTTCCCCAAGATAGGAAAAAACGTCTTTTCTTGTCTCCATGTCCATAATTCCATGGCTTCTGAGAAGAACCTCTTCCCATGCGATTCTCTGTCCTATCCTCCATTTTGCCTCCACTTCCGAATGAATGATTCCATCCTCATACATCAGAATAAGGATTTCCAGGTCATGTTGAAAGACAATCGGCCTGGTGAAATTCTCATCGGCAATTTTCAGTGACATATACAAGCCTCCACTGAAATATGTACAAAAAAGAGATAAAATTACGAAAAAAAATCCACCCGAGTTACATCTCCTCAGGTGGATCAGACATTGTTCAATGGATAAATCTCCTTTCTTCCTTCATCAGTCAGTCTCTTAAAGGGGGTAAAGAAACTTCATCTGATTCCGGATGCTTCCTACTTCCTTATTCTCTCTCCCTGATTCTTTTATGCTGGCATATCGTATTCTCCTTTCTGCG
>CAVJFW010000034.1:0-15682 GCA_963648975.1 bacterium | reverse complement strand
ACTAGAGTAATAAACCCATTATTATTCAAATACTTTTCATTTGCGCTTCTGGTATCAATAGGTGAACCTTTAAGTATTGCGCAAGGCTTTACATCATCTTGTATTGATAGTTAATTAAATTAAATAATTAATTTAGTCTTAGTCATTAACTTTCCAGTATCCACCTTTATCAGGACCAATATGTTCTATTTTTCCTTCTTCTTGAAGTTTTTTTAGATGATGTCTAACGCTTCCTTCTGTTATATTTAAAATAATAGTTAAATCTTTTCTTGATAGGTACCGGATTCGTATACATGAAATCCGTTCCTGAGACAAGGGCGATCTTCTCATCGATGGATAAGTCATCCAGTTGTTCAGTAAACATTTTCATGTTCTTTTACCTCTACGCATATTCTATGAGTTATAATACATCTGTTCATGTAGAATTGTTCGTTTTTATTTATAATTGTCAGCAACAACGATGAAAATCGAGGATTTAATCTACATTTGTACGATTATCGGAAATCTTGCAAGCGTTCCCATCAGGATATACTCGGAAGGGAGACAGGTCTTTCATTATTCCCTTGTGAACATGGCAAAAGACCCCATCATTCCCTATGAGAAGGAAATTCTGGCTATAGATTCCCCTATCGGATATTTCACGACACCGAGATTTTCCTATTATGGTGTCGTCAATTCAAAGGAATACAAAATCATCCTTGGTCCATCAAACCAGCTGAAGATGTCGAAGAATGACCTCAGACAGCTGGCTTTGGATTGTGACGTGAAGCAGGAAGACATTCCTTCCTTCATCTCCGGAATGGAATCCCTTGTGCCTCTTCCGCTAAACGCCATTCTTCAGATGCTCTGTTCCATGAATTTCATCCTGAATGGCGAAAAGGTATCCTTGTCCGACATCGCCCTTCATGAGGACAATCAGGATGACATATTCCATCTTCTCAAGACAGAGGAGATGGAGAAGAATGCAAAAGAAGAAAAAAACGAATCCGTCCAGGTCGTACATAACACCTACGCCTTAGAGGAAAGAATCATGAACATCATCTCCCATGGTTCATTGTCCTCACTTAGGGAACTCGTGAAGAATGCGCCGGCAGTCAGGTCGGGCGTCATGTCCAACGATTCCCTGAGGCAGACGAAGAACACCTTCGTCGTCACGACGACATTGGCTTCCAGGGCTGCCATAAGAGGAGGAATGGACGTCAACGACGCCTTTGACCTCTCCGATGCCTACATCCAGAAATGCGAACTGCTGAATGAAATCGACAGAATCATGGAACTCGAATTCCATATGATCTATGACTATACGGAAAGAGTGGAGAAGCTGAGAATCGGAAAGACACCGGACAAATTCCTTCTGGATGTATCAAACTATATCCAGAAGCATATCAGTGAACCTATCGACATAGCCGACATGGCCAAGGAACTCTATTTCTCAAGGACATATCTGGCGACCAAGTTCCATAAGGAAATGGGAATGACCTTGACCGACTATATCCTGAATGCCAAGGTAGAGGAAGGAAAAAGGCTTTTGAGATATACGGACAAATCCATCTCCAACATCGCTTTCTATCTCGGCTTTTCCTCTCAAAGCCATTTTTCCAATACATTCAGAAAATATGGCAAAGTCTCACCAAATGAATATCGTCTTCTGCATAAGAGAAACTAGGAGGTGGACATGGACATCATCGAATATGGAAGCAAGAGTGAAAATATCGTTCTCATCCAGATGGTGGATGGACACGATGATCTGATGATAAAAAAAGAATTGTCCCTGATTGGTTCATCCGCCCGTCTTATTACATTCAAGGTGGATGACTGGAACAGGGACCTTTCCCCATGGTCAGCAAAAGCCGTCTTCGGAAAGGAAGACTTCAAGGGAAAAGCGGAAGAGACGTTGGAAAAAGTTCTCGCCTACATCACGGACATAAAGGGAGAATGCATCATCGGCGGATATTCCTTGGCCGGACTTTTTGCCTTATGGGCAGCAGCAAGGACAGATAGATTCGTTGGAGTGGCTGCCGCTTCACCTTCCGTCTGGTTTCCAGGATTTACGGATTATCTGAAGGAAAACGAAATCCATGCCAGAAATGTGTATCTCAGCCTTGGAAACAAGGAAGAGAAGACTAGAAATCCTGTCATGAAGACGGTAGGAGAGAACATCCAAACGATATATGGAATGCTTTCAGAAAAAGGAATGAAGGTCACCTTGGAATATAATCCCGGAAATCATTTCATGGATGCGGACATCCGAACAGCCAAGGCATTTTCATGGTGCATGAAGAACATTTAGATAAGAATAGAAGAATCATTATGGACAACAGATCGACATTCGTCTTGCAGGTATACGAGATACTTAGGAAATATTCCAACGAAGAACACTATCTGACACAAGCCATGATCCTTGACTATCTATATAAGGATTATGGAGTCAAGGCAGAAAGGAAAGCTGTCGGCAGCGCCATAGAGAACATCGATGCCGTCTATCCTGACCTCATAGAAAGAAGCACGGACAGCAAGAACAAGGGAGTGGCCATCATCGAAAGAACGTTCTCGAAGGAAGAGGTCGTCATGATGATGATGGCAATCTATTCCTTCAAGGGCTTCTCTTCCAACATGACAAATCAACTGACGGAGAAACTCAAGAGTGATTTCTCCCTGAAGGACAAATTCCCAGCTTCCCATACGGTCACCAATGCCCAGAAGATAGAAAACCAGGAAGTCGTCTATAGTTTTTCCCTGATTTCAGAGGCCATAGCCAGAAACAAGAAGATAACCTTCAGCTATAGGAATAGTTCAGGAAAAACGAGGACACATACCGTCTGTCCCCATTATGTCTTTGTCAGCATGGAGGAATTCAGGCTTCTGGCGACATACTCGAAGGGAAAAAGCTTCATCATCTTCAACCTAGAATTCATCAGTGATGTCAAAATCCTTGAGGACAAGGATGGATATCATATCCAGGAGATACCAAAATACAAAGATTTCGACATCGACAAATTCACCAACGAACATGTGTATTGGTTTGAGAAGGATCCCATCACGGCAAAGATAAAGATGTTGAGACCGACAAACAGGACTCAAATCATAAAATGGTTTGGCAAGCAGGCGACATTCTATGATGATGACACTGTCGAAATCAGAAACGACATCGATTCCCTCTACTTCTGGCTGAAGGACTATTCCGAATATCTCGAAGTCCTTGAACCCAAGGAGCTCAAGGACAGGTTATACGAATATGGAAAGTCGTTGATAGACAAATACAAGTAACAGATATGGCGATGTCCGTAAAAACGGACATCGCTTTTTATATACTTGGTGCACACCACGGGAAAGGAATAGGAACATGGAAAAAATCACATTTGACGACATTGCCGGTTACGAAGACGAGAAGGAAAGGGCGATGAAGTATGTCGGTTGGCTGAAGAATTACAAGAAATATAAAGAGGAAGGTGCCTATTTGCCGAAAGGTCTTCTCCTTTGTGGAGAACCGGGAGTCGGAAAGACGATGTTTGCCAAGGCTATCGCCAATGAAAGCAAGGCCTATTTCGTGGAAGCCAAGCTCTGCGGAGTGGACAAGCTCACCAATACAATCGGATACTTCCAGTCTGCTTTCGATGAGGCGAAGGAACACACTCCTTCCATCCTCTTCATCGATGAGATCGACCAGTTGCTCGGCGAGGATGCATCCGGCATGAAATCCGATGAAAGAAGAAGACTTGTCGACTTTCTTCTCCAGCAGCTCGACGGAATCTCTTCCACGGAAGGAATCTTCGTCATGGCGACATGCAACCGCAGGGGAGCATTACCTGACGCACTCCTGAGAAGCGGAAGAATGGACAATCACATCCGCTTCCCGCTTCCGAACAAGAAGAACAGGGAAAAGATCTTCGATCTCTATCTATCCAAGAGCGAGAGATTCAGGAACATCAGCAGAAAAAATCTTTCCACAATTTCTGTAGGATTACATTGTGCTGACATCAAGTCCGTATGCAACAAGGTTCTCATCAAATGCATCGACGAAGAGAAGAAATATGCCTCCATGAAGGATTTCGAGCAGGTCATTCCAGAAGTACTCGCAAGAGACATCACCAGAACGAAGACGGCCAAGGACAGACAATCAGATGTCATCTATCATGAGCTGAGTCATTTTGCAGTCCTATATCACTACATACATGATGGCTGCGTCATCAACGTGGATGGACTCGGTTCCTGCTCTGGGTATGTCCAGAAAATCGCAGACGGGAATAACTCCTTTGAATCCAACATTCAGCAAATCGATGTATTCCTGGCAGGAAAGGTCGGTGAACTCCTCTTCTGCAACAAAATCTCCATCGGTAGCAGAGTTGACCTGGAACACGCTTCCTCCACCTATCAGTACCTTTCCCAGGCATTGGGCTGCATGGGATGGGATTACTTCGAACTCTATGGCGAAATGAATAATTACAGGGAAAGCGGCACCTTTGAGAAATCCGAGTCCTATCGTAAGAGAAGAGAAGAAGGACAGGTGAAGTTCCTGACAGAAAGAGAAGAGGTGGTAAGAAAGATTCTCGAGGAAGAAAGACCACTTGTCGAATATTTCTATCCAATCCTGAAGAAGAAAGGCAGCCTCAGCTACAGAAGCGTGAAGTATTACCTGGGCCGTTATGAAACAACCAAAAAGGAGGCCGCCTAAGCAATGACACAGATACTGAAGAACAGATACGGACATAAGATCGGCACCATCGAGGATGTCGGAACCAAGCAGGTCATCAAGGATGAATACGGACACAAGCTTGGTGAATATGACGGCAGATACACCAAGGACGAATATGGTCATAGAATCGGTGAAGGAAACCTTCTTGCCAGTCTGTTGAACAAGTCGCTATGAACAAATATAGGTGGGAGCGTTTGCTCCCACCTTTTTATTTCATGAACCGAAAGTTGCCATTTCCGTTCAAGATTGGATGGCCATGCCTGTATCGACTACGAACATTCCCATTTCGCATGGACTTCCCCTGGTTATGAACCCCTATTGAAAATTCATAATCAGTTCTTGTAAGAAAGTCATGAAAACCGGAATCTGATTATCAAACAAGTTGAATCTTGCTAAGTGACGTATGATGTCATCTATTCATCGTGATTGGATACGATTAAGTTGTCCCAAAAGGATTTACGTTACAATTTTGATACTTAGTAAAATATGAAGTTTTCATATCGAAATCATCAATCTCTACCAGCATCCTCCTCTCAATCTTAGTACAATTGCTTCATATAAATTGGTTCAACAAATACGACGGCTTCGTTTTATTTCCGCATCAAAAAGAGCCATCCAGGGATATTCTCCCCAAACGGCTCGTAAGGAACATCATTTCCTTGATGTCTCAAAGAAATCGGAATTTATAGGCGGTCTAAGCTACTCCTGACTTTGATTCAAAGTCTGTTCTTTCTTCTTGGTAAGAAGGATGATAGTGACACCCCATGCGGCAAGACCGGCGAAGATGACACAATCGGCCACGATGAGAAGAATCTTCCAGATAGCCATCTCGTAGTGGTCAATCTCGTTTGCCATGGCATTGGAATTGCAAACGGCATAGAGAGTCTCGTGGGTAGCCTTACGGATCATGGTGACATCCTTTGCATCATTGATGTCCATGAAATCAGCGGCATCAAGAGGAGTAGAGCATAAGTCGAGAGTACCACCGGCATAGAGCATCGGTTTCAGATGCATGTATCCGGACTTGTCATGATGCGTGTTGAAGTCGGTTACGACAGCACCATGGAATCCCCATTCATTTCTCAGAACAGTGGTACAAAGAGAATAGTTTGCGCCAGTCCAATAGGCACCAATACGATTGAAGGAAGTCATGATGCCACGTGCCTTGCCAACCTTACATGCAATTTCGAATGGTCTGAGATAGAGTTCTCTCAAAGCCTGTTCAGAGACGAATGTGGCATCGCCGTTGGTATCCCTGTGTGTTTCGCCTTCATTGCCGACGAAGTGCTTGAGGTATGTGGTCATGCCCTTATTGTTGGCACCCTTGACCTCATAGGCACCCATCATACCGGAAAGATATGGATCTTCGCTGAAATATTCGCAGCATCTTCCACCGAATGGATTTCTGTGGAGGTTAAGTCCAGGTGCATACCAACCAGTGTATGGAAGACCATCACCCTGGACATTGCCGACGATACCTTCATTGCCGACAGCCTCACCCATCTTCTGGGCAAGTTCGACATTCCATGTGGAAGCTGTGAGAACTTCACACCCGAAGGTGACCGTATCATAGACGGTAGGATCACCCATGAAGTTGGTAAGACCGACAGGTCCATCACAGTCCGTTGTCTTCGGCTTCGTGATGGATTCCATGGCTGCAGTCTGGAAACCACCTGAGGCAAACATCTTGATCTCCTCATCAAGAGAACACTGATCCAGGAGATCTTCCCAGTCCTTGTCATCAAATGATTTGCCGGCCATGGAGACAAGCTTCAGCTGATTGTCCTTGCCGTTTGTCGGCATGGCGACATTGTCAGCACTGATGATCGGGTTGCTCGGATCGATATAATCTCTGTTCTTCAGCTTGTTGGCAAGCTCATTGGAGATTGTCCTATCCGTTTCTGTCGGAGAAAGACTGGAGAAATCATCGAAGACTTTTCCAGAGGCTCTTGAGACCATGTCTTCCTTCTGAAGATGCTCGGAGGCATCCGCAAAATGATTCTCAAGCAAGGTATCCGTGACTGGATCCTTGGTGTAAGTGATATCCGAATCAATCTTCATGCCGATGTCTTCGAAGGAATGGTGTGCGTCGCTGGCGACAGAAAGCTCATAGGTTCCCTTCTCAAGGACATATCCACCCTTGGTGGAATCATGGCTCAGGTTCACATCATAGGAAGCAAAATAATATGGATCGACTTCGATTTCGACTGTGGCTTTCTTTCCAGGTTCTATCGTATCGGTCTTTGCGAATCCACATAAGACCTTGCTCGCTTTTTCTATTCCTCCATCCGTATATGGAAGATTCATGTACAGCTGGACGACATCCTTGCCGGCGACATCACCAGTATTGGTGACTTCCACCTCAACCTTGAAGGAATCCTTGGATATCGCCATATTGGATAAGGAAGTCTTGTTCTTCACCGTTCTCGTGAAGGATGTATAGCTTAAGCCATATCCGAAGGGATATAGGACTCTCTGGTTATACCAATCTTCTCCCTTGTCCTTGGCGCCGGTCTCAAAATAGCGGTATCCGACATAGATATCCTCTTCGTAATCAACGAAGTAATACTGTATGGCCTTACCATTATTGATGAAACGGTCACCATCAGTGACATTGTTGTTTCCGAAGTTGTAGTAGGACGGAATGAACTTGAAGTCCTTTACATAGGTATCGACAAGATGTCCGCTTGGATTGACACTTCCGTTAAGGATCTTTCCAAGTCCCATGACACCCTGTGCACCTGGGAATCCCATCCAGATGATACCGTCGATCTTGTCATCCTGCTCAAGTTCAGTGCAGTTGAGCTGATTGGCAGCATTGATGACCACAACGATTTTCTTGAAGTTCTTTCCTTCGACCATGGAGATCATTTCCTTTTCCTCAGGATAGAGGTCAAGGAATGTCTTTGTATCATCTCCTGGCTGAGCTCTCGGTAGATCGAATCCCTCACCACCGATACGGGTAAGGAAGATGATGGCCATGTCATTATAGGAAGAATACGAGCTCTCCACTTCGGAGGTATAACTTGAGACAGGGGTCTCACCGATGCTCAAAGTCGTTGCTCCTCCGGCATCCATGCCAGGATTGGAGGAACGTGCCGTGGAATCCTTCTTGTAGAATTCCTTCAATTTAGGATTGACTTCATAACCAGCATCAGCAAGGGAATCATAGAGACTCATAACGGTGCCGGATGCTGCATTTCCCGCACTTCCGGAACCAGATATTGCCATATCCATGGAATTCTTGCCGAAGACGGAAACCTTACCTGATTTGAGAGGCAGGGCATTGCCTTTGTTCTTCAAAAGAACCATGCCCTCTTCTGCGATGTTGATTGCAACGGCGTTGGAATTGTCCTGAGCCGTTTTTTTGTCCTTGACGCCATCATCCAACTTGAAGGTGTCCACCGTGGTACCGCCATCTGCCGTGACAGCTCTGTCTCCACCCAAAACCATGGAGATCAGATTGCCGACACTCGTTGCTGTGGCTACGATGGTCACTGGTATCAACACGACCAACGCTGCCAGTGTGGTGATAGACCAGATTCTAGTCGGGCGATGACCAAAAAGGAACTTCACTGGGTTCTGTTTTTTAGCCATTTTAAAATCCTTTCAGAAATTCAATCAGTCGACGTAATTGATGTTATCCTTTTCTTCGTTTGCAAAGACGAGGTTTGCATTCGTGGAAATCTTCATGCAGTCGATCATAGGAGCGGTGCTATCCATGGTACCAAACATCTTCTTTGTGTTGTTGGTGATAAGCTTGATGACATTCTCACCCTGCTTGAGAGAAAGTTTCTTTGTAAGGGTAAAGTCAGCAAACTCCTTCGTCTGTCCGCTGCCCTGAGCCGGGACATTCGTGATGTTGATCTGGGAATATCCGATCATGGAATCATTGACAACGACATTGTAGTCTTCGGTTGTGAGTGAAACGTCCATGACTTCGGCAGAGAGTCTCAGGATAAGCTTTGCATCAGTGACATCCGTATCAGAGGTGATCTTGAAGTCAAGTTCTGCACCTTTGTAGTAAAGATAGGTGACATAATAGCCGTTGCTTGCCTTTGCTGCACCACCTTTGTCCTTCTTGATGAGTTCATAACCTGTTGCGGTTCCGGAATATCCGGCACCGGACATATTGACGATGTCGTCCACATACTCTGCTTCAAAGGTATACTGTTTGATCCATGAAGCATACAATGTCATGTCACCGGTAACCGGTGTGACGATTTTGAACTTGTTTTCGCAGGTTGCCTCGGTGAACCAGTTGACAAACTCATATCCATCCCTTGTAGGACTGGATGGAAGAGTGACATATTTGTTTGCCTCAACCTTCAATGTGCTTGCAGTAGGAGCGCCATCGTAATTGAGATCGAAAGTGACGGTGTAATAGGTCTTGGAAGAATCCAGCCAGCCAGCATATAAGGTAAGATCCTCACTGATGGCCGTATCGAAATCAAAGGCAGTGGAAGTCGCGGCATCCGTATACCAACCATTGAAGGTGAAGCCTGTTCTGGTTGGATCAGTCGGTTTTGTGGCCTTCTTTCCTTTTTCAATTTCAACGACAGTGGCTGTGGAACCAGTGTAGTTATAGTCATAGGTGACCTTGACCTTCTCGATGACCTTTTCTGAAGACGATATCTTTTCACTTGCTCCGGCATTTCCGGAAGCAGAGGTAGTGGCGCTGGTTTTGCCACCACATGCAGTCAAAGCGGCAAGAGCCATCAAAAACAATGGTAAACTATTTCTTTTTTTCATTTTGTTGATGTTCCTTTTTTAATAAGAGAGCAACTAGGGTTCTCCCCTAGTTGCTCATATCATCTCGAAAGCAGAATTTACTTCTCTTCTCTCTTCTTCTTGAGAATCAAGGCAGCGCCGACAAGGGCAAGAGCAGCAACACCGCTGGTGGCAGCGATGACAGAACCACCGCAACCGGAAGTCTTTGTTGTCTTATCTTCCTTCTTGGCTACATCATCCTTGAGAACCTTGACTTCTTCTTCAAGTTCGGAAATCTTCTTCTCAAGAGCGGATGTATCGGTAGCCTTGGCTTCTTCAGCCCAACCGGCATAGAAGGTGACATCGCCGTTGATGGCATCATTGAAATCGACTGGAGTTGTGCAGGCGGCATCCTTGAACCAACCCTTGAAGATATAACCTGCTCTGGCCAAATCAGCTGGCTTTGTGGCCTTTGCACCAGAAGCGACGGTGGCAGTGGAGGAGGTTCCACCGGTGTAGTTGGCATTATAGGTGACAGTGCATGGTGTCGGAGCGACGGTGATGGTGTAATCTACGGTATTCACGACTGGAGTAGGGACATAAGACCATGGTGTTGTGTAGAAGTTGAGGGAATATGTATAGGTTGTGCAAGTGACGGTGAAGTGATAGGTTCCGGCGACAAGCGGAACACCGGAGATAGTGCCATCTTCCTCAAGTTCAAGACCATTTGGAAGAACAGAGCCTTCGGCAAGACCATAATCCGGACCATATTCCTTCTTGTCTCCAGGATTTGTCGTGGCGACAAGGACATCAGAGGAAATCTTTCCCTCGAATGGAGTACCGACAGTGGCACTATCCATTGCGCTACCCTCATATTTGAAGGCAGAGACGACTTCAATGGAGAAAGTCTCACTTGCAGTGACCCAGTTGTCTCCATACATGGTGACGGTGAAGGTGGAGGTACCAAAGCTGGTTGCTGTACCGGAGATGGTACCATCATCAGCCATGCTCATACCAGCTGGCAAGCTACCGGAAGTGACTTCATAACGGATGTTGGAAGTACCGACCTTGGAAGCATCAGCTGCAACGGAGCCAGAGAAGGCAATATCCTTTGCGGCAGTGAACTTCTTGCCAGTGAAGACGGAAGTATCAAGGAGGTTATTGGTGGCAAGAGAGTGGGCATCAGCATAGAGGATGTGCTTGACGCAATCACGGATGGACTGCCAATAGGAGGAAGAAGTCTTGACCTTCTTATCAGCATCAGTGTAGACGACATTCATCTTGTCATCATCCCAGCTGCCATACATACCAGAAACAGCTTCATCGCCGAGAGGATAGTCACCACCGGCCATGTACATACGGTTCATGTTCTGATATGCAGAAGAACCCGTACCGGTGTAGCCATCAGTCGTAACCTTGCCCTTGAAGCCCCATTCGCCTCTGAGCATACCATTGAGCATTGCCCAGTTGGAGGCACAGTCGCAATCACCAAGAACGGAGAAGGAAGTCATCAAGGCAAGTGGCTGACCTTCCTGGACAGCAATCTGGAATGCCTTGAAGTAGACTTCACGGAGAGTCTGTTCATCGGCGAAGACGACAAGACCTTCACGTTCGGTTTCCTGCTCGTTGATGGCAAAGTGCTTCGGGAAGGCATAGACACCTTTCTTCTGGACGCCACGGATTTCGGCAGCGGCCATCTTACCGGAGAGGATTGGGTCTTCACTGAAGTATTCGAAGTTTCTGCCACCGAATGGAGAACGATGGATGTTCAAGGCAGGAGCATACCAACCAGCCTTACCGGCAAAGAGTGCTTCATTGCCCAAAAGCTGACCCATCTGTTCGGCAAGATCGTCATTGAATGTGGCAGCAATCATGGTCTCAGAGCAATATTTGACCTCAGAGATACAGGATGGACCATCGGATTCTGTTGCCATCGGTTTGCCGATGGAATCAATACCACCGATATGATAAAGACCAGTGGTGACAAGGCTCTGCATCTCGCTGAACTTAAGTTCATTGAGAAGAGTATCCCATTTTTCATCATCGTCATAATCCCAATCGACAACGTCTTTGAACATGTAGGTATGGGTTCTGTCGGCATCAGCAGTGGATTCCTTTACCTGAGTCTTTCCAGTCATTGCGGAATCAGCGACATATCTTGGATCACCTTCCTTGACATCATCAAGGGAGAAGATGTGATTGAGTCTGTCAGAGAGTGTGGAAGTGGATTTGCAACGATCCTCGGTATCATTCTTTGCATCCGGATGCTTCGGGAAAGTGCCATCGAAATTGCCTCTGGACATGATGGTCTGCTTCATGTCATCGGAATGTGGAAGTGAAGAATAGCCACTATCCTCATCATAGAGATTCTCAACCTTGTTTCCAGTGACACGATCCGTGTCATAGTTGATGGTGTTGGAAACCTTGTATGAGACACTGTCCAACTTCTCATGGGCATTCTTCATGAGTTTGATTTCATAATTTCCTGCCTCAAGTTCATAACCCTTATGATTATTCTTGTTGATGTCGGAATAGTCATAGCTTGCCATATCCTGGACATGGATGGTGAGGGTAAGATTCTCTGATTCACCCGGTCTGAGAAGCTTGGTCTTGTCATATACAGCAAGATTCACATAGGATTTCTCGATTGGAGCATCCGTGGAATAAGGTGCGGTATAGTAAAGCTGAACGACTTCCTTACCGGCAACATCACCGGTATTGGTAACCTTGACGGTGACCTTGATGTCTCCGTTCTTGTCGAGCTCCGTTCCATCAGTTGCCGGCTCCTGACCGACGATTTCCTGACTGAAGGTGGTATAGCTGAGACCATATCCGAATGGGAAGACGACATTGTTCTTGTACCATTCTTCGCCCTTGACACTTCCAGCTGTCTCATAATAACGATAACCAACATAGATGCCTTCCTCATACTGGACGTTATAAAGCTTTGTGGCATCATAGAATGAACCGAAAAGTCCATATTTGGAGAAGCCTTTGATTGGATTTCCATCGCTGCCGATGGCAACCATGTTGCTTACGCCGTCGTTAGTCTGGGAATTGTCGCCGAAGTTCTCCCATGTAGGATCCTTGGTGAAATCCCTGGCATAGGTGTCGACAGTTCTGCCAGATGGGTTGACCGTACCATTGAGAACCTTGCCAAGAGCCATGACACCGGTATTGCCTGGAGTGGAAATCCAGACGATGGAACCGATTTTTTCATCATCGACAAGGGATCCAAGTTCGAAAGCCTCAGCGGAATTCAGAACGATGGTGATCTTGTCGAATCTCTTCTTGACATATTCGAGCATGTCAGCTTCGTTCTTGGAGAGTTCAAGATAATGATGCTGGACATAGTCTTCCTTCTTTTCATCGCCGCGGAAATCAACGGAATTATATCTTTCGAGGTCGTAGCCTTCACCACCACCTCTGGAGATCATGACGATGGCTGCGTCAGAGAAGACTTCAGTCGATTCACTGATGGAACGGTCATAGTTGTCGATAGGAGTCTCGCCGACAGTGGAACCACTGCCACCAAAAATGCTGCCACCAACGGCACCTGTTCCGGAACGGGTGTCATCCTCATAGAAGCTTCTTAAGACTGGGTTATAGCTGAAACCTGCATCCGTAAGGGAATCATAGATTGTCTTCTGACCAACACCTGCACTACCGCCGGAGCCGCTGCCACCATAGTAGAAGTTTCCGGCACTTCCCTTACCGAAGACGGAAATTTTCTTGACGCCGGCATAAGGAAGAGCATTGTTCTCATTCTTCATGAGAATGATACCTTCCTCGGCAATCTCCTCAGTGAGATCATTTCCGGCCTCAAGAACCTGATCCTTGGTGACGAAGTCCGTATAGGACTTACCACCTTTGATGATCGATTTGACCGAATTCTGAGCTGTCATTTGGCTTTGGACACTCAGTGCCGACGACATGCCTGCCATTAAGCCTAACAACACCAAACTTCTGATCGCTTTACTTTTTTTCATTAGGTTTCCTCCCTTCATAAAGCGGTTTCATTTTAATTTAGACCAAACGAAAAAAGGTACATCGTGACCAAATGTACCATTTAGATGACAAAAAGTGTAATCGCTTACAAACAACAATATTGATTTTTTTGATATGTTTTTCGACTTATTTCACCGGATTCAACGGAAGATTTATGTAAAGAGAGAAGAGATTTTCGTTTATGGAGCAATAAATGTTTCCGTTATGCTTCTCGGCAAGCATCTTCATGGATTTCATGCCAAAACCATGAAATCTTTTGTCTTTCATGGTAAGGGGCAGATTGTTCTCAAGCCTGACATCATCACAGAAATAGTTTGTAAAGATGATCTGTAGGAAATCATCCTTTTTGTTTCCGTGCACGGAGATGATTCGATTCTCCAGGCTACATTTCAGTGAGGCATCAATGGCATTGTTGATGGCATTGTCAAAAAGGGTATACAGTTCATAGGGGGAAATATATTCCAACCCTCTTGCATCGAGAAAACAGGTGAACTTGATTTTCTTCTCCTTGCATTCCCTTTTTTTCTTGCTGATGATGACATCGACCGCTTCGTTACCGGTCTTGATGTTATGTTCGAACGAAGTAAGACTTTCCTTGATGTTGTGAATGGTCGTCTCATCCGTCGAGGAATTAAGGGTGTTGAGAAGATGCTTTATGTCATGGAGTTTTATGTTGATGAGATCGTAGTTTTCCTTGCTTGACTCATAGTCAGCCTTCTCGCTTCTCAGAAGTTCGACAAGTTTCTCATTCTCCTTCATGGTCTTTCTTTCATAGACAGAGGCATAATCGAGAAGAACGACAAGGAAGGATATGGCCAAGGAAAGAAGGAATCCCATGTTCATGATGAAAGCCGTGGTATGACTGTCATTTGCGATATAGGAGTTGATAAAGATGGAAAACACGATGACGATGGCAGATGTAAGTACCTGTACCTTCTTGTTGACAAGGTTGTCAAATGACTCCTGATCGAATTTTCTGAGAAGAAGAAACCACCAAAGGAAATAACTAAGTCCCATCACCACAAAACAGATGATGACACCAAGCCACGACGACCATAAACCTGATTTCAGGGATTCGTCCTGGATGACCATGGATAATGTGGAACAGATGACGAGATAAAGACGATTCGAGAAGTGTTGCAGGGAATAGGTGACGGTGGTGGCAAAGAAATCAGTCCATATGTCCACCTTATAGGCCAAACGGATATATCCGATCATCATCGCTATCTGTACGAAGAATGTGATATGACTAAAGGGGATGCTCTCCGAAAATTCGCTTGGAAGATTGTAGATGATTGCCTGCCAGGCGAACGACCAACCAAAGAAAAGAAGGAAAGCAACACAGGTCTTCAGTATCCACATATTCTTTTTTTCGGTATTACGCAACACCAAAAGTGCCCCAAAAAAGAACGGAATATAGAATGTCGCGTTCATCCAGAACCAAAAGAAGGAATACATTCTAATTTTCTCCTCTAAAGTCTATATTTCTGAATAGCTTTTCCAAAAAGGCTTTTTTGAATCCTCTGGAAATCTCGAATGGCAAATTCGTCATATAGACATCGTTTTGGCGTATGGCGGTACAATGCTTCAGGTTCAATAGGAATCCTGAATTGCATCTGGCAAAGCCATAATCAGAAAGTTTCTTCTCAAGCTCAGCCAAGCCTTCCCTCTTGGAATTGGTGTATTCATTTCCGTCATTCATATGGAAGACCTGCTTTCTCCCTACTTCCTCGACATAGAGTATCTCATTGCTTTGAAGTACTCTCATCATCTTATCCTCAGTAGTGATGGTAAGCGACTTAGTCTTTTCAGTCAGCTTGTTCCTGATGATATCCAATCTCATTTTTACTTCTGGATAGGAGAAAGGCTTCAGGAAGTAGTCGAGGGCGTTGTACTTATAGCCTTGAAGGGCATATTCACCATATTGAGTCTCAAAGATGATGGCAACTGATTTATCCTTTTTTCGGATTTCCTCAGCCAGTTGCATTCCATTGTATTTTGGCATCTGCACATCCAGGAACACGACATCATAGATAGGCTGATAATCAAAGATGAATTGTGCAGAATCCTCAAAAGATGCAATATTGACCGGCTCGTTCATCTCCTTGGAATATTTTCCAAGATATTCCTTCAGCTTGTTGATGGATTCAACATCGTCGTCAACGATTGCGGCACGAAGCATTTTTTCTTGCCTCCTTTTTATTCATCCATAAAATCTGTTCCATACTCGTGATGAATATTGTAAGCGCAAACATTTATGCATTCAAGAAC